>NZ_AP019735.1:3000000-3301347 GCF_006542665.1 Alistipes communis
TGAACCAGCGCGAGATGCAATCGCAGGTACTCGACGACATGGACCTCGAACGCGAGAAGGGCATCACCATCAAGAGCCACGCCATCCAGATGGAATACGCCGCGCGCGACGGCGAGCGGTACGTGCTCAACCTGATCGACACGCCGGGACACGTCGACTTCTCCTACGAGGTGTCGCGCGCGATCGCCTCGTGCGAAGGGGCGCTGCTGGTGGTCGACGCCACGCAGGGCATCCAGGCACAGACGATTTCGAACCTCTATCTGGCCGTCGGGCACGATCTGGAAATCATCCCCGTACTCAACAAGATCGACGTCGACTCGGCGATGATCGACGAGGTGACCGACCAGGTGATCGACCTGATCGGTTGCAAGCGCGAAGACATTCTGCTCGCTTCGGGCAAAACGGGCCAGGGCGTCGAGGAGATACTCGAAGCCATCATCGCCCGCATCCCCGCACCGAAGGGCGACGACAACGCCCCGTTGCAGGCGCTCATTTTCGACTCGGTATTCAACCCCTTCCGGGGTATCATCGCCTATTTCCGTGTCTTCAACGGCTCGATCCGCAAGGGCGAGCACGTCAAATTCATCAACACCGGCGCTGAATACGACGCCGACGAGGTGGGGGTGCTCAAACTCAAAATGTCGCCGCGCGACGAGATCCGCTCGGGCGACGTGGGCTACATCTGTTCGGGCATCAAGAACTCGGCCGAGGTGAAGGTCGGCGATACCATCACGTCGGTGGCGCGCCCCAGCCGCGAGGCGATCGCCGGCTTCGAGGACGTCAAGCCCATGGTCTTCGCAGGCGTCTATCCCGTCGTAGCCGACCAGTACGAGGATTTGCGCGCCTCGCTCGAAAAGCTGCAACTCAACGACGCCTCGCTGACCTTCGAACCGGAGAGCTCGCTGGCGCTCGGCTTCGGCTTCCGCTGCGGATTCCTCGGACTGCTGCACATGGAGATCATCCAGGAGCGTCTCTACCGCGAGTTCGACATGGACGTCATCACCACCGTGCCCAACGTCTCGTACCGCATCACCACCACCTCGGGCGAGGAGTTGGAGGTACACAACCCCTCGGGACTGCCCGAAATCACGAAAGTGGCCAAGATCGAGGAACCCTATATCCTGGCGCAGATCATCACCAAAGCCGACTTTCTGGGCAATGTCATCAAGCTCTGCATCGACAAGCGCGGCGTACTGAAAAACCAGACCTTCATCACCACCGACCGCGTGGAGATCAATTTCGACATGCCGCTGTCGGAGATCGTCTTCGACTTCTACGACAAGCTCAAATCGATTTCGAAGGGCTACGCCTCGTTCGACTACCACCGCACGGGCTATCAACTCTCGAAGCTGGCCAAGCTGGACATCCTGCTCAACGGCGAGCCGGTCGACGCGCTCTCGTCGCTCATCTACGCCGACCACGCCTACGACTTCGGCCGCAAGATGTGCGAAAAGCTCAAGGAGCTGATCCCGCGCCAGCAGTTCGACATCGCCATTCAGGCGGCTATCGGCGCCAAGATCATCGCCCGCGAAACGGTGAAGGCCGTGCGCAAGGACGTGACGGCCAAGTGCTACGGCGGCGACATCTCGCGCAAACGCAAGCTGCTCGAAAAACAGAAGGCGGGCAAGAAGCGGATGCGGCAGATCGGACAGGTGCAGGTACCGCAGTCAGCCTTCCTCGCCGTGCTGAAAATGGACTAACCGGCGTCTCCGGCCGCCGCGGCCGGCGCGATACCATAACACGCCTTCGCTATGAAAAAGACCATCATCGATCTCTTCGAGGATTCCGTCGGGAAATACGGCGGGAAAACATTTCTGCTCGAAAAACGCCACCACAGGTTCGAGCCGACGACCTATGCCGAAACCCGCGAACTGGCACTCGAAGTGGGTGCGGGACTGGCCGCCTCGGGCATCCGCCCGGGCGACAAGGTAGCCATCCTGGCCGAGGGCAGCAACGCATGGATCATCTCCGAACTGGGCCTTTTCTACGCCGGAGCCGTCAGCGTCCCCCTCTCGGTCAAGCTCGAAGAGTCGAACGACCTGCTCTTCCGGCTGCGGCACGCCGAAGTCAAAGCGCTCTTCGTCTCCAAACACCAGCTGCCCAAGATCCGCCGCATCCGCGCCGAACTGCCGCAGATCGAGCTCGTCGTCGTATTCGGCCACATTGCGCTGGAAGCGGGGGAGACGGCCTACGGAACGCTCCGAAAACTCGGCCGCGACTACCTCGCAAAACACCGCGAGGAGTTCCTGAAAATCGGGCAGGCGATCCGCAACGACGATTACGCCACGATCACCTACACCTCCGGCACGACGGCCGATCCCAAAGGCGTGATCCTCACGCACCGCAACTATACGGCCAACGTCGAGCAGTCGCTCACGCGCATCGACATCCCGCCGTACTACCGCACGCTCATCATTCTGCCGCTCGACCATTGTTTCGCCCATGTCGTGGGATTCTACATCATGATCGCCTGCGGCGCCACGGTGGCCACCGTGCAGATCGGCCGCACGCCGATGGAGACGCTCAAAAACATACCGGTCAACATCCGCGAAGTCCGGCCGCACTTCCTGCTGTCGGTTCCGGCGCTGGCCAAGAATTTCCGCAAAAGCATCGAATCGTCGATCCGCGCCAAAGGCCGCATGACCGAAGGGCTGTTCCGGCTGGCGTTGAAGACGGCATACGCCTACAACGGCGACGGTTACCGCCGCGGACGCGGCTGGCGATGCGTCCTGCGACCTGTCGTAGCACTGTTCGACGTCACGCTCTTCCGCAAGGTGCGCAAAGCCTTCGGCGGAGAACTGCGTTTCTTCGTCGGCGGGGGAGCGCTGCTCGATGCGGAACTGCAACGTTTCTTCTACGCCGTCGGGATGCCGATGTTCCAGGGCTACGGTCTCTCGGAAGCGACACCCGTCATCTCGACCAACTCGCCCCGGCCCCGCAAATGCCGCTTCGGCTCGTCGGGCACGCTGGTACAGCCGCTCGACTGCCGCATCCTCGACGAAGAGGGTCGCGAGGTTCCTCACGGTCAGAAAGGCCAAATCGTCGTCCGCGGCGAGAATGTCATGGCCGGTTACTGGAAAAACCCCGAAGCGACGGCCGACACCGTGCGCGACGGCTGGCTCCATACGGGCGACATGGGCTACCTGACCGACGACGGATTCCTCTATGTGCTGGGACGTTTCAAAAGCCTGCTGATCGCCTCCGACGGCGAAAAATACAGCCCCGAAGGCATGGAGGAGGCGATCGCCGACGCATCGCGGCTGATCGACCAGATCATCGTCCACAACAACCAGAATCCCTACACGGTCGCCATCGTCGTTCCCAACCACGACGAACTGCGGCGGCGTTATCAAACCTGCGGGAACGATCTCGCCGCATTGGCGCGGGAGGTCGCAGGCGAGATCGACGCTTTCCGTGCGGGTGGAGTCCATGCCGGCGAATTCCCCGACCGCTGGCTGCCGTCGGCCGTCGCCATCGTCGACGAAGCGTTTACCGAGCAGAACGGACTGGTCAACAGCACGATGAAGGTCGTTCGCAGCAGGGTAGAGGAGCACTTCCGCGACCGGCTGGATGCGCTTTACACTCCCGAAGGAAAACGTCCCGACAGCGCACAGAACCTCGCTTCGCTGAAAAAACTGGTGGAATAAAGCCTCCCTTACCGAAATACGGGGACGGATCGTTGCGGTTCGTCCCCGTTCGGTTTACCGGCGAAGCCTGCCGCACACGATCCGGCGGCGCGACCGCTCCCAGAACAGGAATAGCCGTCCGGCAAAAATTTTACGACATCGGACCGTCCCGTCGCAACAGCCGGTCTTCTCACGCCCCGTCCCGACAGACCGCGACATCGTACAAAAATTATGTGTCGAGAGACGGATTCTACCCGCAGGAACGGTACAACAAGATAACACCATACGATCGATTCAGATTTTTTTTTCGGGCGACGCCCCATAAAAATGCGAAACCAGTTGGAGATTCACCGTTTTTTTATTACTTTTGTCCTGCTTTCGGAGTTTTTCCATCGAAAAGTGACATGCAATGCGGGAGTAGCTCAGGGGTAGAGCATCAGCTTCCCAAGCTGAGGGTCGCGGGTTCGAATCCCGTTTCCCGCTCCGGGCTTCTTTGAAGGAAGAAGTAAATCGAGTAAAAAACCTTATGTATCAGCGATATGTAAGGTTTTTTCGTTTTTAGGCGATGTATTCGAGCGCATAAAAAAGCAGGTTACTCAGACCTAAATCGTGACCTGTTTCGCTCGAACCGAAAAGAGGTCACGATTTACGACCGATGCGTTGAATTACATCGTTTTGCGTCCAATAATCTCTATGCTGCATACGTTTAACCGATTCAACCCATGCAGCATGATGAAACGCACGACATTCAGCGTGGTCTTCTTCTGCAAGAAGACGAAACTCACGAAGAAGGGCAAAGCACCGATCTATGCCCGAATCACGACCTCCGGCCAAATTTCCGAAATCCACACGCAGTGTCAGGCCGTACCGGAATATCGGAACCAGCGTTTGGAACGCGGTCTCCACGCAGTTACCGCAAGGTATTCGCCCGAAAAACACGATCACCGAGCAGATCGAGAATCTGAAAGGGCAGCAAGAAACGCTGCCGGTAGATGTTAGATATTACAGCTTTGCAGGCGCAGTGGAAGGCCGTGCGGACGGACTATGACGCCATCGACGAACAATGACGAAAGAAGAAAGAGGAGCCGGCGAAAGCCGAGGAACCTGCGCAGCCCCGCCGCGGGATCGAAGCCGGCAAACTCAAAGGTATGGACGTAGATGCCACGGCCGAAGCCGTCGAGCGAATCGGAACGTTGTTCCACGATCCGAACCCTTGCAATACGAAAAGCAGATCACAGACTCGCAGGGGATAATTGCCGACAAGTACCAGCGAATCGGAAAACTGCAACAAGAGATTAAACGATGCACACCGGATATGAGAAAGAGGTCGCCAACCTTAAACAGAAGGCACAACAGCTATTGAAAACATCCGTCCGCATCGATAACCTGTTCCCGCACGAAAGGGACTGTCGAAATGGGAAAACTATTGCAAGACCATCGGGCCGAGCGGGGTCAAGTTCACAGCAAACGCAACAGACGCCCCGTGGTTCGAACAGCAACAAAAGGAATTTGACCAGAAAATCGGAACCGACATCGAACGAGCGGAGGAAAGGCCGGAAATGGAGATTTCACCACAAAGCGGGTCGGAACGAAAAGGCTGTCCCGCTTTCATTTTTCATTCAAACAAATGGCCCCAAATTGAAATAACATTGTTCAGAATCAATATTGATTTTCAGAATTTTTTTACCGAAATTTGCTTTCGCAACAGCTCGAAAAAAAAAGAAGACGGCAATTGCATTTTCCGGATATGTTTTCTACATTTGCATTGACATATTGGAACCACGGAAAGTGTAAGTTTATTCTTGACTGGACGAACGTAGGAAATTCATCAGTGAAAAGAATAGGCGAATATCTTCTTACGTCGTATCCTTCGGGGTATAGGCGTGGGGCTGTTGCTTATTTTTTCACGAAGGTAATCCTACGACCTGTCCAGTTGAAATAAGTTTTCGGCACCACGCTTTTCTTTTTGTTAAAGCCGCCGAGGTGCGGACGGCATTTTTCGAAACTTATGAAAAAATTGATTTTGTTGGCGTGCATCATATTGTGCGCCGGGAGTGCGTCGGCACGACGTGTGGGCGTCTACTGCTTCTTTGCCGACGGAGCGAATGCCGTCTATGAAGACGAGAATCTCAAAGTCATGATCGGAATCGACGGCGGACACCCCTGTTGGATAGTGGCAAACAAATCGGACCGAACGCTCTACATCGACAAAGGAAATTCATTTTCTTACAAAAACAATACGCCGACTTGCCTTTTCTCCAATGCATCCTACACGAGCGGTAAGGAGAAAAACTCGGGCGTCGGAATCAATCTGGGAAGTGTCGCCAATGCTGTCGGAATCGGAGGGATTGCCGGAACACTCATGAACGGCATGAACGTCGGCGGAGGACGTACTACACAAAATTCGACGACGATTCAAGAACAGCGTGTGTTAGCACTCGCCCCTAAGGCGGTCTACAAACTTTGCGATTGGACAATCGATGCTTCCGACTTCGCCCAGATAGGCTTCCGCCCCCGTAAAATCGGCCGGACATGGCATTTCGAGAATACGAACACGCCCTATTCGGTACGAGGCGTATTGCGTTATTCTCAAACGGAAGATTTCGCGGAAACACAGGATATAACAGTGTCGAACTATGTTAACGACATTGTGCTGGACAAACGCCAAAGCCTCCGTAAATTCAAAAAGGCCCGAGTCGTCAATAATCCTATTTATGCAAATCGTAGTTTTTGCGTTTTCCTTGAAGGGCAAAATTACGCTGCAACCGCATACCTCGTCGGAGGCTGCCTCGCTGTTGGAGTCATTGCAGGAGCAGTAGCAGCGTCCGCCTAATTCGAAGGTAGAGAGAGGTAGTTTAAGTCAACATATAAAACTCTTTATCTTCCCGATTACCTCCTGAGACAAAAATATAATACGGAAACCTCCAAAAACAGATCGGTTCAAAACGATTAAAATTATTTCCATCCATAAAAACAAATTCTTATTCTTATAACCCGTCAACGGAATCGAATCAGCGTATTTAGTTCCGTCGGCGGGTTATGGAATAATATCCGGCGAACGAATATTCCTGTTATCGTGATTAGTTATCCAGAGCGGTAAAGCACGGCGCTAACGGAAAGATGAACCGTCGCCAAATCATATAATCAGCAAGTAATATCCGTCAAACGGCTGTTTCAAAGAAACAGCCGTCGACTGAGCAAGAGGAGGGGGGGGGTGATAATTCTTCGAAAATCAAGATTCGGGAAACAGTCGGACAAGAAAACGCAAAAAAGCAGAGTTTACGACTGCGTTTCCATATCGTCACCTGTCCGATTTTACGAACGTATTCATACTATACGGACATTTATTTGCGCCCTATTCCACCGCGATAGGTTAAGATATTTACAGACCGCCACCCTGAATTTCAGGGTCGTCGGACGCACCGCCCCTTCCAAATCCGAAAAACACCGAGACCAGCTTCCGTCGCCAACCGTTATCGCGTATCAGCTACGATGCCCAGTCCCTGCGCCTCGCACCACAGCCACGCCTTCGTGTCGGCCGTCTTCACCACCTCGAATTCGGCACTGCCGGCTTTCAGAGCGAACCCCGTACCCTCGTAGCGTGCGACTATCGTCACGCCGCTCTGTGGACGGGAAGAGAAGGTGCACGCCAGCACGCTGCTCTGCTCCGTATTCTGGATGCGGAGCGTCGTTCCCTCGCTGTCACGCACCAGCTGATCCGCTGTGCGGCAGAATACCCGCACGGGCACACCGTCGCTGTAAAGTCCGTATTCGGTCGCCGCAGCGAGAAATGCCTCGCACTCGGGTGAACCGTTTTCCACGGTCTCACCGCCCTTCTCGCAGGCGGTCATCACTGCGGCGACCGCTAAAACAGCCGCAATTTCCATGCGGAACGCTATATTTCCCATCACTTATTCTACTTTGATATACTTCGTTATAATCTCCGTGCGACCGCCGTCGGTCACACGTAACTCGACTTCATGTTCGCCGGCCGCAAGCCGCACGACGCTCTCGGTAGTCGCCTCGCCGTCGACCGCCCAGCTCAACTGCGCCTCGTCGGAGACGTTGATCGCTTTCAGCAATACAGGCGCTCCGACGGCATACTCCGACTGCAAAGCCATGCCTGCATAACGGCCGCTCTGTGCCGCCGTCGTGAAATAGGCGATCCGATAGCTCCGCTCCGCCTGGCCGGAAAGCTCGGCGATCCGTACGACATAGTCCTTTTGCCGTTCCAGATCATCGATATCGAACTGCGCCTCGGCGACCGTCTCCGTACCGATATAGAAAGCCGAATCCATCGGCCGCCACTGCACGCGCCACGCTTCGGCTTTCGAAGCACTCCACGTCACGAAGGCCGAACGCTCGAATGGCTGCACGGCAACCTCGAACGTCCCGTCGCCCCGATCGAACTCGTCGGATCGGAGCAGCGGCACTTCGAGCAGCGTCATGCCCTCCGTTACCGTCGCCGGCACAGCCTGCACCGGATACCCCTCGCATGTGAGCAGCAGCGAATAGTCGCCTGCCGTCACTTCGTCCACCTCACTGGTGAAGCAGCCGTCGTCACCGCTGACGAAAGTCGCGACTCGCTCGCCGGCGGCGTCGGACATCTCGATCGTCGCACCGGCCGCTGCCTCGCCTTTCCCGTTACATACACGACCGCGCAGCATCCGTCCGTCGACCACCTCTATATCGAACGCCGCAGCCGCACCAGTCGATCCGGCAACGGCACGTACGGTTGTCATACCCGCCCGCAGGCAATGCACGACACCCTCGCCGTCGACCGAAGCGACCGTTTCGTCGGAACTGCTCCACGCCAGCTCCCCGACGGCACCGGAGGGCATCACGATAGCACGCAGGAGAATCGTGTCGCCCGCAACTGCCCGCTCGCGCCCCTCGATACGAACTTCCTCGATACTTCCTTCGGCCATACGCACCGAGAAACGGATGACGCCCTCCGGGGATTCCGAGATGTCGTACAGCTCGGCCGCCGGCGAGGCTCCCGACCAGCTCTGCGCTGCCGGCCGGCTGGCGGCCGAGAACTCCGTGTTTCCGGTCTCGCCGGGATAGGGCATGAACGCCTCATAGCCGTCACCCGAATCGGGACGCGCCGTCACGAGGCGGAAACAGGGATGGCCGGCCACGTCATTAGGCATATTGTAAGTCCAACGGTCGCGGGCCGAGTATCCTTCGACGATCCGCTGCGAACGGTCGACGTGGTAAATCAACATGCCGTGTCCTTTGAGCGCTCTGTCCCATCCCGTCTGCTGACGGTTTTCGAGCAGGAAAAATTCACCTTCGGTATCGGTCGCAATCAGGTAGGCCTCGTTTTGCTGAATGGGATTGAGTTCGTAGTCACCCGAACGGGTGAGCGTCGTCGGGGTCAGCCATCCCGCCATCATGCGCTCCATCGCCGTGAGCGACGGCGGCGTGCGGCCTCCGTCGTTCCGACTGCCCTGACACATGAGCGACCAGTTGAAGACGCCGACTCCCGTACCGAAATCGCTACCGTTCGTATCGTAGAAATCGGGCCAGCCGAGCACATGACCGAACTCGTGGCAGAAGGTTCCGATGCCGGCCATGCGGCTGTCGAAATCGGGCGAACCGCTCAGCTCCGACGTACAGGCGTAGACGCACAGCTCCTTGCCGCCGAGCATCTCGCCCGGATAGGATATTTCACCCCGGTGCGGCCACACGGTATTCATACCGCCGCCGTCGGATTCGTTGTGACCGGCATAGTAGACGAAGACGTTGTCGATTTTACCGTCATTGTCGAAATCGTACTGAGAGAAGTCGACGCCGGCACGCTCCGCCTTGCGGCAGGCCTCGATAATCATTCGTTCGGCATTCTCGTCGCGATAATCAGTATTGGCGCCGTAATAAGCGACGGGATGGTCGAGCGTCACAGGACCCACCACGTCGAAGGTCGGGCGGAACCGTCCTCCCGAGTTATCGAGGTAGTAGTCACGCGCACTGCCGAGCGCTCCGTTGTCAGAATACCCCTCCTCATTGAGCATCCGTTCGAAAGCACGCTGCGGATCGGGCACCGTGAAACCGACGTCACTGAACGCCGCCAGAATCACCACCGAACGGATTTCGCCCGTCGTAGGGAATCCCGTTTCCAGTCCGGCGCGCGTCTCGCTGCGCAGCATACGCGCGCGAGCGCGCAACGCCGTCGCCACCACGCCCGGGCGCAACGTCTCCAACAGCAGGCGTTCGTCGGCTGTGCGGCGGCCGCGCTCAGACACGCGGACATTGCTGCGCACGGGACGGCCGTCACGCTCGACCAGATAATAGTAGAAACCATCGGGACCTTGATCGACGGAATAACCATCGGAGGTGACAGCATAGTGGAAAAACTCGTCGCCGCAAATTCGCAGCGACAGCGTCGTGCCGTCCGCCTGCCGCACACGGGCAAGCCTGCCGGTATCCGCCGCCCATAGCGATGTCGGCACGCATATCATCGCGACGGCCAGCACGCATGTCGCAAACCGTACAATCGTTTCGTTCGCTCGATTCATAAATGACGATACATGATAGCAGCACGAGGAGTGCCGCATCGGTTCGAGTAGCTAATGTACGAAAAAAATTTGAAACGAACGTTTTTTATGATTTTTTATTATATTTGTGCGAAACGCATACCGACGCGACACCTCTGCCGGCGGTCGTCCCCAATGCCTGCGGAGAGTATGCGTTCCGTGTCCCTTGACAATATCTTCATATATTATATGTTATGAACAAACTGTACCCAAATCACCGGAGAACGTGGCGCCGCACGGTGACCCGTCTCTCCCTGAACGGCCTTGTTTCGTTATCGGCCGTTACAGGTCTGTTTATCGCCCCGTCATGTTCGACGACCGAACCGGAGGGGGGGGGTGTTGAAACGAACCTGCGCATCACACTGGCGCCGAGCATTACGACGCGCGTCACCGGAACGGCCTTCGACGAGGAGGACGCTATCGGCCTGAGCGTCGTGCCGTGGAGCGATGGCCGCGAACAACCTCTTTCAAGTTCACGCTGGGAAGACAACGTGAAGTTCGTCTACCGCGACGGACAATTCGTTTCATCGGCAACTGCCTACTTCCCCGATGCCACGACGGCCAATACCTTCTACGCCTACTATCCCTATAATCAGACCGGATTCCGGTCCAATACCTCGTCGCTCGCCGTCGCTGTCGCGACCGACCAAAGCGACGCCGCGAGCCGCACGGCTTCGGACTGGATGGTCGCTGTCACGCGCAACGTGAAGCCGGACGGGCAGGCTGTTCCCGTCGCATTCCGTCATATCCTGAGTCTCATGCAGATCCGTATGACGGCAGGCGACGGCGTCACTGCCGACGAGCTGCTCGAAGCCGAGGTGCTCCTCAAAGATTTTTGCAGTACGGCACTCTACGATGTCGATGCCGAGACATTCGGCGAGCCGGCCGACGTGACCGACATCCGTCCCTACGGCACGACGCGAATCGAGGGCGACTACGTCACCGGCCTTTCTGCCGTCGTAGTCCCGCAGACACGCGAAGCGGGCGAGACGGTCATCTATTTTACGTTCAAAGGCAAGACAATGGCCTACAAACCCAGTTCGGAATTCACCTTCGAGCCGGGCAAGAGCCATCTCTTCACCGCTACAATCGGCATGACGCCGCAGGGGCCGACGCTCGCCGTCAGCGCCCAAATCGACGATTGGCAGGAGGGCGGCGTCATTACGGGCGATGCCTCCAAACCCGAGTTGCCCTCTGTCAGCGACTACGATGGCAACACCTATCCCGTCATCGAAATCAACGGCGTGAAGTGGCTCGCCGCCAACCTCCGCACCACGCACTACAACGACGGCACGGAGATACCGGTCGTCGACGGCGGCACGGACGCATGGGACGCACTGACCGCGCCCGCCGCCTGCATCACGGAGAATAACGCGGACTATCGTGAAAAATACGGTCTGCTCTACAACTATTATGCGGTCGAGAAGGGCGACCTCTGCCCGAAAGGCTGGAAAGTTCCCTCCAAAGAGGAGCTGGGGCTGCTGCCGTTCAACGACGAGAAAGGTGCCTATTCGCTGATGGCGCCCGACGAGAATTGGAGCAGCGGTTACAATCCGACCAATACGACAGGCTTTTCCGCATTGCCGGCCGGCATGTCCGTCGGCAACGGCTGGATGACGGGCGACGCCTACTTCTGGAGCTCGACCTGCGACGATACGCAGACCTTTCCTGCATCCTATCTCTATCTGGCGATGTATTCTGGTATAGACACGCATTACAAATACGCAGGCATGTCCATCCGTTGCATCGAAGACGAAGATGTTCCGGAACCCGAGCCGGAACCCGAACCGACAGAGACGGTCAAGGACTACGACGGCAATGAATATCCCGTCGTGAAAATCGGCGACTTCTATTGGATGGCATCCAACCTCAAAACACAGCATCTGAACGACGGCACGCCGATTCCCGTCATCGAAGGCGGCTGCTCCGCATGGGACGGACAGACCGAGCCTGCCGCATGTATCTTTATGAACAAGAGCGAAAATGAGGAAAAATACGGTCTGCTCTACAACTTCTATACTGTTGCAACTGGGAAACTCTGTCCCGAAGGCTGGACAGTGCCCGACTGGGAGCAGACGGACGCTTTGCCTTACGGTTCTATTGCTCAGAATGTCGCCCTGATGGCACCCGACGATAACTGGACGGCACTCGCCTCCGACCCGACCAATACGACAGGATTCAGCGCACTGCCGGGCGGCAACTCGTCGTGGGCCTTCTGGGAAAGAGGCAGCGCCTATTTCTGGACATCCTACACAAGCGACAGCGGGCCGGCCAGTTTCACGCTCGGCGGAACGACCATGATTTCTCAGTCGTATTACGAAAGCGCCGGCTTGTCTGTCCGCTGCATAAAAAAGGCCGAACCCGAACCAGAGCCCGAACCCGCAGCGACGGTCAAGGACATCGACGGCAACGAATATCCCGTCGTGGAGATCGGCGGCCTAACGTGGATGGCTGCAAACCTCAAAACACTGCATCTGAACGACGGCACCGAAATTCCTATCGGCAAGGGACAGGAGGCATCGTGGGATACCTTTACGACTCCTACTGCCTGCGACTTCATGGACAAGACCGAGAACCGAGCCACTTACGGTCTGCTCTATAATTTCTACACCGTCGACACAGGCAAAATCTGCCCCGAAGGATGGACGGTACCCGACTGGGACCAGATGCAGTCGCTGCTCGACGCCGTACCCAAAGCGGCAGATCTTATGGCGCCCGACAGCCGGTGGAACCACTACAATCCTACCAACGCTTCCGGATTCGGCGCCCTGCCCGGCGGCATCCAATCCTATTATTATTGGCTGACATCCGATGCCGGCATCTGGACATCCTATAAAGGAGACGATAGCCCCGGATACCTCTATCTGTCCAACATGCCCTACATTGCGCAATCCTACCTCTACTCGGGCATGTATGTCCGCTGCATAAAATCAACGAATACAAGCGATTTATGAAACGATACAGCTATCATTTGCAACTACTCGCCCTCGCATGGGCGGGAGTCCTGCTCGTCGGCGCCACAGCATGTGGCGACGGCGACGATCCGAACGAAACGCCGGAGCCGCCCGCCACGCAGCCTATACTCATCGACGGCAAGTTCTCCTCATGGAACAGTACGTCGGCCGACGGCATCTTCGACGACGGTGCAGCCATCGGTCTCTTCGCCGTCGAGGGCGCATTCACGGCCGATGCACCGCGCTACATCAACAATGCGCGTCTCACGTTGAAGGAGGGCCTGTTCCGAAGCGCAGCCTCACTCATGCTCAAACCTTCGGCCGGTACGCTGGCAGCCTATACCCCTCATGCCGACCGGATGCCCCTCGCCGGCACGACGGCGACCGTCACGGCTGCGGCCGACCAATCGGCCGCAGCAGACTTCGCCGCTGCCGATTTCATGGCCGCGACGGCACTCGTTCCAGCCGACCAGCAGGGAGCCGTGCAGATGACTTTTCACCGCATGTTCTCGCGCATCGACCTTTCGTTCACGACGGCTGGAGAACCCACGCTCGATGAGTTGGCCGATGCCAAGGTCACTTTGACGTTAGACCTGTCCGCCGACGTGGACTTCGCGACGGGTAGCGTTACGGGATCGTCGAATCCACAAACAACGACACCCAATGGCACGCTGGTGCCCGACGGATCGACGATCAAGGGACTTTCGGCCATCGTCGCACCGCAGCGGATCGCAGCCGACGAAGCGGTGCTCAATCTCAAAGTCGGAACATTCGAAGCCTCCTACCCGTTGGGCAAGGAACTGACGCTCAAAGCCGGTATGCAGTACGACTTCGCCATTACGGTGGGGCAGGCCGTACCGGATATTACCGTCACGGTGGACGTCACCGAGCATGAATGGACGGAGGGTACGTCGGTCGAGGAGACTGTCGAAGTCGACGACAACATGCCCAAGTCAATCACCGACATCGAGGGCAACAGCTATCCCGTCGTGAAAATAGGCACGCAATATTGGATGGCCGCCAACCTCGCCACGACTCGGTATAACGACGGTACGCCCATCACGCGAATGGACGACGCCGAAATGTGGACGAACAACGGAACGACTCGCACGGACGCCTACTGCTACCCGAACGGCGAGTCGGCCAACGTCGAACGCTACGGTCTTATTTACAATTACTACGCGGTAGCCACCAACAAACTTTGCCCCGAAGGGTGGCATGTGCCCACCATCGATGAAATCCGCATGACCATCGAACTGTTGGGCGGTGAAGATATCGCCGGCGACAGGATGAAGAGCGACTCGGGCTGGAAATACAAGGGAGAAGAAAACCCCGCTTATCAGGGTACCAACAGCAGCGGCTTCAACGGGCTGCCTGCCGGTTCGCGCGAGGATAACGGCGCGTACTGGCAATTCGAAAGCTATGGCTATTGGTGGAGCAGTTCAGCAGTGGGGGCTTCACAGGCCAATGGGTTCTATCTCTACTACAACCGCCCGACAGTGTATGTCACCTCGCCGCAGCAGCGAACCGGCTACTCCGTCCGTTGCATCCGTTACAGAAACTAAACACCGCACGATTATGGACAAAAAACAATATAATAGCATTTGGGCAGGTTCGTTAGCCTTGCTCCTGCTTGCAGGCAGTTGCAGCAAGAGCGATGAAACAGCGGCGCCGGAGCCATCCGACGGTCGGATTGTCGTCCGCGCCCTTGCGTCGGACAGCGGGCAGGCGCCCTCGTTCGACCGCTTCGGTCTTTACATTGTACAGAAAGCGGCCGAGGGTTCAGAGGCGCTCGCCGGCGAACGCCTCCATGCGAACGTGGAGTTCACTCGCTCGGGCGACACCTATGTCTCGACACCCGCCATTGCGTTTCCAGGAGCAAAGAAGTTGCGGTTCGACCTCTACGCCTACGCTCCCTACCGTGAAACCGCACTCGAAGCCGGCGCCGTCACGTTGCCGCTGGCGCTCGCTGCCGACCAACAGGACGACGCAGCCTACACGGCAGCCGACCTGCGCTTCTCCAAGCGGACAAACTACGCTGCCGTCACGGGCGACGTGGCGATGGAGTTCGACCATGCGATGAGCCGTATCGACATCGTACTCAAAGCCGGTTACGGTTATACGCTCGACGACTTCGCTTCGGCAGGGGTCGTTCTGAAAGGGTTGAAGAACGAAGGTGCGTTCTCATTCGTCGACGGCGGCAGCACGACTTCCGGTGCGGCGGCCGACATCGCGCCGCACGGTACACTGACGCGGCAGGACGATTGTTTGGAGGGATTGTCGGCCATCGTCATTCCACAGAATGCCGCAGCAGGCGAACCGCTCGTCGAAATTACGGCGAACGGCGAACGCTTCGAGTATTCGCCTTCCGAAACGTTCGTCCTGCAAAGCGGTAAACGTCACACGCTGACGCTCGTGCTAAGCCGATCGTTCGAAGGCGTCACCGTACAGACCGACGTCACCGTCACCGACTGGCTGCCCGGCGGCGAGGAGTCGATGAACGGCGAGGAAATTCTGCCGCCGACGGGCACGACTGTCGAGGATGGCGACGGCAATAGTTACGGCATCATCCGCATCGGACGTCAGTATTGGATGGACGAGAACCTTCACACGACCAAATACAACGACGGCACCGCCATCGCCCATATCACCGACGGCAAGGAGTGGATGGCTGCTATCGAAGGCGCCTATTGCAGTTACGACAACGACGACGCCAACGCCGCACGTTACGGCTTGCTTTACAACCGCGCTGCCGTGAGCACGCACAAACTCTGCCCCGAAGGGTGGCACGTGCCCACCGTCGACGATTGGAACAAGCTGGGTTCCGCACTGGGCGGTACGCTCAACGACTTCGACTCCTGGGTCGGCATCGCCTCGAAACTCAAAGCGACGGCAGGCTGGCCTGCGGGCGAAAAGGCTACCGACGAGAGCGGCTTTGGCGGACTGCCCGGCGGTGCGTTCCGCGCCGACCCCAACGACACGGCGACGGCCAAGTTCTACTACGCTGAAACGAACGGCTATTGGTGGAGCGACAGCGACTTCTCAGGCGAAATGACCTATTACTACGGTCTGCGCACGCAGGGGGACAATCTCGACCAATACGTCGGTGACCGGTGCAGTGGGATGTCGGTTCGCTGCGTTCATGATTTTTAACCCTCAAACGAACACGTTATGAAAACAAGAGATATAGTGTTTTATACGACCCTCGCCGTAGCGGCGCTTGCAATGGCCGGCTGTGAAAAGTCGAACGACATGCCACAGGAGAGCGGCCCCGGACTCCCTGCGGAAATCCGCTTCGCGCCGGCCATCGTGCCCTTGACCCGTGCGACGGGCACCGCATTCGAGGAGGGCGACACCGTCGGCATCTACTGCGTCGAGTCGACCGACGATCCGGCCGCAGCCATTGTCGGCGAACGGTATATTGACAACAAACAGCTCACGATGACGGCGGGAACGCTCACCGGAACCACGCCCTGTTTCTGGCCGACGGAGTATACGGGACTCTCCGACTTCTACGCCTACTTCCCCTATAACGAAAAGGGGTTGAGCGACGACAAGCAGAGCTATGAGATTTCCGTTGCGCTCGACCAGAGCGACGACGAGGCTTTCCGCACGAGCGATCACATGCTCGCCCGTGCCCAGAATACAGCGCGCACCGAGAAGGCGATTCCGCTCGACTTCAAGCGTCTGATGTCGCTGCTCGATTTCGTGCTGCTGCCCGGCACAGGTTACGACGACGTCGACGGGATACTCGCCGCCGAGGTGCAGGTAATGAACATGGCGCAGGTGGCCAACGTCGATTTCGTGACGGGCGAAGTGTCATCGCCGGCCATCAAGGCCAACATCACGCCGCACGGATCGTTCCGCGCATCGGACGGCAAAGCCGTCGGCGTCGAAGCCATCGTCCCGCCGCAGCACATCGACGCCCGCAGCTACCTGTTCAACGTTCGTATCGGTGAGCGCAACTTCCGCTGCACGACCGACAAGGAACTGACCTTCGAAGCAGGCAGGCGCTACACCTTCACGCTGACAATCAACCGCGCCGCAGCGGGCGGCGAGGTTGCACTCTCTCCGACGATCGAGGACTGGACGCCCGGCACTGCATCGAGCGAGGAGACTGTCGAGGTCGACCCCGACCTCGATGCGAAAGTCGTCCGCGACATCGATGGCAACGAATACGCTATCGTGCGCATCGGCACGCAACAATGGACGGGTGCCAATCTGCGCACGACGCATTACAACGACGGTACTCCCATCACCCTGCTCGAAGATCAAGAAGCATGGGCGCAGTGCGAAAACAGCGAGGAAGCGGCCTACTGTCTGTACGACAACGACGCAACCAACAGCGAGCTCTACGGTATGCTCTACAACTGGCATGCGGCGAACACCGGAAAACTCTGCCCCGAGGGATGGCACATTCCGTCGGTTGAAGAGTGGAAGACACTCTCCGACTATCTGGGCAGCAACGCCGGCGCCATGCTGAAATCTACGTCGGGATGGAGCGACACATGGGGTGAATCGAAGCCCGAATATCAGGGCACCGACGACTACGGTTTCACCGCCCTGCCGGGCGGCGCCCGCAAATGGAACCAGTTCGAGACTCTCGGTTCGAAAGGGACATGGTGGACGACCGACGCCGTTCCTGACTATCCATTGTCGGCTTCCTACGCCCGTCTGGATGCCTCCGACCAGATTCTTTCGACCGGCAGTTCATGGGGCAAGGAGACGGGATGTTCGATTCGCTGTCTCAAAGATTAAACGTTAAACGAAAAGAATCATGAAAAACGAACTCATCATATTTGCGGCTGCGATCGCATTGCTGGCTGGATGTTCCAAAGAGGAGGGAGCTCCGGCGGCCGAACGTCCCTGCATTCGCCTCTCGACAGGCGTCGAGGCCGCCACGCGCGCGACGGATGTCGCATTCGAAGAGGGCGACAACTTCGGCCTCATCGTCCTCAGCCGCACGAGCGAGACAGCACCGTCGCTCGACGGCGCACGTTACCTGAACAATGGTTTGTGTACGCAAACAGCGGAGGGCGTCGAAATGCCGACAGTCAAATACCCCGAGAAATCGGCCGATTTCTACGCTTACTATCCCTACCGCGAGGAGTTTACCGCGGGGAGCAGTTTCACGTTCACCGTGCAGAGCGACCAGAGCGCAGGCCGCAACTACACGAACAGCGACCTGATGAGCGCCGTACGGCAGAATGTTGCCCCGACGGCCGATGCCGTCGAACTGATCTTTTCGCACCGGCTCACACGGCTCGACATCGAGCTGATGCCAGGCGAAGGATTCGCTGCGGCGGATGAGTTGAAGGGAGCGACAGTTACGGCCAAAAACGTCAAGAGCAGTTGTCTGTTCAACCTGAGCGACGGTTCTGTGAGCGAAGCCGGCACACCGGCAGATCTAACACCGCGAGGCAACGGCGCGAAGGTCACCGGCGAGGCAATCGAACCGATGCAACTCATCGTCGTTCCGCAGACGCTCGCCGCCGGCGAGATACTCTTCGAAATCGCGCTGGGCGACGAGACATTCTTCTATGCGCCCAACGAGGAGCTGGTGCTCGACGGCGGCAAATACTACCGCTTCGAGATTCGCCTCAACCGCACGAATGTCTCGGCTACCAGCATCCGCATCACCTCGATGCCGCTGTAACGACTCCGCCGCAGGCAGTCGTTCGATACACGCTTCCGAAAAATATCCCGTCCCGAATGGACGGGATATTTTTATGAAACCATACGCCTTCGGGTTCTTGTTTACCGTTTCGTATTCTTCCCCCGTTCTTCGCCTAAAATCGCAGAATGACAATCCGCGACCGCATGGTCGGGCACAGGAGGCTTTTGACTATTTTCATCAACCCGAGCGAACTGCAATGACCGAATGCAAACACATCAGATTTGCGAATTCAAAATCGGCGTATTGCAGTACCTCGCTTATTTTCTCCGGCGAACGGTTCCGCTTCGGAATCGCTTTCATCCGGATTGCCGGAGAACGGACGACACGGCCGCCTTCTTGCAACGTCGATCGGCGATAGCTACATCCTCCCATGCCGATGCGAAGTATCCGGAAACTGTCCCTTCCGGCAATGAAACTCATGCAGGCAATCCGCTACTTGCGTTGCCGGCAATCTCTTGACCAATATCACATAGAGTCTCAGCAGCTCCCTGAGTTTCCGAGGAATCACGACACCGGTAAGACGGTCGGAAGGGTAGTGCAGATAGTGGCGGAAAGTGTTCTTTCCGATACCGAACAGCTCCCGAACGATGAGCGAGTAGCATCGGCTGTGGCACCGGCAGGCGTCGCCGGGTTCGTAAAACAACGAATCGACATACCGAACGACGGCGATGCGGTAGAGACAATGTTTGTCCGTGAAGACTGCGCTCCCATGTCGGAGCGTCTTTTGTTTTGAGTTTTTCATGATGGCATATTGTTTGAAATGTTCGTTTCAACAATATGCGCGGTCTTGGCTCGCCAATCGTGAATTCAAAAGGTCTGGTAATCCTAAAAGCGACAAAAACTCGCCAAGAACCGCGCATATAACGGCCCTTAGCTGTTCATCTTTGTCGCTTAGTTTACCAGACCTTCTGATTGAATAAACAGCTGTCGAAATAGTCTATATCATAAATCTGATACTAAATTAACAAACATATTTCAAAATACAAAATTATATTGCTATTTAATTGCCCTCAATCAAATCCAGGGTCGCCGAGCCAAGCTGTCGTACAATATCGACGGAGTTCTGCTTCCGTGCATCCGGTCGTTCATCCGCCTCATTTATCCGGCAGGGATACTTCCAAACGTACGCTCGTACGTCAGCGGCCGGCGCCCGCCATCGAACGATAACCAGTTGCCGCTGTCGACATAGGCAATGCATTCACCACATACGGCAGCGCAAAAGCCGGCACCTCGGCCGGCGATGTTTCCGGCAGTTTCGTCAGGCCGCCTTCGGCTGCCCTTTCTTTTCCCGTTCGCCCGAAGGACTCCGCTTTCGAGATCCGCGTTTGGCCCCAGATTTGGAGTTTCGATCGAAGTCGTCCGCCGCTGACCCGACGGAATTTCCATATCGCAGATTTACCGGTAGCATAAACTCAAAATGATCAAAGGCTCTATCTTCATGTTCATATCCTCCTTCATGGCGCTGTTTCCTGTGGCGAATCCCGTAGGGGCGGGATTTCTCGTGAACGGATTCTTGTCGGGACTCGACCAGAAGACCCGCATGTCCATCATCCGAAGAATCGTCACCGACTACCTGCTGGTCGGCCTGGGAAGTCTGGCCGTCGGGCATTTCGTACTCGCGCTCTTCGACCTGTCGCTGCCGATCATCCAGTTGGGCGGCGGCCTGCTCATCTGTCGCACGGCGCTGCAATGGCTCGGCGACTCCGACGCTTCGGCCGGCCGCGTATCGAAAAGAAACGCCGACCCCATCAGTCTGCGGGCGGTCGAATCCCGGATATTCTATCCCATTACCTTTCCGATCAGCATCGGCCCCGGCAGCGTCTCGGTCATTCTCACGATGATGGCTTCGGCCAGCATCCGCGGCGACTGGGTCCGTAGCCTGCTCAACTACGCGATCATCGCCGTCGTCATCGTATTGATGTGCTCGATCCTCTACCTGTTTCTTACACAGGGACAAAAGATCATCCGAAAAATCGGCGACAACGGCAGCATCGTCATCAATAAAATGGTCGCGTTCTTCACCTTCTGCGTCGGCATCCAGATCGTGGTGACGGGCATCGCCAAAATATTCCACCTGACGGCACTGTAAACCGCCGGAAAATCATTCGTCGTATGGACTCGCAGCTCTTACTGAACAACGTCGAAATTTTCAACGGAAAGGACGCACGCACCTTCTCCGGCAACCTCCTGATCCGGAACAATCGGATCGAGACGATCTCGGCCGCTCCCATCGAAACGCCGTCGGAAAGGCCCGTCACGGTGATCGACGGAAAGGGACGATTTCTGATGCCCGGTCTCATCGATGCGCACTGGCACGCCTATCTGTGCTGCAACACGATGACGGACCTGCTAGCAGGCGATCCCTCGTATACACATCTCATGGCAGGACGGGAGGCTGCGGAGACCCTGCAACGGGGATTCACCGCCATCCGCGACGCCGGAGGTCCCGTCTTCGGACTCAAACGGGCCATCGACAGCGGGACGCTCCGGGGCCCGCGCATCTATCCGAGCGGAGCCATGATCTCCCAGACCTCGGGACACGGCGATTTCCGAATGATCTATGAACACGCCCACGGAGGTTGCGGCTGCGAAATGGCGCACGTCGAACAGATCGGAGCCTCGAAAATCGCCGACGGCGCCGACGCCGTGACGGCAGCCGTCCGCGAGAACCTCCGGCAGGGCGCATCGCAGATCAAACTGATGGCCGGCGGCGGTGCCGCATCGCTCTACGATCCGCTCGATGTGACCGAATTCTTCGAGGAGGAGCTCCGTGCGGCAGTCCGTGCTGCCGAGGATTGGGGCACCTATGTGATGGTTCACGTCTACAACCCGCGGGGGATCGCCCGGGCCCTGAAAGCCGGTGTGCGAAGTATCGAACACGGGCACCTGATCGACGAGCCCACGATGGCCCTGCTGGCCGAAAGCGGCGCATGGCTCAGTATGCAGGCCTTCGCCGTCGAGGACAACACCTATCCGTCGCCCGTCCAGCAAGCCAAACACCTGCAAATCTGCAACGGAACGGATCGGACATACCGCCTCGCCAAAAAACACGGCGTAAAATTGGCTTGGGGAACCGACCTGTTGTTCGATCCCGCCAATACGAAAAATCAGAATCACGGGATCGTCAAGTTGCAGAAGTGGTTCACCAATTTCGAAATTCTCAGAATGGTTACTTGCGACAACGCCCGTCTGCTGGCGCTTTCCGGCGCACGCAACCCTTATCCCGGCAATCTCGGCGTTATCGAAGAGGGTGCGTTGGCCGATCTTCTGGTAATCGAGGGCAATCCGCTCGAACGGATCGAAGTACTGGAAAATCCGCACGACAATCTCCGCGTCATCGTCAAAGACGGAGTCGTCTGCAAAAACACGCTCTGATTCGAAATCTGCCCGCCGCACCGCCCTCGGCGGCACGCACTCTCAGCGTGATCCCGCACCTCCGGCGAAGGACTTCACCCAAAAGTACGATACGAACCGAATCTCGATGTTCGTCAGCGAAATCCCCGCACGGTACGGATGAGCCGCGGAGCTATCCGAAAAGCCGCAGGGCGATCTCCGCACAGGCTTCGGCGTCGGCCAGTGCATGGTGGTGGCGTTCGAGCAGGTATCCGCAGGCTGCGGAGACCGTATGGAGCTGATAGTTGGGCAACCCTTTGATCCGACGGCGCGAAGCGCTCAACGTACACAGGAAACGGTAGTCGGGATAGGGTAGTCCGTAATGGGCGTGGACAGCCCGCAGACACCCCTCGTCGAAGGGCGAGTTATGCGCCACAAGCGGCAGTCCCTCGATTCGCGGAGCGATCTCGCCCCACACGTCGGGAAACGACGGTGCATTCTCGGTATCGCTGCGCGTGAGACCGTGGATCGCCGTAGTGAAGGCGGAGTAATAGTTGGGGTAGGGACGGATCAACCGGTAGATGCTCTCCGACGGACGGCCGCCGCGAACGACGACCACGCCTACGCTGCATACGCTCGTGCGCTGCCCGTTGGCCGTCTCGAAATCAATCGCCGCGAAATCCCTTATCCGCTCCATTTTTTCTTAACTATCACAATCGAAAGAAGGCCGGAATCGCCCCGGCCTCCACTATCCGATACACCCCCGCAACAGGCGAAGGCGCTCGTTCGCTCAGCGCATCTTCACGCAGCGAACCTGCATACCGCCGGCGGCATACTGCAACGCCGCACCCTGGAACGACGAGCCTGCACGCGTGCCGTTGATGTCGAACGAGAAATCCATCGCATAGGCCTCTTTGCCTTCGCCCGTCGAACTCCAATAATACCCCGTCCACGGAGTCGGACGCACCTCGTTGTCGTTCATGTTGGTCAGCGCGCCGGTGTAGAAACTGCGGCGGCCGGCTCCGGGGAAGAAGGCTTCGTTCGTACCGTCGCTCAATGTGAAACCGTAATTCTTCTCCAGCTCGGGCGAAATAACGTCCTTGATATGCAGAGCGGCGAAGACCTCTTTCGAAGGCACCTTCCAGCCTCTCGGACACGGGTCGTTATTATTTTTCTCCGTCCCCCACAACGACACATCGGCCGTCTGGAGCCAATTGTAGCCGCTCTCCTTCGTACCCGTGATGAAGGTCATGGCATGAGCCGAGGCATAACCCGCCGACCCCCGCTCGGCATCCGTCGCGGCGTATTCGGGATAGACGCGCAGATTCTGGCTGTCGTAGACCTGCGCATCGGCCGAATCGGCCATGTTGTAGTAGCGCGGCCCGACGAACGGATCTTTGCGCCCCCACTGGTAATAGACACCGTACGAAGCCAAAATATCCTCTTCGGATGTGCCCGAAACGACGCCTGCACCTAAATTGCGCTTCATCATCACCTCGCCGCCCAGTTCGACCTGCTCGTCGGCAGGATCGAACTCCGCGCACCACAGGTGCCACGACCACAGCAGATTGCCCGCCGCATCGAAAGCGCCGAGGAGAGCGTTTCCGTGATTGAAAAACTCCTTCTCATCGTCGTCGGTGCCGATCGCATGATAGAAATAGGCCTTGCCGTCGACCAGCTTCGGGAATTCGATCACCTTGTAGGGCGTCTCCCACAGGATCGCCACGCTGGCGGGCGACATCGTCGCTTCGGTATCCTCGCCCTTGCGGGTCACGTCGATGCAGTAGCGTGCATTCGACTTGTTGATGATGTAGCAATTGGAGGGTTGCCCCGTGAGATCGACCGTCTCGGCGAGCGAAACATAGAGCGAAGTGGAAACGCTCGATCCGCCGGACGAACGTCCCGTCAGATAGACGGTTCCGAATCTGACGTTGGTATTCTCCTCCTCTTCTTCCTCCCCGTCGGCCAATGTCTTCGGGTCGTCGGGAAAGGTCGTCGGCGCAGTCACGGAGATGCGGCGTTCGTTCATGTCGACCGTCACCGACCAGCCCTGAGGAACGGTCGTCGGGGTCACCGACGAGATGTTGATCGCCGTAAAGCCCAGCGACGTCGTACCGCCCGGCTCCTCGACGAAAGCGCCCCGTTCGTTGAGGAGGAACGAGTAGGTCTCGCTGTCCTTTTTACACGATTGAAGCAGCACCGTCGCAACGACGAACAGCCCCACGAAGATTTTCACTGTCAGATTTTTCATTTGTATAAAGCGACTCGTTATTTTCCAAAATATCTGCAAATATACCAAAAAGCGGAGAATAATCCGCTACACCCGCCGAATTATTTACGGTTAGGAATAATTCTTGCCCGTTGTAGGAACGTTCGAACGGCCGGAATTAGTATATCGCCGGTACGTTACCGACACCTATTCCGATGGACTCTCTCCGGAAAACACGTTTCGGAAACATGCCGGCAGCCGATCCGGCGTCCCGAGGACGCCGCAATGCGAGGAGGGCGGGATTTCCTGCCGGCACGACCGTATAAACCATCCAACCATGCCTTCCTCCCGCTCGTATATGAAAAAGATCGACATCGAAAAAGGATCGAAACGGGCCGACGCCCGATTCCGCATCACCGTCGAAGAGACGGGCCCCTATCTGATCTACGGACAGCCGCCGCTGGCCCAGCAGTTCATCATGCCCGACGCCGAGGGCGAAAGCTGGTACTTTCAGCAGGGTGCGCACTTCCCGACCGACGACGAACCGACGGCGCTGTGCCGCTGCGGCGCCTCGAAGAACAAGCCCTACTGCGACGGAGCACACGTCCACGCGGCGTGGGATCCGCGCCTGACGGCCGACGACGCTCCGCTGCTGGACAACGTCGAACTGACCGAAGGCGAGACCCTCTCGATGACCGACAACCCCAAATACTGCGTCTTCGCACGTTTCTGCGACGCCAAGGGGCAGGCGTGGAATCTGGTCGGGCAACCGGAGAACGACGAGGCGCGCGAACTGGCCATCCGCGAGGCTTCGATGTGCCCCAGCGGCCGGCTGATGGCGTGGGACAACGAGACCGGCACTCCCTACGAATTCCGCTTCGAGCCGTCGCTGGGACTCATCGAAGACGTCGCCATCGGAGCCAGCAGCGGCCTGTGGGTGCGCGGCGGAATTCCCGTCAGCCGCGAATCGGGCGAGACCTACGAGATCCGCAACCGCGTCGTGCTGTGCCGCTGCGGCGCGTCGCACAACAAGCCCTACTGCGACGGCACGCACGCCTCGATCCGGTTCAACGACCGGCTCGAAGGGACTCCCGAAGGCGAAACCCTCCCCGAAAAAGTCTACTGATCGGCGCGGAGGAACGTCCGACGCCCCGGCCCCCACGATTCACCCCTGCCGGAACATTCCGGCAGGGGTGATTTTCATTCGCGGAATCATGCGGTTCCATGTTGCAGTCCGCCGCTTCGTCTCTGCCGATTTACCTTCGGCGGCTCGCGCAGAGCGCAACTTCCAAAGCTGCATTCCGTTTTCACGTCCGGATAAGGGGAAGCCTCTTTCCGAACGAAATGAAGTTCAAAAACGGAACTTATCCTTTTTTGGGGATTCTCCCGCTCGCACGGCACATTGACCTGGCACTTGCCGCAGCCGAAGCGCAGCGCATACTTCTCCCGCAGCGTGTCGAAATAGGAACAGCACAGATGATGCGACTTGCCGTGTTCGAGCGAAATGGCCTGTGCCGGACAGTTGCGCACACAGGCTCCGCACATCGAGCAGTAGTCGTAAAGCCCCGTGTAGCGGCGTTTCGTGACGGGCAGCGGGGCGTCGGTCACGACACTGCCGAAACGGCCGCTCACCCCGCGTTCGGTGATGAGCCCCTTCGAAAGCGAAAACGTCCCCAGCCCGCAGACGTAGGCCACGTGCCGCTCCGACCAGTTGCTCGTGAAACTGAGCGACTTGTCGGCGATTTCGGCATTGGTTCCGGCCTCGAAAACATACCGGAACCCGGCGCTCGCATAGGGAGCGACGGCCCTGTAACCGCGCTCGCGGAACCATCGTTCGAGGAAACGGTTCACCTCCGTAAGAAAAGCCTGCCCCTCCACGCGCGCATAGAGCCAGCCGTTGCCGACATCGACCGCATCGCGTTTGTTGCCCTCCACGACGAAATCGCTGAACGGGGCGAAATAGGAGACCACGCTCACGGCCTCCGGCAGCCACTCCTTCGGCGTGCGGAACAGATGTCCGACGGCCTCCGGACGCTTCATCTCTTCCCATTCGGGATCATCGGCCGAACCGACCCGTACGAGCGGCGTATCGTAGAGCCGCTGCCCGACATCGGACGGCACGAGCGCCATCGCCTCGTCCACATAATTGCGGGGCGATTCCCGGATATACGTTTCGAGCGCGGATGTAAGTTCCTCAACCGACATGTCGCAATCCCCGCGGCAAACGGGTCTCCTATTTTTTATCGACGGGCTTCGAGATCGCTTCGCGCATGGCCGTATCGGCCATGACGTTTTTCATCTTGTAGTAGTCCATGATCCCCAGATTGCCATTGCGGAACGCCTCGGCCATCGCCAGCGGCACTTCGGCCTCGGCCAGAATCACCTTGGCACGGGCGTCCTGCGCCTTGGCGCGGTTTTCCTGCTCCAACGCGACGGCCATCGCGCGGCGCTCCTCGGCTTTCGCCTGGGCGATGTTCTTGTCGGCCTGTGCCTGATCCATCTGCAACTGCGCACCGATGTTCTTGCCCACGTCGATGTCGGCGATATCGATCGAGAGGATTTCGAACGCCGTACCTGCATCCAGTCCCTTATCGAGTACCACGCGCGAGATCGAATCGGGATTCTCCAACACGACCTTGTGGCTCACGGCCGAACCGATCGACGAGACGATACCTTCACCCACACGTGCCAGCACGGTCTCCTCGCCGGCACCGCCGACCAATTGTTTGATATTGGCACGCACCGTCACGCGCGCCTTGGCGATCAGCTGGATACCGTCTTTCGCCACGGCCGCCACGGGAGGGGTGTTGATGACCTTCGGGTTGACCGACATCTGCACCGCCTCGAACACGTCGCGGCCCGCCAGGTCGATCGCCGTAGCCATCTTGAAGTCGAGCTGAATATTGGCCTTCTGCGCCGAGACGAGCGCATGGACGACATTGGGAACGTTGCCGCCCGCCAGGAAATGCGCCTCCAACTCGTTGGGATCGAGCGAAAGCCCCGCCTTCGTACTCTCGATCATCGACGAGACGATCACCGAGGGCGGCACCTTGCGCCAGCGCATCAAAATCAACTGCAACAGGCTGATTCTGACGCCCGAAACCAGCGCAGAGAACCACAATCCCACCGGAATGAAATAAAATATCAACCACAGCGCGACGAGGCCTGCAAAGACCGTGATCGCGATAATTCCCGTTTGATCCATCTTGAACTATTTTTAGATTAGTAAATTCATACGGAGGGTTCGTCGGCGACCTTGCGCACGACGACGTTGAAATTCTCGAACCCGACCACCTCGACCGTGCTGCGCTGGTCGATATAGACATCGGTCGACTTGGCCTCGTAAATCCTGCCGCCGATCTCGACCTTGCCCATCGGAGCCAGGCGCGAGACCGCCACGCCGCGGTCGCCCGCCTTCACCTCGTTATCGGGAAGGGGCATACTCGACGACTCGATCTTCTGTTTCAGCGAGAAGCGCTGCCACGTCTTCGAGCGCAGCGAAAGCACCGTAGCCACGAACGACAACGCCAGAATGATCAGCACGACGATACCGCCCGTGAAGGGGCCGTAATCGGCAAAAGCCGTATAGATCGCGCTGCCGTAGCAGACCAACGCGAACAGCGCACCCAGCGAGACACCCGGCAGCAACACCAGTTCCGCCACCAGAAACAGGACACCCAATAAGATCAGGAGGATAATGAGCCACATAGATTGAGAGGTTTAGTTTCTGGAAAGATAATCGATTTTTTCGAATTATTCAACTATTTCCGCAATTTTCACCTCCAACGACGCATTCTGCTGCATCACCGCTTCGGCGACCTTGTCGGCTACGGCCTTGTCCGCCAGCGGCCCGACGATGAAATGCCGGCCCGCACGCGAAATTTCGGATTCGCCGGCCACGGCCTGCACCGCCGCGCGCAACTCCTCCGGAAAGCCGTCCAGCCCGCCGATCTCGACGCGGAACATCGGGGCATTGCCCTGCTCGGCCGCATCGGCCAGGTTGGTGCGCTCGCCGTCGTTCCATACGACGATCTCAGGACGACGGAATCCCTTCTTCTTCATCTGCTCCTGCGCCGCACGCGCTTCGTCGAGCGTACGGTACCCGCCGGCATAGTAGGCGTATTTCCCCTCGACCTTTTCGTATCCGAGCGGATAGGCGCCCTTGAAGAGGTAACCGCCGTTGGTGCGGTTCGTATAGGTGCCGAGCAGAATCCGGTAGATCGTTCCACGCTCGTAGACCTTTACCTCCGGAATGTGGTGCGAGGCGTTGTATTTGGCCGGCGTGACGAACCCGATCGGCTCGTATTCGAGGAACATGCGCTCTTCGATGAAGAGTTTCGGCAGCCGGTAATCGACGATTCGCAGGCCGGCGGCCGCGCGCGCCAGCGAATCGCGCGCCGCGGTCAGCCCCAGCGCTCCGGCCAGCTCCGTCTCCACGTCGACGAGCGCCCGTTTCTGCAACAGATAGTCGGTCAGTTCGTCGGCATAGTAACGTCCCCGCTCGGAGGCCATCTGCTGCCGCACGCCGGCCAGCTGCTCCTCCGTCTTGGCGAGCAGGTCGTCGCGTCCCAACCTGTCGAGCACGTAGGCGTAGGCGTAGTTCTTGTTGTCGTAGACCGCACCCCACACCCGTTGCAGCGAATCGCACAAGGAGCGGTTGAGCGATTGCAGGGTACGGTAACGTTCGTACAGCACGGCGGCCGGCGTCTCGGCCGTGATCGTGTCGTAGGAGATCTTCAACTCTTCGATCGCTTCGTAGTTCGCCGCACAAGCCGCCGCCAAGTCGAATGCCGTGCGCTCCCTGCGCTGCGCACTCAGCAGTGCCCGATAGTCGGCCTGCGGAAGCTGTTCGCGGAAATAGGCGTTGTGCACCAGATCGGCCGTCTGCAACGAATCGGGCAGGGGAGTACCCGCCGCACGGCCGGCCGTCGTCGTCGACGGACTGCTCAAGTCGAGATTCGCCAGCACCCAATCCTGTTCGACCGTATTAATCCGATCGGTCAGCCGCCCCCGTTCGGTGCGGATCGAAAAGAGCTGCTCCTCGCACCGCAGAATCTCGGCCGAATAGACCGCCCGCTGCGCCGGATCGTCGCGCAGCTGTCGACGCACCCGGTTGACGACCATCGTCACCGAATCCTCGCGCGCCTGCAACGACGCCTCTTCGCGCAGCATCTCCATATACTCCGCATTGCCTTCCAGTCCCGCGATACGCGCCGTCACCTCCTGCGCCGAGGCTTCGGCGGCACCCACTGCGACCAACACCGCCAAAAGGAAAAATCCTTTACGCATCATCTCCACCATTTTAGAAAAAACAACTGCACGAGTCCGAAAATCTCCAAACGACCCAGCAACATCAACATCGTATTCGAAAACTTCATCACGGCCGGCAGGTCGGAGTAGTTGCCCAGCGAGCCGACCATGCCGAATCCAGGCCCCACGTTTCCCATACAGGCCACCGACGACGAGAAACTCGTCTCCATATCCACTCCGCACATCGTGCCTACGACCGTTCCCGCGAGCAGCGCCAAAAAATAGGCCACGATGAACACCACCGCCGTCGAGGCGATCTTGTCGTCCAGCACGTTGCCGTCGATACGCACGCGCACCACGGCGTTGGGATGCTGCTGTAAAGAGAAACGCAATCGCAGGGTCTTTATTGCCAACAGGAACCGGTCGGTTTTGATACCGCCCGTCGTCGAACCGGCACAGCCGCAGACGATCGAAACGGAAATCAGCAGCACGATCGCCGTCGCCGGCCAGACGGTGGTGTCGGCCGTAGCGAATCCCGCCGTCGAAATCAGCGACACGACCTGAAAAGCCGCATAGCGCAACGCCCCCGCAACGGTGTCGTACACCCCGCCGAAATAGAGGCTGCCGGCCACGACGACCGTCACGACGGCCACGATCGAAAGATACCACCGCGTCACCTCCGAATGGAAAATATTGTTCCGGCGTCCCGTCAATGTAGCGAAAAGCACGCCGAAATGGATACTGGCCAGCAACATCGTCACGATCAGGATCGATTCCACGGCCACGCTGTCGAAATACCCGATGCTGGCGTTCTTCGTGCTGAATCCGCTCGTTGCGACGGCCGACATGGCCTGCGTCAGCGCGTCGAACCAGTTCATGCCCGCCAGTTTCAACGCCAGCGTCGAACAGAACGTCAGCCCCAGGTAGATGAACAGCAGGATCTGGGCGATCATCGACGCCTTGTAGTGGTAGTTGTGCTTGGCCATCGACGACAACTCGACGTTGGTCAGCAGCGCCTTGTTCGTCCCCAGCGAAGGAAGAATCAGCAGCGCGAACATCACCACGCCGACACCGCCCAGCCACGTCGAACACGACCGCCAAAAGAGCAGCCCGCGCGGCAGCGCCTCGACGTCTTTCAGGATCGACGCACCGGTGGTCGTATAACCCGACACGCTCTCGAACCAGGCGTTGACGAGCGAGAACTCTCCGCCCCACATCAGATAGGGGAACATCCCCACGACGCTGGCCACGATCCACGATCCCACGACGATACAGTAGCCCTCCTTGCTGCTGAGCTGTTCGGTGCGGTCGACGAAGATGAGCGGGAAAGCGCCCAGCAAGGCCGTCAGCAATGCCGAAAGCAGCAGCGGGTAGTACCCGGAGTCGGTATGGCTGACCAGCGACACGCCGGCCGAGAGGAGCATGAACAGCGCCACGACCAACATGATGATTCCCACGTATCGCAATACGACGCCCAGTCTCATCGTTGTTCCGGTTTCGTTTTCCTGGCCAGCTGGATCACGTCGTCGATACGATCCTTCAACTCGGCCACCTCGTCCTTGACTTCGGCCTTGATCCTGAACGGAAGACCGAAACGCAGATAGTCGCCCAGACTCTTATTCATCGCCAGCACCGGACGCACCAGATAAGCCGAAACGAAGTAATAGAGCATCAACACGATAGCGATCATCACCAGCAGCGAGATCAGCACCGGCGTCACCGCACGGTAGGCGTTGCGTTTGAGCTGCTCGGTACGCGGGGCCAGCGAACTCTGGGTCGAGATCATGTAGTTCTTGATCGAACCGGTCAGTTTGTCGTAAGCCTTCGAATAGGCTTCGGCATACCAGCGCGCGCCGTCGAAATCCATTTCGACGCTCTTCATCGACAGCGAGTCCTTCCCCCCGCGCAACTCCAACCTTCCCGAAACCTCCGACGTCATGCGCTGCGCTTGCAGACGCAGGAACTCCTGCGTAAGGCGCTGCACGTTCATGGCCGACACCGAAAGCGTGTCGAGATAAGCCTGCTCGACCGCCTCCCGACGGACGACCTCCAACGTGCGGGCCATTTCGGCGATGCTGCCCATGAGCACCGTATCGTAATCGCGTTGCCGGAACACGATGCTGTGCACGACGGCCTTGTTCTGCCGCGCAGCGGCATCGAGCATGTCTTTGGCAAGTCCCAGATTGCGCTCGCTGGCACGCAGAATCTCCTCCGTGTCGGAGCTCACGCGCCGGAGCTCGAACAACGAGACCAGCCCTGCGAAAAAAAGCAGGACCACGACGCTGAGAAAACTCACCAACACCCGTTTGCGGATTCCTTTCATCTTTCAATGAAAATTTGTAGCAAAGATACGATTAAGCCGAGAGCAATGCAAATTTATTTGCAATTGCCGAGGCGGAGTATTTAAGGCGAAGCCAAAGATACGAAAAGTCGAGCGCAGAAGCAAGCGTTAGCTTGATTATGCCGAGACAAAGTATCTAAGGCGAAGCCAAAGATTACAAACGCTCCGTTTCGCCGTTATCGCGCACGATCTCCCCCGCAAGGTCGTGCATACCGTCCATCGCCCCCAGCCTGACACGACAGATCCGGTTGATAAAGGCCCGCTCGTAAGGTGCTTTGACGCGGATGTAGTTGCCCGTAAAACCGAACATCATCCCGCCGCGCATCGTACTCTCGAAGAGCACTGCCGACTCGGTGCCCTCGGTGCGCCGGCAGAAATCGCCGTGCAGGCGGTCGCACAGCGCTTCGAGCCGTTTCACCCGCTCAGAGGCCACCGACGCCTGCACCTTGCCGGGCAGGTCGACGGCCGGCGTACCGGGCCGCTCCGAGAAGGGGAAAATATGGAGGAACGCCGGAGCGATCCCCGTCAGAAAATCGTAGGTCGTCCGGAAGTCGGCCTCCGTCTCGCCCGGGAAACCGACGATCACGTCGATGCCGATGAACGCATCGGGCATCCGCCGGCGCACGGCGGCGATCCGATCGGCGAAGCGCGCCGTCGTATAGCGTCGGCGCATCAGGCCGAGAATCCGGTCCGAACCGCTCTGCAACGGAATATGGAAGTGATGCTGGAATTTAGTTGACGAGGCACAAAAGTCAATGATTTCGTCCGTTAGCAAATTAGGCTCTATCGATGAAATTCGATAGCGTTCGATCCCCTCGACCGCGTCGAGCGCCCGCAGAAGATCGATGAACCGCTCGCCGGTCGTCCGGCCGAAATCGCCGGTATTGACGCCCGTGATGACGATCTCGCGCTGACCGGCCTCGGCGATGCGGCGCGCCTCGGCCACTGCCTCGGCGATCGGCAGGTTGCGGCTCGCACCGCGGGCATAGTGGATCGTGCAGTAGGAACAGCAGTAGTCGCATCCGTCCTGCACTTTCAGAAAGGCGCGCGTACGGTCGCCGCCGGAGAAGGCGGCGAAGAAGCGCGTCAACTCCTCGGTCGTGCAGGAGGTGACGATCTGCCGCCCCTTGGCACCCAGTTCGACCACCCGTCGATATAAATCTCCCTTATCGTTGTTGCTCAACACGATGTCCACCCCGTCGATCGCCGCGATCTCCTGCGGTTTGAGCTGGGCGTAACATCCCGTCACGGCAATGATCGCTTCGGGATTGCGCCGATGCAGCCTGCGGATCAGGTTGCGGCATTTCTTGTCGGCGTGTTCGGTCACCGAACAGCTGTTGATTACGCAGATATCGGCTTCGGCCGTCGGGGCCACGCGCTCGAAGCCCCCTTCGGCAAACTGCCGGGCGAGCGTGGAACTCTCCGAGAAGTTGAGCTTGCAGCCCAACGTATGAAAACTGACGCGTCGTCTCAGCATCTTTACAATTCGTTTTTCCTGCCGGCGAAATTACAAAAAAGCGTGCGAAAGTCGAATAAAAACCGTAAATTTGCGTTCGTTTATCGGCAATTATGGATTTTTTCTACGATATCGCCCGCTACGCCTATCTGCACAACGCGCTCGCGGCCTGCATCCTTTCGGGCATCGCCTGCGGGATCATGGGCACCTACGTCGTCTGTCGCCGCACGGTCTTTCTGGCGGGCGGCATCACTCATGCGTCGTTCGGCGGGCTGGGCATCGCCTTCTATCTGGGACTGAATCCCATTGCCGGAGCGCTCGTCTTCGCCGTTCTCTCGGCGCTCGGCATCGAATGGGCGGGCAACCGCGGCCGCATCCGCGAGGATTCGGCCATCGGCATCATCTGGTCGGTCGGCATGGCGCTCGGCGTACTCTTCATGAGCCTGCGTCCGGGCTACACGTCGGGCGATCTGGCCGGATACCTCTTCGGCAGCATCGTGACGGTCTCGGGCGCCGACGTCGCGGCGCTGGCCGCGCTCACGGCGCTCGTCGTCGCCGGCGCCGCGCTGTGGCTGCGTCCGGTGATGTACGTCGCCTTCGACCGCGAATTCGCCCACAGCCAGGGCATCGCCACGCAGACCGTCTCCTATCTCATGGCGGCCCTCACGGCCGTCACCATCGTGCTGGCCATCCGCGTCATGGGCATCGTGCTGCTCATCTCGCTGATGACCGTCCCCGCCGTGACGATGAACACGCTCTCGAAATCCTTCCGCACGATCGCCTTCGGCTCCGCCGTGCTCGGCGCACTGGGCGGAGTGGCCGGCCTGGCGGTCAGCTACCAGTGGGAACTGCCCTCGGGCGTGGCCATAATATTTGTCCTCACCGCGTCGCTTATTGTGGCAAAACTATTATCTTTGCGACACGAAAGCGCCAAAACCCGCCGCGGATGAAAACGATTCACAAGCTCGTATTGAAGTCGTATCTGGGACCGATGTTCCTGACCTTCTTCATCGTGATGTTCGTCCTGATGATGAATTTCATCTGGCGGTATATCGACGAGCTGGTGGGCAAGGGGCTCGACGCCGGCGTCATCATCGAGCTGATGAGCTACGCCATGGCCAACATGATTCCCATGGGCCTGCCGCTGGCGATGCTGCTGGCGGCGATCATGACGCTGGGTAACCTGGGCGAAAACTACGAATTGCTGGCGATGAAGTCGGCGGGCATGTCGCTGCCGAAAATACTCAAACCGCTCATCATCGTGGTGGGCATCATCGCCATCGGCAGTTTCTTCGTGGTGAACAATCTGGTTCCCTATGCCAACAAGAAGATGCTCAGCATCCTCTACGACATCCGCCAGCAGAAACAGGTCATCGAATTCCAGGACGGGCTCTTCTTCAACGGCATCGAGGACATGAGCATCCGCGTCGGCAAACAGGACCCCAAGACCCACCTGCTGCGCGACGTGCTGATCTACGACAACCGCAACATCAACGGCAACATGACCACCACGGTGGCCGACTCGGGCTACATCCGCCTGTCGGACGACAAGAAATACCTGCTCGTCACGCTCTTCAATGGCGAGACCTACGAGCAGACGCGCAACTACCAGTGGTACAGCAAAAGCGCGCTGCGCCATCACATCTTCGAGAAGCAGGACGGCGTCATCCCCATGGAGGGTTTTGGTTTCGAACGCTCGGACGCCAACTTCTCGAACCAGAGCACGACCAAGAACATCGCCCAGCTCGACCGGGCGATCGACTCGCTGGAGCTGACGGTCAATTCGGCCACCACACGCTCCTACGAACCGCTGCTCAGGGAGCAGATCTTCGCCAACGACAACCAGGTGCTGCCCCTGCCCGACAGCGCACGCATCGACAAAAGCGGATTCCGCGACGCCCTCATCGCCGACTCCATCGCACGGCTCGGCCTGCGCGACCGGGACAAGGTGTGGGGCATCGCACGCGCCAACGCCAAGAACTCGCGCGGCCTCTTCTCTTTCGACGAATCGACGGCCAAGGAGGCGCTCAACCAGCTCTACCGCAGCAAGATCGAGTGGCACCGCAAGATTTCGCTTCCGATCTCGATCATGATCTTCTTCCTGATCGGCGCACCGTTGGGCGCCATTATCCGCAAGGGCGGCCTGGGAACGCCGATCGTCATCTCGGTGATCTTCTTCGTCATCTACTACATCATCAGCATCTCGGGCGAAAAGGCTGCGCGCGAAGGCAACTGGGAAGCCTTCTACGGCATGTGGCTCTCGTCGTTCATCCTCGCCCCGATCGCCGTCTACCTCACCTACAAGGCGACCAACGACTCGGTGCTGCTCGACGTCGACTGGTACACCGGACGTATCAAATACTACAAGGAGAAGTGGGGGATCCATACTCCGAAATGGATGTCGGCGCTCGCCGGCAGGTTCAAACGCAAACCCGAAGAGAATAAATAAAATACGAGTGCAAATTATGGCTAAGAACGCTATTTTCAATACGGTCGAAGAGGCTATCGAGGATTTCCGCGAGGGCCGGATCGTGATCGTCGTCGACGACGAAGACCGCGAAAACGAGGGCGATTTCATCGTCGCCGCCGAGAAAATCACCCCCGAAATCGTCAATTTCATGCTCTCCAACGGCCGCGGCGTGCTCTGCGCACCGCTTTCGGAGTCGCGCTGCGAGGAGTTGGAACTGAACATGATGGAGGAGAACAACACTTCGCTGCTGGGGACTCCCTTCACCGTGACGGTCGACCTGCTGGGGCAGGGTTGCACCACCGGCGTCTCGATCCACGACCGCGCCGCCACGATCCGTGCGCTGGCCGATCCCGCCACCCGTCCGTCGGATCTGGGGCGTCCGGGCCATGTCAATCCGCTACGTGCCCGCGAGAAGGGGGTGCTGCGCCGGCCGGGACATACCGAAGCGGCCGTCGATCTGGCCCGTCTGGCCGGATTGCAGCCCTGCGGCGCTCTGATCGAGATCATGAACGAGGACGGCTCGATGGCCCGCCTGCCGCAGTTGCTCGAAGTGGCGAAGAAATTCGACCTGAAAATCGTCTCCATCGCCGATCTGATCGCCTACCGTCTGCGCGAAGAGTCGATCATCGAACGGGGCGTGACGGTCGACATGCCCACCAAGTGGGGGATGTTCCGCCTCACGCCGTTCCGCCAGAAGAGCAACGGGCTGGAGCACGTCGCCCTGACCAAGGGCGAGTGGACGGAAGAGGAGCCCGTGCTGATCCGTATGCACTCGTCGTGCGTCACGGGCGACATCTTCGGCTCCTACCGCTGCGACTGCGGCGAACAGCTCCACGAAGCCATGAGCATGATCGAGCGCGAAGGCAAAGGCGCGATCGTCTACCTCAACCAGGAGGGGCGCGGCATCGGCCTGTGCAACAAGATCAAAGCCTACCAGTTGCAGGACGAGGGGCTCGACACGGCCGAAGCCAACCTGCGGCTGGGATTCCGCGTCGACGAACGCGATTACGGCGTCGGGGCCAGCATCATCCGCGAGCTGGGGATCAAACACATGCGCCTGATGACCAACAACCCGCTCAAACGCGCCGGACTGGAAGGCTACGGGCTGCACATCGACGAGATCGTGCCGATCGTCATCGCGCCCAACAAGTACAACGAGCACTACCTCGAAACCAAGGAGGTGCGCATGGGGCATACGCTCGGCCTGTTCAAAAAGAAGTAAGCCGATGCGCCTGCACCACCTCGCACTCTGGAGCCGGAGGATCGAACTCCTGCGGGATTTCTACACGACCTATTTCGACGGCCATGCGGGCGAAAAGTACGAAAACCCCGCCAAGGGTTTCGAGTCCTATTTCGTCACCTTCGCCGACGGCGTATCGCTGGAACTGATGCGCCGCACCGACGTCACGGCGCCCGACGCCGCACAGCATCTGGGGCTTGCGCACTTCGCCTTCGGCTGCGAGAGCCGCGCCGAGGTCGACCGGCTCACCGAACGGCTGCGCGCCGACGGCCATCCCGTGCTGAGCGAACCCCGCACCACGGGCGACGGCTACTATGAAAGTGCGGTCGGCGACCCCGACGGCAACCTTGTCGAACTCGTATACAAAGCATGACATGATGAATCCGAAAACGCTGCGCATCGTCTTCATGGGTACGCCCGAATTCGCCGTCCCGTCGCTCCGGCGGCTCGTCGCCGAAGGGTACAACGTCGTCGGGGCGGTCACCGTCCCCGACAAACCGGCCGGCCGCGGCCGGCACCTGCGCGAAAGCGACGTGAAGATCGCCGCCCGCGAACTGGGAGTGCCCGTATTGCAGCCCGAAAAGTTCCGCGATCCGGCATTTCTGGATGCCTTGCAGGCGTTGCAGCCCGATTTGGGAATCGTCATCGCCTTCAAGATGCTGCCCGAAGTCGTCTGGGCGATGCCCCGTCTGGGAACCTTCAACCTGCACGCCTCGCTGCTTCCCGAATACCGGGGGGCGGCCCCGATCAACTGGGCCATCATCAACGGCGAACGCGAAACGGGTATCACGACGTTCCTGCTCAACCACGAAATCGACAAGGGGGCGATCCTCGCGCAGGAGCGTGTCGCCATCGCGCCGGAGGACAACGTGGGAACGCTCTACGAACGGCTGATGCTGCTCGGCGCCGAACTGGTCACCGCGACCGTCGACCGCATCGCAGCGGGGGACTGCACTCCTGCGGAGCAGATGCACTTCGACGAAAGCCGCCTGCACCCCGCACCGAAGATCTTCAAGGAGGACTGCCGCATCAACTGGCGGCAGCCGGGCGAGCGCATCGTAAACCTCGTGCGGGGACTGTCGCCCTATCCGGCCGCATGGACGCCGATATTCAAGAAGGGGGAGCCGAGCGATACGGCCAAAATCTTCGCCGTGCATTTCGAACCGGGCGGGGTAGTACAGCGGCCCGGCACCGTCGAGACCGACAAGCGCACCTACCTCGCGGTCGCCTGCGCCGACGGCCGCATCGTCGTCGACGAATTGCAGATCGCCGGCAAACGCCGGATGTCGGCGCGCGACCTGCTGCCGGGTATGCGCGACCTCTCGGATTACTCCTTCGGGGAGGAGGCAGCCGAAGCCTGACGCCAGCGGCGGTAACGGTCTACGGGCCATACCGCCGCAATACCGACCACGGCACCGACCGTCGCCTCCGAGAAGCGCAACAGTCCGTTGGCCAATGGCGACAGGTCGGGGGAACGTTCCGAGACGATCAGTACGATGATAAGCGTGATCGTAGCCATTTTGCCGTTGTCCGGCACCTTGAACATCATGCAAATCACCTCTTCCAATACGACGGCGACGACCATTCCTGCCGGCGAAAAGCGGAAATTCACCAGATAGACATAGGCCACGACCGCACCGATGAAGGTGCCCAGCACCCGCAGCCACCCCTGCTGAACGGCGTGGCGGATATCGGGTTGCTGTTGCACGACGATCGCCGAGACACAGGCCAGCATCGCCCCCGTCAGGCTCGACGCTTCATGGAAATGCGACGTAATCGCAAAACCGAGCAGGTAGGCGAGCGTGACGGCGACGGCTTTCGCAATCACTTCGAGCGGCTGCACGCGGTGCAGTATCTCCCACGGTGTAATCATCTCTCCCGTCCCCACGGCAAGAAACGCACCGGAAAACTCCTGTCCGTCCCGAAATCCGCTCCGAATCCCGAAAAACCGCCGCTCACCGTGTCCGGTACCGAATGCCGATCGCTGAAAAAACTGCCGAAAACGAACCTTTTCATTAAGCCGAGCACAGAGACCAACGCTGTTCGGGCCATATCCGCCCTCGCGGATCGCACCTTCGGACCTGACGCCGACCGGCGACAAACACTGAAAATCCCTGTCGCAGTCCGACTGCCGCCACCAGAAGATATTACCGAAAAAGCCGCGCCTGCTCAGAAATTGAGCAGGCGCGGCTTAACTTATCGCCTGAAATCTTTGTAAATGGTACAATATCTCGGATTCAAACTATCGTAAGCAACAATACAGGAATCCCCCTCCCGAGGCGGTTTCATGGAAAAGGTTTCAATCCGAGGATAATAACCAACACCTCTTTTATAAATTTTGCCGTCATGTTTATATATTAAAAACACCGAAACACGTCCTGGTCTTCCTGCTATTCCACTAATATATGCAGTGGTATATTTTGCATGTTCTCGAAGAGATCGGTCAATATCTGGACCTTTGATACAATAAATCCACATGACAAATATAATACCTGCACATCCCAGTATTATCGCCGCCGTATTCATTATTTTAGCTTGAATTCGCTCTATTTCTTTTTTCTCCAATTCAGTCATTTTCATAGTCGCAGTTTGTTATACCATCGAACCATTATATGCAGGGAAGTTACGAAAACTCCGCAATATTTCCAAACCGCTCAGGATATTCGTCGTCAATATCGTAACGGCCTCCCAACCTCCGAAGCATCGTAAAAAGACGAACGTAGCAAGCCGACGGGCTTGCCGCGTTCGTCTTTTTCTGACAGGGGAGGGCTTACTCCTCGACCGGCTCGAACTGGTCTTTGCCGACACCGCACAAAGGGCACACCCAATCTTCGGGAATATCCTCGAACGCCGTTCCTGCGGCAATACCTCCGTCCGGGTCACCCACGGCAGGATCGTAAATCCATTCGCAGACCGTGCAACGATACTTTTTCATACGCTTATTCTTTTGAATTCGATTTGTTTCCAACAAATGTAGCATCATTTTTCGGAAAAACCAAATCGGAAATCCCGATACCGCCATCAGCAGAAACAATCGCCGTACCAAACCGCCCAAACAGGAGACCTCTTTCCGCCGATGAGGCGCGCCCCTTCACGACGACCGCCCGTTCCCCACACTCCCGTACACCGACGCTCCGAAAGTCCGCTTCCGCCATCGTCCCCGGACAATCGCCGTCCGCTGTCCGAGCGACCGCATCCGTCCGATATAACCCGCATACTATTCATCGGCGAAATAGCGGACAAAAGGCTATCGAAAATATTCGTCGAAATATTTCCCCCCCCCGAAAAAATTTTCCTACATTTGTCCGCCCTCTCTCCGATAATGTCGAACCAAGAAGACCCGAACTATGCACAGATTCCGCCTCATCCTACTGCCTCTATGCCTCTTTGCGACGGCAACGGCAATCGGTCAGACCGTCACCGGCCGCATCGTCGACGAGCGGCAGCAACCCGTCGCAGGGGTCGCGGTCGTCATGCAGACGCCCGACTCGGTCTATGTCGACGCCGTGGCGAGCGACCTCGAAGGGCGGTTCGCCATCGCATCCGGCGTCCGTCCCTACCGACTGCTGTTCCAGCATCTCAGCTACGACCCGCTGACGGTGGAGCGTTCGGGCGACGACGCCGGCACCGTTACGCTGACCGAAGCGACGAACCTCGTGGACGAAGTGGTCGTCCGGGGCGAACGCCCGCTGGTGAAAGTCGAGCAGGGGCGCCTGAGCTACGACCTCCAAGTCGCCGCACAGGGCAAAATCGCCGCCAACGCCTACGAAGCCCTCACCAAACTGCCCGGCGTGAGCGAACGCGACGGGGCGCTCACGCTCGCCGGCGCCGCCGGTGTGACGGTCATCCTCAACGGAAAACCCTCGACGATGACGGCCGAACAGCTCGCCGCACTGCTCAAATCGACCCCGGTCGAGCAGGTGGAGAAGGTCGAGGTGCTCTACGCCGCACCGCCGCAGTACCACATTCGCGGCGCGGCGATCAACGTCGTGCTTCGCCGCCGTTTCGGCCGCTCGTTCTCCGGCCAGGTCAACGGCACCTACGAGGGCGGCTACTACCACTCGTGGGGAACGGGAGCGAGCGCCGTCTATTCGACGCCGACACTCTCGGTCGACGCGCTCTACCGCGTCGGCGAAGCCCGTTCGATGCGCAAACTGCCGCTGACCTCGCAGCACACGGTCGGCAGCGACACGTTCGACATCCGGCAGGAGCAGCGCCTTGCCGACGACAACCTCACGCACAACCTCCGCACGGGGCTTTCGTGGAAAACCTCCGAAAAAAGCCATATCGACCTGGCCTACACCGCATCGTTCACCCCGTCGGGCAAAGGCGACATCTCGGCCACGGGCAACTACGTCGCAAGCGACTCGCATATCCGCGACGACGCGGCGATGCACAACCTCGCGCTCTCCGCCTCCACGGGTTTCGGAATGCAGATCGGGGCCGACTACACGCATTACAACACCACCAGCCGGCAGGAGATGTCGCTCCTGCCGGCCGACGGCGCACCTTCGTCGTTCCGCACCGACGCCGGACAGTGCATCGACCGCCTCTCGCTCTCGCTCGACCAGAGCCACGACCTCGGCCGGCAGTGGACACTCGACTACGGCGCCCGCTTCGTCTATGTCCGCGACAACGACTACCAGTATTATACGTCGGAAGAGGCGATGAGCGACCGCGACACCGACCTGCGGCTCGACGAATACACCTACGACCTTTATGCGGGTACGAGCCGGAACTTCGCATCGGGCGTCTCGTTTTCGGCCTCGCTCACAGGCGAATACTATCGCCGCAACGGCTACGACCGCTGGGCGTTCTTCCCGCAGGCCTCGCTGAGCTGGATGGCGTCGGCCGACCATATCCTGCAAGCGGAGTTCTCCTCGGACAAAAGCTATCCTTCGTTCTGGGACATGTCGGGCGCCGTCACCTACCTCGACGGCTATGCCGAGGTTCACGGTACGCCCGGCCTGCGTCCCTCGTCCAATTACGGTCTCACGCTGACCTACGTCCTCAAACAGAAATACATTTTCCAGCTCTTCGGCAACCACCGCGTCGACGCCTTCACCCAGTCGGCCTATCTCTCTCCCGACCGTCCGGCGCTCATCTACCAGACGTTGAACTGGGACTATATGTCCTCCTTCGGGGCGCTGGCCGTCGTGCCGCTGCGTATCGGCGAACGGTTCACGTCGCGCATCACGCTTTCCGGATTCGATTACCTGCTGCGCAACCGCGATTTCTACGGCATGGACTACAAACGTTCGAAATGGGTGGGATACGCCGCTCTGGACAATACGCTGCGCCTCTCGCGCAAACCCGATCTGGCGTTCGAGTTCGGAGGGTACTATCAGTCCGAAGCGATCCAGTGCACCTACGACATCGGCGCTTCGTGGCGCCTCGACGCAGGGGTGAAATGGACGTTCGCCGCCGGCAAGGCCGAGCTGAGCGTCAAGGGCAACGACCTGTTCGACAGCATGACGCCCGTCTCGGAGGTCGATTTCGGCGAACAGCGTCTGCGCATGGGCAACGACTTCCACACGCGCAACGTGACGGTCAACTTCGTCTACCGCTTCGGCGGCTACAAGGACAGGGAACGCAAGAAGGTCGACACCTCGCGATTCGGCCACTGAAAAAGGGGTGGCCTAAACTATTTTCAAGAAATAATCGTATATTTGCAACAGTGAGAGATTTATAACACCATTTGCCTATGAATAGATAACCGCAGCATCTTTTTTGATTTTCCGTACCGTCCACGCACGAAAAGCGCCGGTACATACATATAAAAGCGTTAGCTTTATTTCTTGTCTTCTGAAACGTCGCAACTTTCACAAGCAGCCAAGAGTAAGGCGTAAACGCTCACGTTTCTACGTGGGCTTTACTCTTTATTTGGCTGCAAGGTATGCGACACCTCAGAAGACAGATAAAAGTTTTGTCCCACGTTTTTTATGTACCTGTTCCAACCCAATACCAACCACGCCGAGGGGACACGGCCTTATCTGCATAAATCTATGAAACAGTTCATTACATTGATCTGCGCAGGGCTGTTAATGAGTTCTTGCGCCACTATTTTCTGCGGTTCAAAAACCAAAGTCACTTTCGACGGTGAGATTTCCGAAAAGGCCACCCTGACCATCGACGGAATGAAACACACCAACGTCACGTTCCCCTATACGACCAAAATCCGCCGAAGCTTCGACGAAACGGTCGTCAAGATCGAATCGCCGAACTACACGGCCGAACCGATCATCATCAACAAGAGTTTCAACGCCGTATCGGTCATCAACCTGCTGAATATTCTCGGTTGGGGTATCGACGCCGCGACGGGCGCCATCACCAAACCGGAATTCAAATTCTATCAGATTGATTTCCAACCCAAAGAGACGACGGCCCCGAATCAAAAGTAACCCATTCCGTAGCGTCGTTTTCCGACCGCAGCCGGCGGGGGATATTTTCCAAGCCGCAGTTGGCGAGGAGCCGCCCTTCTCGCCTCTGCGGACTGCCGTTTCCGGCCACGGCCGAAGAACGCACCACGACAAAGTAACGATTGCAAACATCCTCCGCCAAAACGACGTCCGGCCGCTCCGATAAGGAGCGGCCGGACGCATTCCATAGAGGGTTCGTCAGCGTACCTGCCGGATGATTTCGGCACCGTGGCGGATCGCCTTCTCGTTCTCGGGCAGCATCTTCCATGCCCGCTCGGGCAGCGACTTTTTCAGGCCGAGCGCCACGTTTTCGAGCGTCACCACGGGACATACTTTCAGGTATCCGCCCAGAATCATCGTGTTGAACAACTTCGAATTCCCCAGCTTGGCCGACTCCTCGGCGGCGTTGATCGTATAGATACGGATGTCGGTGCGGGTAGGGTGGTGCGTGATGCCGTTCGTGTCGTAGATCAGCGTACCGCCCGGGCGCACCTTCGCCTCGAACTTGTCCATCGACTGCTGGTTGAGGATAATGGCCGTATCGTATTGGTAGGCGATCGGCGACGAAATCTTCCGATCCGAGAGGATGACCGTCACGTTAGCCGTACCTCCGCGCATCTCCGGCCCGTAGGAAGGCATCCACGTCACCTCGAAATCCTGCATCACGCCGGAGTAAGCGAGAATCTTTCCCATCGAGAGGACGCCCTGTCCTCCGAATCCTGCAATAATTAACGTCTCTTTCATACCCTTGGATCTTACTCGTTAGACTTGATGTCGCCCAACGGATAGTAGGGCAGCATGTTCTGCGCGAGCCACTCGTTGGCCGCCACGGGCGACATCTTCCAGCCGCTGTTGCACGTCGAAACGACCTCCACGAGCGAGAACCCCTTGCCTGCCATGGCCGTCTCGAACGCCTTGCGCAGAGCTCGCTTGCATTTGCGGACGTTGGCCGGCGTGTGGACGCTCTGGCGCGTGATGTAGGCCGTACCGTCGAGGTGCGCCATCATCTCGGCGATCTTGTAGGGGTAGCCGTTCAGCCGCGGGTCGCGGCCGTAGGGCGTCGTCGCGGTTTTCATGCCCAACAGCGTCGTGGGGGCCATCTGCCCGCCCGTCATGCCGTAGATGGCATTGTTGATGTAGACCGCCACCACGTTCTCGCCGCGTGCGGCGGCATGGATCGTCTCGGCCGTACCGATCGCCGAAAGGTCGCCGTCGCCCTGGTAGGTGAAGACCATGTTCTCGGGATGCAGCCGCTTGACGGCCGACGCGATGGCCAGCGCACGGCCGTGCGCCGCCTCGATCCAGTCGATGTCGATATAATTGTATGCGAAAACGGCGCAGCCCACGGGCGAAACGCCGATCGTGCGGTCGGCCATGCCCATCTCCCCGATCACCTCGGCCACCAGCTTGTGCACCGTGCCGTGGCTGCAACCCGGGCAGTAGTGCATCACGTTGTCGGTCAGCAACGGCGACTTGCCGTAGACCAAATTCTCCTGCTTTATTTCAACTTCCGCCATTGTCTTACGCTTTAATCAGTTTCTCTTTCAACGCCGCGAGCACCTCGTCCGGCGAATAGATCATACCGCCCTGACGGCCGTAGTGCTCGACGGGTACGGCGCCGTTCACGGCCAGCCGTACGTCCTCGACCATCTGGCCGGCGTTCAGCTCGACACTCAGGAACCCCTTCACCCGTGCGGCCAGTTCGGCGATCGGACGGGTCGGGAAAGGGTAGAGGGTGATCGGACGCAGCATTCCCAGCCGAATCCCTTCGGCGCGCGCCATTTCGACCGTCGCCGAGCAGATGCGGGCCGACGAGCCGAAGGCCACGATCACGTAGTCGGCATCGTCGCACGCAAGGGCTTCGTACCGCACCTCGTTCTCCTCCATGGCCTTGTACTTGGCCTGCAAGCGCAGGTTGATCTTCTCCATCGCTTCGGACTGCAATTCGAGCGACGTGACGACGTTGCGCGGACGGTCGGCGGGCTTGCCGTAGGTCGCCCAGTCGCGGCACTCGGCGGCGATCTCCTCGTTCGTCTTGCGCGGGCGCTGGGGTGCGAGCACCACCTTCTCCATCATCTGACCGATCGCCCCGTCGGCCAGAATCATCGCCGGATTACGGTACTTGAAAGCCAGATCGAAACCCAGCGCCACGAAATCGTGCATCTCCTGCACCGACGCGGGCGCCAGCACGATCAACCGGTAGTCGCCGTGGCCGCCGCCCTTGCAGGCCTGGAAATAGTCGCCCTGCGAGGGCTGGATCGTACCCAGACCGGGGCCGCCGCGCTGACAGTTGACGATCAGGCACGGCAGTTCGGCGCCCGCGATGTAGCTCAGCCCTTCGGCCATGAGCGAGATGCCGGGCGACGACGACGAGGTCATCACCCGCTTGCCGGTGGCCGCACCGCCGTAGACCATGTTGATCGACGAGATTTCGCTCTCGGCCTGCAAGACGACCATGCCCGTCGTCTCCCACGGTTTGAGTTCCATCAGGGTCTCCATCACCTCCGACTGGGGCGTGATCGGGTAACCGAAATAAGCGTCGCAACCGTAGCGAATCGCCGCATGGGCGATCACCTCGTTGCCTTTCATCAGTTTTATCTCTTTCTCTGCCATGTCTATTCGAATTTTTGCCGGTATACCGTAATACAACTGTCCGGACAGATGATCGCACACGAAGCGCAGCCCGTACAGGCGTCGGGGTGCGCCATCATGCACATGCGATACCCCTTGTTGTTGACTTCGACCGAAAGGGCCAGCACGTCGCACGGACACGATGCCACGCAGACGCCGCAACCCTTACAGCGTTCTTTATCAACGACAATCGTTCCTTTTATCTTTGCCATAATGCCGTTTTGAGTTAAGTTTCTTACAAATGTAGCAAAAAATCGCCCTCTTTGTTTCGATTCTCCGAAAAAATCGCGTCCTGCCCGTCGAACGGCAACCGCCCCGCATCCGCCGGAAGAGGCGGAGGGCAGCAACGGATATTCCGCAAAAAATACTATCTTTGCAATCGTTTTCAGCGACATAGGAAGCCATGAATCCGACACCATACCGACATGCGGCAGACCGGATCGTCTCCCGAATCGCCGTTCCCGTCCTGCGGGAACCGGTCTTCTTCTGCTTCATGCTGCTGACCTTCGTATGGCCCCAGCTGACGAGCGACCTGTTCCGCATCGAAGCGACGCATTGGGAGATACTCGGACTCTACATCGCCTATGCCTATGCGGCGACGCTGCCGCTCGGCATACTCGGCGGCAAAGCCCGCCGCTGGTACAAAGCGGCAGCCTACACGCTCGCCTATGCCGTTTCGATGGCCGAATGCTTTCTGCTCGTCTTCTTCCGCACCTTCATCACGCCGTCGCTCATGAGCATCGCCACGGATACCGATCCGGCCGAAAGCGCCGAATTCATCGAGTGCTACCTCTTCACCGGACGCTTCGCACTCTTCCTCGCGGCTTGGAGCCTCGTCGCAGGCATCAACCTCCTGCTGGAAAAGGTTTCGCAGGCCCGGCGCACCGCACCGATGCCCCATGCCGGCCTGCGCACCTGCCTGCTGACGACCGTACTGGCGGGGGGGGAATTTTCGGACTGACATCCAACGCCTCCGCCTTCGAATCGGCCTGGCGGCTCTCCCGCATACACGACCGGCATGAGCTGCACGAATTGTTACGCGAAGACCCTGAGCTCTGTCTCGAACGCCGTTCGGCACCCGAACGCCTGTTTTTCAGTCTGCGGATGCAGGCCTTCGACCGCAACGCGATCGGGAGCCTGCACGAAGCGATGGAGTCGATTGCGATCGACTCCTGCACGTTCCGCTCTCCGGAAATCGTCCTCATCCTCGGCGAATCCTACAACAAACACCATGCAGCATTGTACGGGTACCCGCTGCCGACGACGCCCCGACTGTCGCAGGAAGAGGCGGCGGGCCGTCTCTATCCCTTCACCGACGTGGTATCGCCGGCCAATTTCACGGTGAAAGCCATGCATCTGCTCTTCTCCTTCGCCAGCCAGGACCGGCAAACGGCGTGGTGCGACACACCGCTATTCCCCGCTCTCTTCCGGCGTGCGGGTTACGATACGCTGATGTTCGACAACCAGACGACCTTCACGCTCGAAAACGACGACGTGTGGGATCAGGAGATCCGCCATTTCCTCTACCATCCCCGGCTCTCCCCGCAGCTCTTCACGCATTGCAACGCCGACAAATACCCGTTCGACGAAGGACTGCTCGCCGATTTCGACCGACAAGACCTTCGCTTCCGCAATCCGCACCGGCTCACGATCTTCCACCTGATGGGCCAACACGTGGCCTACCGCAACCGCTTCCCCGCCGAAGCGGGTTATTTCACGGCCGACAGCATCCCCGAATATTCGACCTCGGGGCTGCGGCGAAGCCGCGACGAACGCCGCATTGTCGCCGACTACGACAACGCCGTCCGCTACAACGACCGTGTCGTGGGAGAGATCCTCGACCGTTGCCGCACACGCGACGCCGTGGTCGTCTACCTCTCCGACCACGGCGAGGAGGTGTTCGATTACGCCCACCGCAACGGACGCATCCACGATGCGACGCTCTCGCCCGACTGCTGCCGTCACCAATACGAGATTCCCTTCATGATCTGGATGTCGGACCGCTATCGGGCCGCACGTCCCGAACTCGCGGCGGCGATCGCCCGTGCGGTCGACCGGCCCTACATGACCGACGACCTGCCGCACCTGCTGCTCGATCTGGCCAGCCTCTCCTGCCGTTGGTTCGACCCGACGCGCAGCGTCGTCAACGACCGTTTCGATGCCTCGCGCCCCCGATTGCTGCGCGACGACAAGGTGGACTACGACCTCATCATGCGGCAGGCGAAGGGCAGTGCGGAAACGAACAAGGGTGCCTGATACACTCTCAGACCCCCTTGTCTATCTCCTTGCGGAACCGGCGGATCGCCCGCCGGCGCTCTATTTTCCCTCCTCGAAGGAATGGATCACCACGCCCGAACGCAGTTTGGGTTCAAACCACGTCGTCTTGGGCGGCATGATGTTGCCCGTATCGGCGATGTCGATCAGCTGTTTCATCGAAACAGGGTAGAGTGCGAAGGCGACCTTCATCTCGCCGCTGTCCACACGCCGCCGCAACTCGCCCAATCCGCGGATACCGCCCACGAAATCGATCCGTTTCGAGGTACGCAGATCCTTTATATCCAACAGCTTGTCCAGCACACGGTTCGACAGCACGGTCACGTCGAGCACGCCGATCGGATCGTCGTCATCGTAGGTGCCCTCCCTGGCCGTCAGGCTGTACCACGCGCCGTCGAGATACATCGCGAAATTATGCAGACGGGCAGGGCGGTACACCTCGCCGCCGATCTTCTCCACCTCGAAATCCGTCCGCAGCGCCTCGACGAACTCCGCGGGCGTCATGCCGTTCAGATCGCGGACCACGCGGTTGTAGTCGATGATGCGCAGCTGGCTCGCAGGAAAGGTCACGGCCAGAAAGAAGCAATACTCCTCGTCGCCCCGATGGTTCGGATTGCGGAGCATACACTCTTCGCCCACACGCGCCGCAGCCGCCGTACGGTGGTGGCCGTCGGCGACGTACAATGCCGGTATATCCTTGAAAATCTCCGTAATGCGGTCGTTCACCTTCCGGTCGCGGATGACCCACAACCGGTGGCCGAAACCGTCCTCGGCCGTAAAGTCGTAGTCGGGCGCAGCACCCTTCACCACGCCCTCGACCAGCGCATCGATCTCGGCGTTGTCGGGATAGGCGAAGAAGACCGGTTCGATGTTGGCCCGCTGGCAACGCACGTGCTTCATGCGATCCTCCTCCTTGTCGGGACGTGTCAATTCGTGCTTCTTGATCGCACCACTCCGATAATCCTCGAAATGGCAGCACATCGCCAGTCCGTACTGCGTCCGTCCGTCCATGGTCTGCGCATAGACGTAATAGTGTTCTTCCTCGTCCTGTTGCAGCCAGCCCCGTTCGCGCCACAGACGGAAATTCTCGACCGCACGGTCGTAGACCTCCTCGGCATGTTCATCAGCGATCGGATCGAAATCGATCTCGGGTTTGATGATGTGCAGCAGCGAACGTTCGCTCGCTTCGGCTTTGGCCTCCGCCGAGTTGAGCACGTCGTAAGGCCGCGAAGCGACCTCGGCGGCATGTTCCTTCGGCGGGCGGATTCCCCGGAAAGGTTTGATTCTTACCATAGCGTACAAGATTAAAAGACGGGGCGAAAGACGACCCGCAGGCCGCGTTCCGCCCCGTCGTGAATCGAATTACCTGTTGACCTGGAAACGGGTGTCGCCCGTCTTGAAGAAATCGACGATCTGCCGCGCCGCAGCCAGTCCGGCGTTGATATTGGCCTCGGCCGTCTCGGCACCCATCTTCTTGGCCGTGGCGAAGAAGCGCTTGCCGAACTTCCCGGCCATCTCGGCCTGCGCATCGGGGGCGATGTCGGTGATGTATTTCAGATCCTCCCGCTCGGTCATCGCACGCACCACGCCGGCTTCGTCGATCACCTCCTTGCGGGCCGTATTGACCAGCGTCGCGCCCTTGGGCATCGACATCAGCAGCTCGTACCCGATCGAACCGCGCGTCTGGGCTGTCGCCGGAATATGCAGCGACAGAAAGTCGGCCGCCTCGTAAAGCTCCCCGACCGAAGCGACGCGCTTCACGCCGTCGGCCTCGAACAATGCGTCGTCCGTCACGAACGGATCGTAGGCGATGACGTTCATTCCCATCGCCTTGCCCTTGCGGCCGACGAGCTTGCCGACGTTGCCGTAGGCATGGATGCCCAGCGTCTTGCCCTGAATCTCCGATCCCGTGCCGGGCGTAAAACCGTTGCGCGCCATGAAGATCATCATCGCAAGGGCCAGTTCGGCCACCGCATTGGAGTTCTGCCCGGGGGTGTTCATCACCACGATCCCGCGGGCCGAAGCGGCTTCCAGGTCGACGTTGTCGTAACCGGCGCCGGCACGCACCACGATTTTGAGATTCTTCGCGGCGGCGATCACTTCGGCCGTCACCTTGTCGCTGCGAACGATCAGGGCGTCGACATCGGCCACGGCGGAGAGCAGCTCCGCACGATCGGCGTATTTTTCCAGCAGGGCCAATTCGTACCCCGCCTCTTCCACAATGCCGCGAATGCCCTCCACCGCCTTTTTAGCGAACGGCTTCTCGGTTGCAACCAATACTTTCATATCTTTGAGTAATGACGTGAAATAAATTCGTTTCTCTTTTTTCGCCTCGTATGTGTAGGGAACGATCGTCGGACACATGGCCTATTTGCCGTGTTTGCGGGCGAACTCCTGCATGCAGGCCACCAGCGCCTCGACGCTCTCTTTCGGAAGGGCGTTGTAGCACGAAGCGCGGAAACCGCCCACCAGACGGTGTCCCTTGATGCCCACCATGCCCTGCGACTTGGCGAACTCCAAGAACTCGGGCGCCAGCTCCTCGTAGCCCTCGGCCATGACGAAGCAGATGTTCATCAGCGAACGGTCCTCCTCGGTCGCCGTACCCACGAAGAGGGGGTTGCGGTCGATCTCGTCGTAGAGCAGCGCCGCCTTCTCCTGGTTGCGGCGGTAGATTTCGGGCACGCCGCCGATCGATTTGAGCCAGTTGAGCGTCTCGGTCAGCGCGTAGATGGCGAACACGGGCGGCGTGTTGAACATCGAGTTGTTGGTCACGTGCGTGCGGTAGTCGACCATCGTGGGCAGATCGCGCTGAATCCGGTCGAGCATATCCTCGCGGATAATGGCGAACGTGACACCCGCCGGAGCGAGATTCTTCTGCGCGCCGCCGTAGATCATGGCGTACTTGCTCACATCGCGCGGACGGCTCAGGATGTCGGAACTCATGTCGGCGATCACGGGCACCGGCGAATCGAGGTCGGCCGTGTACTCCGTACCGTAGATCGTGTTGTTGGTCGTGATGTGCAGGTAGTCCAGATCGGCGGGGATGTCGAAGCCTTTGGGGATGTAGGTGAAATTCCGGTCCTCGGACGAGGCGACGACTTCGGTCTGGCCGTAACGCTTGGCCTCCTTGATCGCCTTCTTCGCCCAGACGCCGGTATTGACGTATCCCGCCTTGGTGTTGAGGAAATTGGCGGGCACCTCGAAGAAGTGGGTGCTGGCGCCGCCGCCGATGAAGATGATCTTGTAGTTATCGGGAATATCGAGCAATTCGCGCAGCAGCGAATCCGCCTGAGCCATCACCTCGTCGAACTCCTTCGAGCGGTGTGAAATCGAGAGAATCGACAACCCCGTCCCGTTGAAATCGAGGATCGCCCGGGCCGTCTTCTCATAAACGACTTCAGGCAGGATCGAAGGTCCTGCGTTAAAATTGTGCTTTTTCATAGTCTGATGATTTAGATAACTGTTACTCCGATAACACAAAGGTAAGCAAAAAATGAGAATCCGCAACCACGACGGCCCAAATATTTTCAGATAATTCGCCGGCAGCCATTTTTCGAACGGAATCCTTCCCCGTTTCGCATTTGTTTACTATTTTTGCAAAAATTTACCTCGACCAATGATCAGATCCATGACCGGTTTCGGCAAGGCCGAAAGGCTCGCCCCGAATAAGAAATTCAGCGTCGAAATCCGCTCGCTCAACTCCAAACAGCTCGACCTGAGCATCAAAATGCCCTCGGCGTACCGTTCGCTCGAACCCGAAATCCGCACGCTGGCGACAAAGGCGTTGCAGCGCGGCAAGGTCGAAATTTTCGTCACGGCCGAGAGTACGGCTGTCGAGACTTCGGCCCATATAAATAAGGAGCAGTTCCGCGCCTACGTCCGCCAGTTGAGCGATGCGCTCACCTATGCAGGTATGGAGGCTTCGTTCGACGCCATGATGCAGTCGGTGCTGCGAATGCCCGACGTGGTTTCGACGCCTAACGAAACGGTACCCGAAGAGGAGCACGCCGCGCTGCTGGCGGCGGCGGGGGAGGCCGTCGCCCGGCTCGACGACTTCCGCTTGCAGGAGGGCGCCACGCTGATCGCCGACCTGCTGCGGCGCGTGGACAAGATCGAAGGCTACAAGGAGGAGGTAGTCCCCTACGAAAAGGCGCGCACCGAGACGATCAAGGCCCGCATCCGCGAGAATCTGGCGCAGCTCGACGTCGAGGTCGATTCGAACCGGCTGGAACAGGAGATGATCTTCTACCTTGAAAAGCTCGACATCACCGAGGAGAAGGTACGCTTGCAAAACCACTGCCGCTATTTCCGCGAAGTGGCTGCCGACGAGGAGACGCCCGGGCGCAAACTCGGTTTCATCGCTCAGGAGATGGGGCGCGAAATCAATACGATGGGCTCGAAGGCCAACGAGAGCAACATCCAGATTCTCGTGGTAAAGATGAAGGACGAGCTCGAAAAAATCAAAGAGCAAGTACTCAATATTTTATAACGGTCAACCCGAAGCAGAGCTTAATATCCGGTCTCATGGGAAAACTCATCATCTTTTCGGCTCCGAGCGGTTCGGGCAAGACGACCATCGTGCGCGAGTTGCTCCGACGGATTCCCCAGCTGGAATTCTCGATCTCGGCCACTTCGCGCGCACCGCGCGGTACGGAGCGCGACGGCGTGGACTACTATTTCCTCTCGCCCGACGAATTCCGCCGGGCGGTCGACGAAGAGCGTTTCGTCGAATGGGAGGAGGTCTATGCCGGCACCTGCTACGGCACGCTGCGCAGCGAACTCGACCGCATCTGGGGGAAAGGGCATACCATTCTGTTCGACGTCGACGTGCTGGGAGGGATCAACCTCAAACGCATCTTCGGCGCCGACGCCTGCTCCGTCTTCATCATGCCGCCGTCGATCGAGGAGCTGGAACGCCGGCTCGAACTCCGCGGCACCGATGCTCCCGAAGTGATCGCCAAACGGGTCGCCAAAGCGGAGTTCGAACTGACCAAGGCGCCCGAATTCGACCACGTCGTCGTCAACGACGTGCTGGACACGGCCGTGGCGGAGGTCGAACGCATCGTGCGCGACTTTCTCAGCTAAACCGATCGAGTCGTGAAACACGTCGTTCTCTATTTCGGTTCGTTCAATCCCGTCCATCGGGGGCATATCGCATTGGCCGAGTGGGTAGCCGAGCATGTCGGCTGCGACGAGGTGGTGCTGGTCGTCTCGCCGAAGAACCCGCTCAAAGCGGACGATTCGCTCGCACCCGAGCTGAACCGTTTCGAAATGGCCGAACTGGCCTGCGCCCGCTCGCGTTTCCCCGAACGGATCAAACCCTCGGTCATCGAATTCCTGCTCGAAAAACCCTCCTACACGATCGACACGCTGCGGTACCTCTCGCGGAACTACGGCGGACAAATGCGTTTTTCGGTACTGCTGGGCGCCGACCTCGTCCCGCAGCTCGAACGCTGGCGAGACTACCGCGAGATCCTCGACGGCTATCCGCTGCTGGTCTACCCGCGCAGGGGCTTCGAGACGACGCAATACCTCGACCGGATCACCCTTCTGAACGAAGCGCCGCTGTGCGACTTCTCCTCGACCGAGGTGCGCCGCGCATTGGAACAGGGCGACGACGCATCGGCGATGCTCACGCCCGAAGTGCTGGCCTACATCCGCGAGAAACGGCTCTGGGACCCCGTCCGCTACGCCGAACGGCTCACCGAACGCATCGGCGAGGAGCCGTGCAACGCCGCACTGCTCGTCGAACGCGGACGGTGGTACTACCGCCGCCAGGAGTGGGGCAAGGCGCTCAACGATTTCAACCGCGCGCTCGGAATCGATCCCGCACGCGACGAAGCGCGCCAATACGCCGAACAGATCGAGGAAATCCTCGCCTTCCGTTACAAAGACATCTACAACCCGTAACTTACGATATGAACAGATTGAAGATAGCGTTTCTGGCCGGAGGTGACTCTTCGGAACGGGAAATCGCATTGCAGAGCGCAGCCCAGATCGAAGCGGCGCTCGACCCTGGAAAATACGACGTGACGGTGATCGACGTCCGCGGCCGCGACTGGCACTACACGGCCCCCGACGGACGCCGGTGGCAGCTCGACCGCAACGACTTCTCGCTCACGGTAGACGGATGCCGCCGCGAATTCGACTACGCCCTGATTCTCATCCACGGCACGCCGGGCGAGGACGGCAAGTTGCAGGGCTACCTCGACATCATGGGCATTCCCTATTCGTCGTGCTCAATGACCTCGTCGGTCATCACCTTCGACAAGATCTCGACCAAGCGCGCCGTCGCCGCCACGGGCGTGGGGCTGGCGCGCGAACGGTTCATCCGCCGCGGCGACGCCGTCGATCCCGACGCACTCGCGGCCGAACTGGGACTGCCGCTCTTCGTCAAGCCCAACGCCTCGGGCAGCAGCTTCGGCGTGACGCGCGTCGAACGAGCCGGCGAAATTCCCGCCGCCGTCGAACGCGCCTTCGCCGAGAGCGACGAAGTGCTCGTCGAGGAGTGCATCCGCGGCCGCGAAATGGGCTGCGGCGTACTGATCGCCGGCGGCAGGGAATACCTGCTCCCGATCACGGAGATCCGGCCGAAAAAGGAGTTCTTCGATTTCCAGGCCAAATACGAGGCGGGCTATTCGGACGAGATCACGCCGGCCGAGATCGCACCGCAGACCGCGGCCGAACTCCACCGTCTCGCGCTGGCGGCCTACAAGGCCTGCCGCTGCCGGGGCATCGTGCGCGTGGATTTCATCGTCACGCCCGAAGGCCGTCCCTACCTGATCGAGATCAACACCATTCCCGGCATGAGCGCCGGCAGCATCGTACCCAAGCAGGTGCGCGCCGCCGGCATGACGCTGGGCGAACTCTACGACCTCATCATCGCCGACACGTGCGGCCGCAAGCCATGATCGAAATCGACGACAAGATCGTAAGCCTCGACCTGCTGCGCGAGTGCTTCGCCTGCGATCTGAGCCGCTGCAAGGGCATCTGCTGCGTCGAAGGCAACGCCGGCGCACCGCTCGAAATCGAGGAGGTCGCAACGCTCGAAGCCCAGTACGAGACCTACAAGCCCTACATGCCCCCCGAGGGCATCGCCGCCGTCGAGCGGCAGGGCTTCATGGTCGTGGACGACGAGGGCGACTACACCACGCCGCTGGTCGGCGACGCCGAGTGCGCCTACTCCTACACCGAAAACGGCGTGACGCTCTGCGCCGTCGAACGGGCCTTCCGCGAAGGACGGTGCTCGTTCCGCAAGCCGATCTCGTGCCACCTCTATCCGATCCGCGTCGTGCGCTTCTCGAACGGTACGCTGGGCCTCAACTATCACCGCTGGGAGGTTTGCCGGCCCGCGGTGGAGTGCGGCCGCCGGCTGGGCATCCCCGTCTACAAGGCCCTTCGGGAGCCGATCGTGCGGCGTTTCGGCGAAGAGTTCTACCGGGCGCTCGAAGCGGCCGAAGAGTTCCTGCACGAACAGGAGCGATGACCTTAATTTTGATTCAGCGAAACTAAAACACACACTCGATGAAATTGCGTTATCTTTTCACCGCCCTTCTTTTCACCGGCGCGGCCGCGCCCCTGCAAGCCCAGAGCATCGACCACATGCGCAAACTCCTGCAAGAGATCCAGCAGGAGATCGACTGCCTCGAAAAGGAGCAGGCCGAGACGCTCAAACCGCAGAAAGAGCCGCAGCCGGTCGAATCGACCGAATACGTCGACGGGGTGATCGCCGTCGACACGCTCCCTTCGGGCAACGACGCAGTGATGATCGTCCTGTTCAACGACAACACATGGAAATACCTCCGCAACCGCGACTACGTCAAGGACAGCGAAATCTACACCCGCTGCTGGGACACGACCAAACTCTTTCCCTACCGCGACGTGGTGAAGCTCGCCGACCTGCCGCGTTCGGTGGACATCGAGCTGGTCGACTCGCTCAAATGCTACCACTATCCCTACAAGGCCGCCATCCGTTCGAAGTTCGGTATGCGCCGCCGGCGCAAGCATCAGGGCGTAGACCTGCCGCTGAAAACGGGCGACCCGATCTACGCCACCTTCAACGGCAAGGTGCGCATCTCGATCCCGTCGTCCAAATCCGGCGGCTACGGCAACCTGATCGTCATCCGCCACGACAACGGACTGGAAACTTTCTACGGCCACCTCTCGGAGCGGATCGTCCACGCCGACGAATGGGTCGAGGCGGGGCAGATCATCGGCTACGGCGGCAGCACGGGACGCAGCACCGGCCCGCATCTCCACTTCGAGACGCGCTACTGCGGACAGTCGTTCGACCCCGAACGACTGATCGACTTCCAGAGCGGCAACCTGCGGCGCGAAACCTTCCTGCTCAAAAAGAGCTATCTGGATATCCATTCGAGCGCCTCGCAGGACTTCGAAGACGAGGAGGCCGAAGCCAACGACGAAAAGAGAGCCGAGGAGGCGCGCAAAGCGCTCGCTTCGGCGCAATACCACAGGATCCGTTCGGGCGACACGCTGGGCGGCATCGCGGTGCGTTACGGCACGACCGTTTCGCGGCTCTGCCAGCTCAACGGCATTTCGCGCACCACGACGCTGCGCATCGGCCGCTCGCTGCGCGTACGGTAGCCACGGTCCGACGATAAAAGGCGAACGCCTGCTTCCTTATCGGAAGCAGGCGTTCGTTCCTTGGCAATGATACCAAAAGGGAGAACGCTTCGGTTTTTCAAATACCGGAATATTTTTCTCTTGCACGCTGCAAACCAACGACGTATTACAGAATTGCGAACACATCCTTTCGACATCGCTACCTTTTCAGTCTGCATCATTTTTTTCGCAAAAATCATTGAATAGACGGCTGAATTCAATAACTTTGTATTGAAACGATGAAACGTTTTTAAACATTCCGGTTTTCTGTATCATAATTCACAAGATTCACGGAAAAACATCCGACGATTCATTTCAAACCTAAAACCATCACGACATGAAATCCAACGTTCTGATTCTGAAAGCAGTCCTGCTCCTGCTGGGCGGAAACCTCGTTGCGTGCGACGACTCGAAAGAACCCGAAGTCGTCGGCACGCCTCCCGTCGCCGCCTCCGAGGAGGTAACGGCTTTTTTCACGACGCATCTGCCGGAGAGTTCCTACAACTGCTCCGAAGTAAAATTTAACTTCTCCGAAATCGATTTCGGTGAAACGGAATGTTTCCTGATCAACAGCACGGAAGAGTTCGAGGCCGTTGCGCCGCCTTCGGTTGTCCTGCCGGTCATCGACTTCGAAAAATACACGCTCATCATCGGACAACATCTGTTGGGCGACCCCGGATACTCTTTCGAGAAGCAGGCTGTCGACACCGACACCGAATCCGGTAAAATGACCTTAAATCTGGTATACAGTAGAATGGGAGGAGCCTCTCCGACGGTCATAACTACGTTTTACATTTGGGGACTATACTCCAAACTTCCCGGAAGCGCGATCGACGTTAAGATAACCATCATTTAGATACCGAGAATCATGAAATGACCGCCATGCGACACGGCATCGCCTCTTCGCTCCAATCGGAATAAGAGACCAAAAATCGGCAGGATAATCGAATCGATTATCCTGCCGATGAATATAATTGGATCAGTCCTCTTTCACAAAGGGCGCCGCACTACTCGAAACGGGGTTTCACATAGCCGTCGTCATACGACGTGAAGACCAGCCCGGGCAGGGGAGTCCGCTCCGACCCGTAGACCATCGAATCGATCAGCCGGTACTCCCGCCGGGCGTCGACCGCATAGTAGCGGTCGGCTCCGGCACCCGTGACCCGCACCGTCCAGTCGAACATATTCCCGATGACGGTCAGCGACTCGCTCTCGGGGTTCCAGCCCGGAATCCCCACGCGGACGATCTCGTAGGAGGGTTTCGACAATACATGGAACCCGTTCTCCGTATCGGTCAGGAATCCCAGCGTACGACGCGACGGGAACTCCGTCACGAAGAGATGTTCGGGCTGCACCCCTTCGGGCAGATCGATCGCACGGACATAGGGACGCCCCTTGACCTGTTTGAGGTGGAACAACTGCCGCGAAGCGTCGAGCAGCAGATAGCCTTCGTCGTACTCCTTGCGCGTCGACGGATTGCCCGCCACCGCAAGCGCCGGAAAGCGGAAGCCCTTGCGGGTCATCGCCTCGGTGAAACGGTCGCTCTTTCCGCGGTCGATGCGATTGGTCGCCATGACGACGAACTCGATACCCGAGGACGTGATGCGGAAGACGTCGTCGGGCATCTCCAGATCGACGCGCCCCGACATCGATTCCAACAGCGGATAGAGCCCCGTACGGGGTTTGTTGATCTCCGCCGGCGTCGAGCGGAACATGAAGTTCTCGCTTTGCAGCAGGCGGGGCGTGACGGCCACGCCGCACAGCGAATCGGGAAACCGCTCGTCGTTGAGCAGCTGACGCGCATAGAAGGTCGGCAGGATGCTGTCGAACTCCCGGTCGGTGTAGGTGCGGCCGCCGCGGTCGCGGCGCACGATCCCGTCGCCCGCGAAATCGACCACGGCGAAATCGCCGACTACGCAGCTCCACAGCGTGAAGGGCGTCCGTTCGGGTTTGTAGAAGGCGAAATTATAGGCCCACGGCAGCAGCCACAGAAGCAGCACGAACACGGTGAAGCCGAAAAATAGTTTGCTGAAACGTATCATATATCCACACTGTTATTCGTTAATCCTGCCGTCCCTCCTTGAACCGAACGACCGACCACCACGACCAGGAGGCGGTGCACAGGGTGCAGAGCGTCAACCACGGCAGGAAGCCGTCGTAAGCTTCGGGAGCAGGCGCCAGAAAGAAGAGCCTCAGCACGCACGCCGCGACCGCACCGTAGAGCAGCCGGCGCCGCCACGTCGGTTCCAGACAGATCCACGCCGCGAGCAGATAGGCGGCGATCCCCGCCGCATACCACGGTGCGGCCGTCAGCAGGATATGCCGTACCAGTTCGGGCGCCAGCACCGCCCGAAAGGCGACGAACAGCACGCCGAGCGACACGGCGAACAGCACCCCCAGCAGCAGCCCGCCGTAGAGCAGCATCGCACCGATCATCCTTAATTCCGGACAGGGCAGGTGAAGCGTCAGTTTCAGGCACTTGCGCTGCATTTCGGGCACGAACTGCACCACGGCGAAAAGCAGCCCCACGACCAGCGGCACGAATTGCAGCAGGTCGACGAACACCGCGTCGCGCAACAGCATCACCTCCCACAGGTGGGCGATGCCCTTCAATCCCGCCGCACGGAAGAAATTCAACAGCACATAACCGACAAAACTGAGCGAGAGAAGCACGGCGACCAGATAGTACCAGCGCGTTTTCAGCCACTCCTTATAAAAAATAGCACGTAACATAATTCATCAATATTTTCCGGTCAGACCGATAAAGGCGTCTTCGAGCGACGTCACCTGTTCGGAGGTAAATTCGCCGTAAGGCACCTGCAACCGCCGCAGCGTCCGCTCGACCTCGGCGGGCGGCAGGAACGAAAAGAGTTCGGCCCGGTTGCGGATCACCGACGGGTGGTAAAACTCCTTCGCGTCGGGAATCTCGTAGCCCTCGGGCACGGTGAAGCCGTAACGCCGCACTTCGGCCAGCAGCTCCGCGACGGGGCGCTGCGTCAGGATGCTGCCGTAGTCCATGATGATACAGTCGTCGACCAGGCGCTCCATATCCTGAATGATATGCGAGGTCAGAAAGACGGTTTTCGACTCGGCGCGGGCATATTCGCGCAGGTAGTCGACGAAGAGCCGGCGATAGCCCGGATCGAGCCCCAGCGAGAAGTCGTCGAGCACGAGCAGTTCGGGATTCTGCGCCAGAATCAGCCCCAGCGCCACCTGCGAACGCTGGCCGCACGACATGCGCGAAATCCGCTGCCCGGGTGCGACTTTCAGCTTGCGCATCAACTCGTAGTAGGCGTCGCGGCACCAGGCGGGGTAGAAGACCGAGTAGAACTTCTCGATCTGTTCGATGGTCATGAACTGGTACTGCACGTGTCCCTCGATCAGCAGGCCGATATTGCGCCGCAGCACGGGATCGAGGTTCTGCACCTCCTGCCCGAAGATGCGGCATTCGCCGCTGCGGGGTTTCAGGTAGCCGCTCAGGATGTTGATGGTCGTGGTCTTGCCCGTACCGTTCTTCCCCAGCAGCCCCAGAATCCGCCCCTGCGGCACGTCGAAGCTCAGGTCGCGGTAGATCAGACGCCGCCCGTAATAATGTGTCAGATTGCGACACTCGATGATTGCACTCATACGTTGAATCTCATTCTTCGTTCTCTCGCCTCGGCATAGCTTGCACAAGCGCAGCCTGCACCCGGCTTATCGAAAACATTTAAAAGAAAATCAGGAACAACAATGGAACGGCGATACCGGCGGCCAGTTCCATGCCTCCGCGTCCCCGAAGCCCCTTCGGCCCCTTGAGCAGCAACAAGCCGCTTGCGACGATCGCCACGAGTCCCACGGCGAACAGATCCGAGAACCACGTCCACCATCGCCCGGGATTGTAATGCAGGCGCGTCATGGCCCCCAGCACGGGACGGCGCGTCAGCTTCTCGTAGAACGCCTCGCCGTCCGATAGCCGTACGGTGAGGCTCGAACCGCCTTTGAGGAAGACTTTGAGCACGTCCGATTCCGGAAAATAGTGTTTGGTGTAGTTGTCGGCCTCGTCCAGCGGCGCGAGCAGACGGACGACGTCGTCGCGCGTCAGCCGATCCCGTGCGGGAAGCGGCTCCCCGACGACGTAGCGCCGCTGCTCGACCGAATAGTTGGGATTGATCGTATCGCGGTGGTTCATCACCAGCCCCGAAACGGCGTAGATAAGCAGCATTCCCGAAAAGAAGAACGACAGCTCGCGGTGCACGTTCCGGCTCCAGCGACGCAGCCGGTTAGCGGTCGAATTCATACGACTGCGCCTCTACGAAATAGAACGACAGATAGGGTTTCCCCTCGGCCGCATTCCGTTCGGCAATCTTACGGCGGAAGTCGGCGATACGGCCCTCGACGGTCGCAGCCGTTTCGCCGCGGGCCTTCTTCTCCGAATCGCAGCCGGCCGCAGTCGTTCCGTGCTGTTCACCCGCCTGCGTGCGAACCTGCTCCTCCCAGCTGTGCAGATAGTCTTCATCCACACGCTGTTCGCGCAGGATTCCCTTCACGCGGACGATGCTGCCCACGCACTGCGGATCGAATTTTCCCAGCTTGCCGCTCTCGACGCGAATCGTCTGCGTATCGTCGCTGCCCATGAGGAAGATCTTGCGTGCGCCGTGCTTGCAGGCATGGGTGCATACCCCCTCGATCCACACCTCTTTTCCGGCCAGCGAATCGGCCCCGGCCAGCAGGTCGTCGATCTGCAACGCCTCGCCGACCGCGGCCTCTGCGGCAGCGGCGGTCGATTCCGCCTTCGTCGTACGATTGCCGCACCCGACACCTGCCAGAAGCAACAGGAAAGCGGTCGCCGACATCATCAATTTGTTCGTTTTCATCACTTTGCGAATTTTAGTCATTTGTACGGGCAAAGGTAGGGCAAATCCGCCGACACCCCCATACCGAAAATCAGGTATTTAAGCAACGGGGAAACCCCAATAAAACGGTATTGCCCGCCCGACGGATGCAGGTTACTTTTGTTGCGTAAATAAATCAAAGAGGACGTACGCGAAACGCATGAAACCATATACTCTTCTGTTGCTGGGACTCCTTCTCGCTTCCGCCGCCGAGGCACAGACTACGGACGAAGCGCGACTGGAAGTAACCGTGACCGACGCCGCTTCGGGCGAAGCGTTGGGATACGCCGTCTGTTCGCTCCGTCCGAAGGAAGGAACCGGGAAGGAACGGGCCGCGGCGGCCGACGCCCGGGGCGTATGTCTGCTGGAAGGGCTGAAACCGGGACGTTTCGAACTCCGTCTATTATACATGGGACACGTATTTCTGCAAGGCGAACTGCAACTTCCCGCCGGACTGACCCGCCGCCGAATCCGGCTCGACATCGATCCGGTGGCCATCGGCGAGGTGCTGGTGACGGCCGCCGAATCCAAAGGGCCCACGTCGTCGTCGAAGATCGGCCGCGAAGCCATCGCCCACATCCAGCCGTCGAGCATCGCCGACCTCATGGAGCTGATCCCCGGCGGCCGCGCCACCGACCCCTCGTTCGGAGCGCCGCAGGAGATCCGCCTGCGCGAAGCCGACCCTTCGAGCTCCGCCAATTACGCTACGTCGGCATTGGGTACCCAGATTCAGGTAGACGGCATCCCCATAAGTAATGATGCCAACCTGCAATATTCGACCTCCTACGGGTCGATCCAAGAGTACGCCAACGTCAATCGCGGCGTCGATACACGTGCGATCTCGACCGACGACATCGAATCGGTCGAAATCGTGCGGGGCATCCCTTCGGTCGAATACGGCGACCTGACGAGCGGACTGGTCAAGGTCAAGCGCCGCGAGGGCGGCCGCGACCTCACCGCCCGCTTCAAGGCCGACATGAGCAGCAAACTCTTCTCCGTCGGAAAGGGATTCGAACGGAAGGGGGGGGGTGACGCAGAACGCACGACGCTGAATATCAACGCCGACTACCTGACGGCCGCCTCCGATCCCCGCAATCCGCGTCAGAGCTACCAACGACTGACCGGTTCCGTCCGCTTCGGCCGCCACTGGCAGGGTAGCGCCTACCGCTACTCAGCGGGCGGCAGTCTCGACTATACGGGTTCGTTCGACAACAAGAAATCCGACCAGGACCTCGACAACGGTCTGGGAGGCCCCGTCGAGCGCTACAAGTCGAATTACAACCGCACGCAGTTCGCCGCGACGTTCGCCGTAGAGGCGCGGCATCGGCAATTTTTCCACAGTCTCGACCTCACGGCATCGTTCAGCGCCGAATTCGACCGTATCGACCGTTGGAGGTTCGTGGAGACCGGTTCCGATTTCGCCAAGACGTGGGGCACCGAGCCGGGGGAGTACGACGCCGTCATCATCCCCGCCTCCTACGACGCCACGCTGCTCGTCGACGGCAAACCGTTCTACGGCTATGCCAAGGCCGTAGCGACCTTCAACGCCGACACCGAACGTTCGCGCAACACGCTGCGCGTCGGGGCCGACTGGTCGATGGACAAGAACTACGGCCGCGGGCTGGTCTTCGACGTCGCCCGGCCGTTCAGCCCGCAGATGGATTCGCGGCCCCGCGCCTACGACGCGATCCCCGCCCTGCACAAACTCTCGTTTTTCCTCGAAGACGCCACGACGCTCGCTCTCGGAGACTTCCGCGTGGAGGCTACGGGAGGCGTGCGCGCCGCCTCGATGTTCAATCTGGGACGCCGCTATACGATTCAGGGGAAATTCTATTTCGATCCGCGCGCCAACGTCGTCGTCGCACTGCCGCGATTCCATGTCGCCGGCCGGAATCTCACCCTGCGATTGGGCGGAGGTGTCGGCTGGCACACCAAATTCCCGACGATGGACAGCCTCTATCCCGACACGGAGTATTTCGATTTCACCCAGCTCAACTACTGGCCTGCGAATCCCGCACTCCGACGGATCAACCTGCGACTCTACACGCTCGATCCGACGAATTACGACCTGCGTGCCGCACGCAATTTCAAATGGGAGGTTCGCCTCGACGCCGACTGGAACGACAACCAGCTGTCGGTGACCTATTTCCGCGAAGACATGACGTCGGGATTCCGCACGACGTCGGACTATCGGAGCTTCACCTTCCGGGATTACGACGAAACGGCGATCGACATGGAACAGTTGGACGGTCCCCCGTCGCTCGACGGCATCCCCTATACGGAAGAGACGCGGTTGGGCGGGTACTCCCGCTCGACCAACGGCAGCCGCACGGAAAAGTCGGGCATCGAATTCGCCTTCACCTCGCAGCGCATCCGCGCGATCGCCACGCGAGTTACCGTCACGGGCGCCTATTTCCGGACGAACTACTCCAACATGCACCCCGAGTACCTGCTGCCGACCTCCGCCCCCGGAGGACAGACCTATCCTTACGTCGGGTACTACTTTTCGACGGACGGTTACCTGCGCGAAATGTGCAATACCAATTTTCTGCTCGACACGCAGATTCCCCGCCTGAAACTCATTCTCTCCACATCGTTCCAGTGCATGTGGTTCCTCGGAAGCCGCAATACGCCGGTTTCGGCCTGGCCGATTTCGTATCTCGACGAGGATCTCGTCTCGCACCCGTTCACGGCCGAATCGGCTGCCGACGGTCTGCTGTCGGCACTCGTACGCGACAGCGACCCCACGCTGTGGCGCTATGTAACCACCCCGTTCAGCATGAATGTCAACCTCAAAATCACGAAAAAGCTCTATCGCGACAAGATGGCCGTGGCTCTGTTCGTCAACAAACTGCTCGATTACACCCCCGATTATCACACATCCGACGGCCGCCATATCCGCCGCGAAGTCACGCCTTACTTCGGCATGGAGCTGAATATTAAGCTATAACGACCCCGACATGCGACGTCTTCTACTCTTGTTTCCGCTCCTGAGCCTCTGCTCGACCGCCTGCGAATCGGACGGCCGGGAGTTGTTCACGCAACTTTCCGTCCGCTTCATCCTGCCCGACGACCGTCCGGTCGAACGAATCGAGCTCCTCTCCGACATCTCCTATTGCGAGAACATCAACACGAAGGAACGGGTCTTCTTCACCGTCCTCGACGGACGGTCGGCGACCCTCACGCTGCAAAAGGGGGTCTACACCCTCATCGTCGAGGCCAACCTGCACTACACCGACGGAACGGTGCAATACGTCCGCAACGCCGACCACAACACCCCGTCCGAAGCGCTCGCCTGGATGGACGACCGGAGTTCGATCGTATTGTTGTTAAAATACGTCAACTGACCATGAAACCGCTGCGCCTCCTGTTGTTCTGTCTGTTGCCGCTGCCTTTGTGGAGCGAAGCGCAAACCGCAGCCGCGTGCGACTCGCTCGGCATACTCCGCCGTGCGGAGTTCCACAACGCCCCGCTCGCGACGCTGGATGCTTCGGCCTACGAAAGTTCTCCCGCAGCGATGCTCTACCGCTATCCGGTCTCGTACTCCACGCTGAGATTGCAGGGCGACCTGCGCAGCGAGAGCCGGCCGATCCTGCAACCCGAGGGCGACGGCGTACTCGTCGGGACGTTCCGCGCCGACTCCTATCTGCGACTCGACGAGCAGTCGGTCGTCACGGCCGGCGCCTCCTACGAACGGGGACGCACGGACAACGTTCGCTGGAACTCCACAGCCGACTACCGTCTGCTGCGCCCCTTCGTCCTGGCCGATTCGGTGGGCGGCGACCTTTCGACCGAAGAGTACGCCTTTCGAGGCGCATACGTGCGCCGCGACGGACGGATCAATTACGGGATCGGCATCAATTACCGCGCCCGCCACGAATTCCGCCAGATCGATCCCCGTCCCCACAACATCGTCAACGATCTGACGGGCACGATCGGCGCCGGATTCTCGACGGATCGATCCCTCATCGCCCTGACTGCGCGCGGACGCATTTACAAACAGTCGCAGGAGGTCGGATTCTTCGACGAACGGGGCGCCAATACCGTCGAATTCCTCATGACGGGACTGGGCAACTATTTCGCACGTTACGTCGGAAGCGAAGACCAGTCCCTCTTCTACAAAGGCAAGGGATACGCGCTTTCGCTGACAGCAGTCCCGAGCCGCACCTGCGGCTGGTCGGCCCTCCTGCAATACGAGCGTTTCTCCAATCGCAACATTTTCAGCGAACTCAATTACGCTCCGGCAGGCCGACTCGTGACGCAAACCTTGTCGGGCAGCGTCGCACGCCGCTACGAGCGGGGAGGTTTCGCAGTGGAGGGCTCCTACGAATTGAGGCAGGGATTCGAAAACGTCGTCGACAACGGCGAGACGGCGGACTACCGGATATTGGGCGAGTTCGCAATGTACCGCAACCGCACGCTGCGACTCGCTGCCGGGGGAATGGTGACCTGGAATCGCCCGCAGACGGACTACACGCTCGCACCGTCGGTCGGGTACTTCCGCACGTCGGCCGATTATCCCTACCCGAAGCGGGAAATCGCCCTGTCGACGGCCGGCGCCGGCTGCGACCTGCATCTGACCCGTCACGGACAGCGCGGTACGCTGCGCGCGACGGTCGGCGGCCGCTACGCGGTCAACCTGACCCGCCACACGCTGTTGACCGACAGCCGTCTCGATCCCGATATCGGCGCCATGCTCTTCGACAGCGTCGACCGCATGACGGCCGACGTCGTCGAACTCACGGCAGCCTTGCGCGCCGAACGGGAGCTGCGCCGTTCGCTGGCGCTCTTCGTCGACGCCTCGTGGCGCCCGGGCATCTACATGGACGGCGTGCGTGTCCACTTGGCCACGATCGCCTGCGGAATCTGTTTTTGAAACGATATTTATGTTTAATTTCTAATACTGTAAAACGATGAGAAAACTCTTTGCAATGCTGACGGTCGTCGCGCTGGCGACCGGCATGACCGCCTGCTCCGACGACGACGGAACGGAGACACCGAAAGATCCCACCACGACGAACTTCAACCTCCGCGCACGCGGCGGCAACGTGATGGTCACGCTGACGACTTCGGACTACACGATCGACATTCCCGCCGCCGACGCGGACTGGATCGGCCTGAGCGAACAGAGCCAGGGCGAGGTAGTCGTCCTCTCGGTAAAACCCAACACGACGGGCGCCGAACGTTCGACGACCGTCACACTCGCGGAGAAAACGACCGGTACGACGCTGGCCTACATGAATATCAAGCAGTCCGAGAACAGCCTTTACAGCGGCGATTTCCTGATCGAAGAGTCGTTCTTCACCTCCTGTCCCCTCCCCGCCACGGGCAAGGTCGACAAGGCTCACGGCGACCAATACATCAAGATCCGCAACAACACCGACCAGGATCTCTACGCCGACGGGCTGCTGATTATCACGTCGTCGAAGATCACCTCCGTCCAGAACATCTCGTTCAACGAGGGCGAAGATCCCCGGCCGAATTACTGCATCGTCGACGAGATTCTCTGCATTCCGGGCGACGGCGACGACGTCCTGGTCAAGGCCGGCGAGTCGCTCCTGATCTGCAACAACGCCCAGAACCACAAGGCGACCAATCCCAACTCCTTCGATCTGACCTCGGCCGATTTCGAGTGGTACAACGAGTCGACAGTCGAATCCATGCTCGATATCGACAACCCCAAAGTGGACAATCTCGACATCTGGTACACCTACACCAAGAGCGTCATCATGCTCGACGCTGCGGGTAAACGCTCTTGCGCACTGGCTATCCCTCCCATCGGAATGACCCGAGACAGGTTCCTCGCCGATTACGCTTTCACGGGCAGCTATATCTTCCATTCGCCCAACGGAAAGGACTACGACATGACCTTCAAGAACTGCTTCAAGGTACCCAATTCGTGGATCGTCGACGCCGTCAATCTGGGCGTTTCGTCCGAGTATCTGACGAATCCGTGGGATACCGAGCTCGACGCCGGTTACACCTATGCCTGCGAGACGAGCTCCGACCAGACGAGCTACGGTCTGAGCGTACGCCGCAAGGTCGCAGCCGACGGCAAGCTGGTCGACACGAACAATTCGACCAACGACTTCACGCCCCGCGCCACACCGTCGCTCTCGGAAATCCAATAGGGTAGGCTTCCCGACGAAACGGGCCGGTGCGATGCACCGGCCCGTTTCCATTTTTCGTCGAACCGCCTACTTGAACCACTCTTCGAGATGATCCTTCGCGTAGAAATAGTAAACCAGCAGCCCCACCCAGCTCGTCAGCAATACGAGCACCGAGGCGATCACCTTGCCGACGGTCGAAATGTTTTTCTTGAAGATGTCGAGCACCGCCAGTACGGCGCAGACCAAACCCACCAGATAGAGAATCGTTCCCATAGTTCGGAATATTTTTAGTTAAACAACAGGTTTCGCGTCCGTTCCCCGCGCCGGAACACTCCGGCAGGGTAGGCGACGTCCCACAGATAAAGTCCTTCGGCCGGCGCGCCGCCGCTCGCGCGCGACAAGTCGCGGCTCTCGACGATCGAGCGGAACTCCTCCACATCGTAACGCCCGCGCCCCACGTCGACCAGCGTCCCCACCAGCGCCCGCACCATATTGCGCAGAAAACGGTCGGCACGGATCGTAAAGCGGTACACTCCTTCGGGCGACTCCTCCCAACCGGCCCGCACGATGCGGCAGATATTGGTCTTGTTGTTGGAGTTCAGTTTGGCAAAGGAGGTAAAATCATCGTACTCCAAAAGCGATGCCGCAGCGCGATCCATCCGCTCCACATCCAGCGGCCGGTAATAGTGCCACGCGGCCCTGCGGGTAAAGGGGTTCTTGCGCGACTCGATGAAATAGCGGTACTCGCGCTCCGCCGCACTGAAACGGGCGTGCGCATCGTCCGCGACCGGTGCCACGCCGAAGACGGCGACGTCGTCAGGCAGCAGGCAATTGAGTTTGTAGGCCGTATGCTCCGGATCGGTCAGCGGCGCCGCTACGTCGAAATGCGCCACGGCATAGGCGGCGTGCACGCCCGTGTCGGTACGGCCTGCGCCGGTCACCTCAACAGGCTCGCGCAGCAGCGTCGAAAGCGCCCGTTCGAGCGTCTCCTGCACCGAAGCGGCGTCACGCTGACGCTGCCAGCCGCAATAACGGCCTCCGTTGTAACTCAGTTCGACAAAATAACGCATCGCAACATACCAATCTAGCGCGTGTTTACGTTTTCAGACGGATACAAAAAGATAGCAAGACAAAGGTACGAAAAAATCCGGAACACCCTCCGCACTCATCGAGGATTTCGTATCTTTGGCTGACGCCTTAGATACTCCGCCTCGGCAATTGCAAATAAATTTGCATTGCTCTCGGCTTAATCGTATCTTTGTCCAAATATTTTTTCGCACTATGAACGCAGCTATCATCGGATACGGGAAAATGGGACGCGAGATCGAACGTCTCCTCGTCGAACGGGGGCACGGCGTGGGACTGATCGTCGACGCCGACAACCGCGGCGACCTCGACGCGGCGCATCTGCGCGGCATCGACGTGGCGCTCGAATTCACGACGCCCGCAACGGCCTACGACAACATCCGCGCCTGCATCGACGCCGGTACGCCGGTCGTAAGCGGCACGACGGGCTGGACGGATCGCCTCGACGAACTGAAAACCCGCTGCAAAGAGCGGGGCGGGGCCTTTTTCTACGCCTCGAACTACTCGCTGGGGGTCAACCTGCTGTTCCGGCTCAACCGGCAGCTGGCCGAAATGGTCGGCCGTGTCGGCGGTTACGACGTCCGCATCGAGGAGGTGCACCACACGCAGAAGAAGGATGCACCGAGCGGCACGGCCATCACGCTGGCCGAAGAGATCATCGACCGCATCGGCACGAAGGAGCGCTGGGTGAACCGCCCTGCGGCCGATCCCTCGGAGCTGGCGATCGCATCGATCCGCGAAGGGACGGTGCCGGGTATCCACACCGTCACCTATACCTCGGCGGACGACGTGCTGACGCTGCGGCACGAGATACTCAACCGCCGCACGCTGGCGCTGGGGGCCGTCATCGCGGCAGAATTCCTGAACGGCAAGCGGGGCGTCTACACGATGGACGACCTGTTGAAATAGGCGGCGAAGCGAGACGATTCCGATGAAAAAGTCTCCGACCATCGCCGCACTCCTGATAGAATAGCGTCGCTGCCGACACAAACCGAACAACTCCGACATGGAAAAAATCAAGGCAATCCTGCGTAACAAATGGTTCGGCTTCATCTTCTGGAGCCTCCTCTATATCCTGTGGTTCGTCATCTGGACGGGCAACCTGTGGCTGCTGCTGGGCGAACTGGTCATCGTCGACCTCTACTTCACGCATTTCCTCTCGCGGCTCATCGGCCGGCGCAACCGCGAATGGTGCCGCCGCAGTCCGACCTACAAATTCATCTACGAGTGGGTCAACGCAATCGTTTTCGCAACGGTCGTCGCCTCGCTCATCCACATCTTCGTCTTCCAGATGTACGTCATCCCGTCGTCGTCGATGGAGTCGTCGCTTCTCATCGGCGACTACCTCTACGTGAGCAAGGTGGCCTACGGCCCCCAGATGCCCAACACGCCGGTGTCGTTCCCCTTCGTACACCATACGATGCCCTTCTCACAGACGAAGAAATCCTTCTCGGAGTGCATCCGATGGCCGTACCACCGGCTCAAAGGATTGCGCAGCATCGAGCGCAACGACGTGGTGGTCTTCAACTTCCCCGCCGGCGACACGGTGCTGCTCCAGCGGCAGGACGCCACCTACTACGACGTGCTGCGCGAATACCAGCGCACGCTGGGCGCCAGGGCGGGCCGCGAGAAACTGTTCCGCGACTACACGGTCATCACCCGTCCGGTCGACAAGCGCGAGAACTACATCAAACGCTGCGTGGCCATCGCCGGCGACTCGCTCAAAATCGTGGGCGGCGAAGTCTACGTCAACGACGAGCCGCAGGCTCCCGTCGCGGGCAAGCAGTACATGTATACGGTGATGACCTCGTCGCCGCTGTCGAAATACGCGATCGACAAGCTCGGCATCACCGAGTGGAGCGGCGGCAACGGCTCGAACTACTACATGCTGCTCGACGACGAGCGGGCCGAGGAGTTGCGCCGCATGGGCAACGTGCTGGCCGTCGAACGTTTCATCTACGAGGAGCCCAACCGCGAAGTCTATCCCCACGACCTGACGCTGGGATGGAATCAGGACAATTACGGCCCGATCTGGATTCCGGCCCGCGGGGCGACGATCCCGCTCACACCCGAGAACATGCGGCTCTACCGCCGCTGCATCGAAGTCTACGAAGGCAACCGCGTGGAAGAGCTGCCCGACGGCAGGGTACTGCTCAACGGCCAGCCGGCCGCGGACTACACCTTCCGCATGAACTACTACTGGATGATGGGCGACAACCGCCACAACTCGGCCGACTCGCGTTTCTGGGGCTTCGTGCCCGAAGACCACATCGTGGGGCGCGCCTCGTTCATCTGGCTGTCGCTCGACGCACAGAAATCGTTCCCGTCGAACATCCGGTGGAACCGGCTCTTCACCAAAGTGAAATGACGACGCCTGCCGACGATACCTATCTGACCATCGAAGCGCCGGCCGAGGCGATCTACAAGGAAAAGAGCAGCAAATTTCTCGCTTTCGCCTATCCCGTCGCCGACGAAGAGGAGATCCGCAGCCGGCTCGAAGCGTTGCGCAAACGTTACTACGACGCCACGCACCATTGTTACGCCTGGCGGCTGGGGCCGCACGGCGAGGCGTTCCGCGCCAACGACGACGGCGAACCTTCGTCGACGGCCGGCCGGCCGATTCTGGGGCAGCTGCTCTCGCACGAAACGACCGACTGCCTGATCGTCGTCGTGCGTTATTTCGGCGGGACGAAACTGGGCGTGCCGGGCCTTATCGCCGCATACAAGGAGTCGGCGGCGGAGGTACTGGCGGCGGCACGCATCGTGCAGCGAACGGTCGACCGCCGCATCGCGGTGACCTTCTCCTACGCGGCGATGAACGACATCATGCGCATCGTCAAGGAGGAGCAGCCCGCCGTCGAGTCGCAGCGGTTCGACAATCTCTCGTCGATCGTGCTGCGTATCCGCGCCAGCCGCGCCGAACGATTAACCGAACGACTCCGCAAGGTCGAAGGAGCGACCATCGAAACATGAACGAACCGAAAAGCATCCATATCAAGGGAGCGCGGGTACACAACCTCCGAAACATCGAGGTGGAAATCCCGCACGACACGCTCACCGTCATCACGGGCCTCTCCGGCTCGGGCAAATCGACCCTGGCCTTCGACACGATCTTCGCCGAGGGGCAGCGCCGCTACGTGGAGAGCCTGTCGGCCTACGCCCGGCAGTTTCTGGGCAAGATCGACAAGCCCGACGTCGACCTCATCACGGGGATCGCGCCGGCCATCGCCATCGAACAGAAGGTCAACACGCGCAATCCGCGTTCGACGGTCGGCACCACCACCGAGATCTACGACTACCTCAAACTGCTCTTCGCCCGCATCGGCCGCACCTTCTCGCCCGTATCGGGCCGCGAGGTGAAGTGCTACGACGTCGACGACGTGGCCCAATACGTCCTCGCGCTCGGTCAGGGAGCGAAAGCGCTCGTCGCAGCGCCGCTGGTCGCCGCCGAGGGGCAGGGCGTCATCGAGAAGCTGACGCTGCTCATGGGCGACGGCATCCAGCGCGTGCAGTACGACGGCCGCACACGTTTCATCGAGGAGCTGCTGCCGGAACTCGATCCCGCCGTCCGGCCCGACGAGCTGTCGGTGATCGTCGACCGCCTGCGCGTCGCCTCCGACGAGGAGTTCGCCACGCGCCTGCGCGACTCCGTGGCCCGCGCGTTCGCCTACGGCGACGGCGTGTGCCGCATCCTGACCGACGAGAGAGCCGAGGAGTTTTCGTCGCGCTTCGAGGCCGACGGAATCGCCTTCGAACAGCCCACCGAACACCTGTTCAGCTTCAACAACCCGCTGGGTGCCTGTCCCCGCTGCGAGGGCTACGGCAAGATCATCGGCATCGACGAGGATCTGGTCATCCCCGACAAGAGCAAGACGATCTACGAAGGCGCCATCGCCTGCTGGCGCGGCGAGACGATGCGCCTGTGGAAGGAGAAGCTGGTGGAGAACGCCGGCAAGTTCGACTTCCCGATCCACACGCCCTACCACGAACTGACGCCCGAACAGAAGCGCCTGCTGTGGACGGGCAACGAATACTTCTACGGTCTGGACAGCTTCTTCGAATACATCGACAGCGAACGGCGCAAGATTCAGTTCCGCGTGATGAAGGCGCGCTACACGGGCAAGACGCGCTGCCCCGAATGCGGCGGCAGCCGCCTGCGCAAGGAAGCGCTCTACGTGCGCGTGGGCGACCGCACGATCGCCGATCTGGTGACGATGAACGTCGACGCGCTGCTGGTGTTCTTCAAGGAATTGCAGCTCGACGCACACGATACGACCACCGCACGGCGCATCCTCACCGAAATCGTCAACCGGTTGCAATACCTCGCCGACGTGGGACTGGGCTATCTGACGCTCGACCGCCTGAGCTCGACGCTTTCGGGCGGCGAGTCGCAGCGCATCAACCTGGCCACGTCGCTGGGCAGCAACCTCGTCGGTTCGCTCTACATTCTCGACGAACCCTCGATCGGCCTGCATCCGCGCGACACGAACCGGCTGGTGGGCGTGCTCAAACAATTGCGCGACATCGGCAACACCGTCATCGTGGTCGAACACGAGGAGGAGGTGATCCGTGCAGCCGACTGGATCGTCGACGTCGGCCCCGAAGCGGGCTACAACGGCGGAGAGATCGTTTTCTGCGGCCCCGCGAAAAAACTTTCCGCCTGCCGGAAAAGCCTCACGGCCGACTACCTGGCCGGACGGCGGCGGATCGAACCGCCCTCGACGCCGCGCGGGTGGAGCCATTCGATCGTCGTCAAAGGGGCGCGGGAGAACAACCTGCAAAACATCGACGTGCGCTTTCCGCTGGGAGCCATGACCTGCGTCACGGGCGTCAGCGGCTCGGGCAAGTCGTCGCTCGTCAAGGGAATCCTCTACCCGGCACTGCGGCGCACGCTCTTCGACACGGGAATCAAACCGGGCGACTTCGACGCGCTGGAAGGCGACGTACAACTGCTCAAATCGGTCGAAATGGTCGACCAGAACCCGATCGGAAAGTCGACGCGCTCGAATCCCGTCACCTACATCAAAGCTTACGATGAAATACGCAAACTCTTTGCCGACCAGCCCTATGCGCAGCACAACGGCATGACGCCGTCGCACTTCTCGTTCAACATCGCCGGCGGCCGCTGCGAGGAGTGCCAGGGCGAGGGCGTCATCAAGGTCTCGATGCAGTTCATGGCCGACATCGAACTCAAATGCGAGGCGTGCGGCGGCCGGCGCTTCAAGGAGGAGGTACTCGAAGTGAAATACCGCGGCCGTTCGATCTACGACGTACTGGAAATGACCGTCGACGATGCCGTGGCCTTCTTCGGCGAAGCCAAGGCCAACGCCGTATGCCGGCGCATCGTCGACCGGCTGCTGCCGTTGCAGGAGGTGGGACTGGGTTACATCAAGCTGGGACAATCCTCCTCGACGCTCTCGGGCGGCGAGTCGCAGCGCGTGAAACTCGCGTCGTTCCTCGCCAAGGACGCCGTGCAGGGCAACGTGCTGTTCCTCTTCGACGAACCCACCACGGGGCTGCATTTCCACGACATCAACAAACTGCTGGCGGCCTTCGACGCGCTGATCCGCAAGGGACACACCATCGTCGTCGTCGAACACAACATGGACGTCATCAAGTGCGCCGACTGGGTGATCGACCTCGGCCCCGAAGCGGGCGACCGGGGCGGCAGGGTAGTCTTCGAGGGGACGCCCGCCCAGCTCGAAACGTGTGCGGAGAGTTACACGGGACAATTCCTGAAACTCCGCACCAAACTGTAAAATCCATGAAGGAATTCCATACCTATACGCTTCCCAACGGTATCCGCGGCATCCACCGTCAGGTACGCGGCAACGTGGCCCACTGCGCGCTCGTCGTGGGCGCCGGCACGCGCGACGAGCTGAAATCGGAGTACGGGCTGGCGCACTTCGCCGAACACGCCTTCTTCAAGGGTACCCAGCGGCGACGCGCCTACCAGGTCAACTGCCGGCTGGAAAACCTCGGCGGCGAACTGAATGCCTACACCACCAAGGAGGACACGACGCTGCACGCCACCGTGCTGCGCGGCGACTTCGCCAAAGCCGTCGAACTGCTCGCCGACGTGGCGTTCCGTTCGACCTTTCCCGAACGGGAACTGGAACGCGAACGCGAGGTGATCTTCGACGAGATCAACACCTACAAGGATTCGCCCGCCGACCGCATCTACGACGATTTCGAAGACCTGCTCTTCGCCGGATCGGCACTGGGACACAACATTTTGGGCACGAAGGCGGCACTGGCCCGCTACCGCTCGGAGCACATCCACGCCTTCGTGCGGCGCACGCACACCACCGATCAGATGGTCTTCTCGTCGATCGGCAACATCGCGCCCCGGCGCATCGAGGCGATCGCCGCGCGGTACTTCGCCGACATGCCCGCCACCGTGCGGTCGTTCTGCCGGACGGCGCCCGCGCCCGTCGCCCCCTTCGAACGAAGCATCGCGCGGCACACGCACCAGTCGCACTGCATCGTCGGAGCACGGGCTTACGGCATCCTCGACCCGAAGCGGCTGCCGCTGGCGCTGCTCGTCAACATGCTGGGCGGCCCGAGCGCCAACTCGATGCTCAACGTCACCGTGCGCGAGAAACACGGACTGTCGTACAGCATCGAAGGCAGCTACACGCCCTACGGCGACGCCGGCATCGTGGCAATCTACTTCAGCTCCGACCACGACAACTGCGACCGCTGCCTGGAACTGGTGCGGGGGCAGATCGACTCCCTGCGCACCCGGCGGCTTTCGACACGGCGGCTGGCGCTGGCCAAGAAACAGTTCGTCGCACAGCTGGCGATCTCGATGGAGAGCAACGAGGGCTACATGCTCGGTGCCGGCAAGAGCTATCTGGTACACAGCGAGGTGGACACGATGGAGGAGGTCTACCGCAAAATCAGCGACTTGCAGGCCGGGGAGCTGTTGGAGGTCGCCAACGAAGTGCTCGCCTCGCCTTCGCTACTCGTTTACAGATGATGGACGCACTCGAAAAATACGTCGACAGCCTCTCCACACCCGAATCGGAACTGCTGCGGGCGCTCGATCACGAGACTCACATGCAGACGATCCAGCCGCGGATGCTCTCGGGACACATCCAGGGAAAACTGCTCGAAATGTTCGTGCGGATGCTCCGTCCGCACAGCATCCTCGAAATCGGCACCTTCACGGGTTACTCGGCGCTCTCGATGGCCGCCGGACTCGGCGAGGAGGCCACGCTCGACACGATCGAGGTGGACGACGAACTGGAAGAGCTGGCGCAGCGTTTCTTCGACCGCTCGCCCTGCGGCGGGAAGATCCGGCTCCACATCGGTTCGGCGCTCGACATCGCCCCGACGCTGGGCGGTCCGTTCGATCTGGTCTTCATCGACGGCGACAAACGCGAATATCCCGCCTACTACCGGATGCTCATGGGCGACGACACGGGGCGGCCGCTCGTGGAAAGCGGCGCTTTCCTGCTGGCGGACAACATCCTCTGGTCGGGCAAGGTGGTAGCGCCCGTCGCCCGCAACGACCTGCACACGCAGCGCATCCTCGAATTCAACCGCACGGTGGCCGATGACCCGCGCGTGGAGAACGTGATCGTGCCGCTGCGCGACGGCCTGAATCTGATACGAGTGAAATAAACATCCGAAGGAAACGATAAAAATCGGCCTTTTTGTTGCATTTTCGGGTTTTAGTTTCTAACTTTACTCGAACCTAAAACCCTCAACCATGAAAACCTACCCGTTTCTGGCAGTTTTCATCTGCCTCTGCGTGAACACCGCGGCGCAGGAGTACAGTTTCAAGTACGGAAAAATCACGCCCGACGAACTCCGCATGACCCTCTACGAACCCGAACCCGATGCCCCGGCCGTCTTCATCTACGACGATACGGACATCCACTACTCCTTCGGCAATTCGATCCAGCTGCTGTGTTATCGTACGGTCAAGATCAAGGTATTCAAGGACGAAGGCGTGAAGTGGGGCGACGTGGCGATCGACTTCGGCAACTACCAGCTGTCGAAAGAGGTCGTCTCCCGCATCGACGCCGCAGCCTACAATCTCGTGGACGGCAAAACGGTCAAGACGCAGCTCAAACGGCAGAATATCTTCGAGGAGGTGCTCGACGAACACACGAAACGGCTGAAATTCTCGATCCCCGAAGTCAGGGCCGGAACGGTAATCGAATACCGCTACCTGCTCACGTCGGACTTCATCGGGCAGATTCCGGACGTCGACGTCCAGCACGCAATACCGGTCGTACGCAGCACGGCGCAGATCTCGATCCCCGAATATTTCACCCACCATATCCACACGCGGGGGTATCTGACGCTGCCGGTCAAAAAGGAGCTGGAAAACGGCGGTGCGGCCGGCTTCTCCGGATTCAGCTATACCAATACCAAATACATCTGCAACATCGATCGGGTGCCCTCGCTCCGCAAAGAGCCGTACGTCTGGCATCTGGACGACTTCCGCGCAGGGCTCGAATTCGAGATCAACGGCCTCGAAATCCCCGGCAGCCTCTACAAGAGCTTCACCCGAACGTGGGCCGACGTCTACGAATCGCTCGACCGGTCGGAGTTCGGGCGTTACGCCGACATCCGCAATCCCTTCAAGGACGAAGTGGCGGCCATCGTGGCACGAAACGCCGACGACGAGCGCCGGCAGCTGCACGAAATCCTCAAATTCGTACAGTCCCGCATCGCATGGGACGGAACCTACCGGCTGACACCCGAGAGTTCGCCCCATGCGGCCGTCGACAAGGGACGCGGCGACAGCGGGTCGATCAACTTCATCCTCGCCGCCGCCCTGCGCGACGCCGGATTCAAACCGGAAATCATCCTGCTCAATCCCCGCTCCGCAGGACGGCTTCCGCTGACCCACGCCACCGACCGCATCCGCACCTTCGTATTGCGGACGAAGCTCAAAAGCGGGGAGACGGTCTACCTCGATGCCACCGACCTCCACTCGGACGTCAACGTCCTGCCCACGCAGCTGCTCGTCGACCACGCCAGACTTTACAGTCCGGAACATCCTTTCGAAAACTGGATCAACCTCTCCTCGCCGGCGCAGAGCGTCGTCCTGTCGCAGATCACGGCCCGTCTGACGGAAGAGGGGGAGTTGGAATGCACCGAAACGGACACCGAAACCAATCAGGCGGCCTACGACCTGAGCCGCCGTTACAGCCGCAGCGAAAATCACGACACGTTCGTACAGGAATACGAGCAGCGGGCCGGCATCACGATCTCGGAGCTGACGGTCGATGGGCTCAATTCGGCCAAAGCACGCATGAAGCTGAACTTCCGCAAGCCGGTCGATTCGGGCGGCGACTTCCTCTATATCTGTCCCACGATCGTCCCCTTCATCGAGAAGAACCCCTTCACCAGTCAGAAGCGCCAGCTGCCCGTGGAGTTCTCGTATCCATACCGCTACCGCATCATCGTTTCGCTGATGCTGCCCGAAGGCTACACCGTGGAGGAACTGCCCAAATCGCAACGCCTGTCCGCCTGCGACGAAGGCATCGCCTGCACGATGCAGTTGCAGCAACAGGGAGCGCTGATGCAATGCCTGTTCGAATTCGACCTGTCGCGCATCATCTTCCCCGCCACCGAATACACCGACCTGAGCGCATTCTACGGATTCGTCATGGACATGTGCAACAGCCGGATCGTCCTTAAAAAGTCATAGCCCATGCGCAGCCGTTTATTACCGTGTCTTCTGCTCACACTGGGCAGCACGGCCGCCGGCACGGCGCAGGAGTACTCCGTCGCAACGCTCGCCGACTCGCTGCGGCAAAACGCTCAGGCAGTCGTCCGGCTCTACGAAACCGATTTCCAATACAATTCGCCCTCCTCGGCGACGGCACGGCACGACATCGTCGTCACGCTGCTGGACCGCAGGGGAGCCAGACATGCCGACCTGGTCTGCTACGTGGACATGTTCAGTTCGCTGAAAAGCTTCTCCGCAGAGATCTGCGACGCCTCCGGCCGCGTGATCCGCAAACTCGGCAAAGGCGACCTGAACTATACCGAATATTCCCAGCATCTGGCCGACGATGCGGCTTACTACTGGCTCGAACCGCCGTTATCGGTCTTCCCATGTACCGTCCGCTACCGTTACGAGACGGCGCACAAGAACGGCATGTTCGGCACGCTGCGTTTCGTCCCGCTGTCGACCGACATCGGCGTAGCACTGGAAAAGGCGCGTTTCCGGCTGTCGACCCCTGCCGGCTATGCGTTCAACTGCCGATGCACGCCCTTCCCTGTCGAACCCGTGCGGCATACGGATCGCGGCCGCGACAACTACGAATGGACATTCCCGTCCCGCACGGCCGTGCTCGACGAACCGCTGATTCCGCCCGCCCGCGAACGGCTGCCGATCCTCTACTTCGCGCCGTCGGAGTTCACCTACGACAAAACGCAGGGGAATATGCAGGACTGGCCCCGTTTCGGCGTCTGGATGGACGGACTGCTCGCAGGCCGCGGGCAGTTGCCGCTCGCGTTGCAGACCGAGGTGCACGCCCTGACCGACACGATCCCCGACAAACGGGAAAAAATCGAGGCGCTCTACCACTATCTGGGACGTACGACCCGCTACGTGAGCATCCAGCTGGGTATCGGGGGCTGGCAGCCGATGGACGCCGCAACGGTCTATGCGAATAAATTCGGCGACTGCAAGGCGCTCTCCAACTACCTGCACGCGATGCTGGCCGCCTGCGACATCGAGTCGTTCTACACCATCATCCACACGCAGAACAAGCATATCCCGCGCGATTTCGCCACACCGGCCATCGCCAACCACGCCATTCTGGGCGTGCCGTGCCAGCGGGACACGCTGTGGCTGGAATGCACCAATACCGACGTTCCCTTCGGCTATGTACATCAGTCGATCGCCGGTCACGACGCCGTGATCTGCCACGACGGCAAGGCCGAAGTCGTCACGCTGCCCGCCTACGCCGACTCGCTCAACACCGAATGCCAGCGCATCGACGTCCGGCTCGACGAGGCGGGCAATGCCAGCCTCTCGCTGTCGAGCGTCAGTCGGGCGCGGCAATACGAGTGGACTCGGCCGATACTGGATCTGGCGCGCGACAAGCAAGCCGATTTCCTGCGCAGGTCGTTCCAACTGCCGCTGGCGCAGGTCGATTCGCTGCGCTGCGAGGAGGTGCTGGACATGCCGCTTCCCGAGATGCACATCCGCGCCTCGATCACCGCGCTGCGCTATGCCAACAAGACCGGCTCGCGCCTGTTCGTCCCCGTAGCACCGCTGCGTTCGGGGCCGGGCCGCTTTACGGCCGAACGCAGGCACGACCTGTGGATCGACAAGGGGTATTGCGATACCGATTCGCTTACGCTGCATCTGCCGGAGGGGTATGTCGTCGAAGCGCTTCCGAAATCCGTAACGATAGAAAACCGCTTCGGAAAGGTCGCATTCGAGGCCTTGTGCAGCGGCGACAGGTTGCACATCCGCATCCGCCTGCTGCGCCGTTCGGGCCGTTACCCGCAAAGCGAGTATGCAGCCTTCCGCGAATTCATGCAGGCCGTCGACCGCGTCTATTCGGCCAAAATCGTCCTGCGCAAGGTATAAACGATCGGTCGGCGACACCCGAAAGGGTAGTCGCCGACCGACTGAAAGGAGCGGCCGAAACCAGCCGCCGTATCCCGAAGCCTACAATTTCGGGTTGTTCCGATGACGCTCCGCGTCGCGGGCGCTCTTCTTGGCGAAATTCGCTTCGACGGCCCGGGTCAGATCGACCCCCGTCTGGTTGGCCAGACAAACCAGCACCCACAGGATGTCGGCCATTTCGTCGGCGAGATTCTCCTTCTCGCCGGCCTTGAACGACTGGTCGCCGTACTTGCGCGCCATGACGCGCGCCAACTCCCCGACCTCCTCCGTAAGAACCGCCATATTGGTCAGTTCGCTGAAATAACGCACGCCGTACTCCTTGATCCACGTATCGACGCGCTGCTGCAATTCACTCAACTCCATATCCGTACAGAAAAAAGGGTATTTCCGGCAGGCGCGGATTTCCGAACGTTTCCGTCAAACCGGCAGGGCAGAGCCGCACCGGCGCAGGAGATTCCCTGACGGGAAGACGAACGCCGGAATCAGACGGTTTCACCCCGCCGCACGGTGCGGCAAGGACGAAATCCGGCTCCGGAGACCCGTCGGTCCGCCCGTATCAAACGAGCTTCAATTCCTTTTTAATCGTCTCGATCTTGGCATCCAGCCCGGCCTCCACACGGTCGAAATCGGCCACCGATTCCAACTCGGCGCGCACGCCGAAGTAGAACTTGATCTTCGGCTCGGTTCCCGACGGACGCACCGAAACCACCGTCCCGTCAGCGGCGAACCACTGCAACACGTTGGACGCCTCCTCCTCGATCGGGGTTTTGGCCCCCGTCCTGACATCGGTCGATTCGAGCAGTTTGAAGTCGTTGATCTTCACCACGGGCGAACCTGCAATCTCCCTGGGGGGATCGGCGCGGTAGTCGACCATCATCTGCTGAATCTCGGCAGCGCCCTCCATGCCCTTGCGGACGACCGACACGAGCCCTTCGCGGAAGAAACCGAACTCCACGTAGAGCTTCTGCAACCACTCGTAGAGCGTCAATCCCATCGTATCCCTCGTCCACGCAGCGGCTTCGGCCACCAACGAGCAGGCCGATACAGCGTCCTTGTCGCGCACGAAATCGCCGGCCAGATAGCCGAACGACTCCTCGCCGCCGCCGATGTAGGTGGCCTTGCCTTCGTTGTTGCGGATAATGCGGGCGATGTATTTGAAGCCCGTGAGACAGTCGTAGCACTTCACGCCGAAATGCGCCGCCATGACGTTGGGCATCTGCGAGGTGACGATCGTCTTGACCACGAACTCCTTGCCGTCGAGGCGCCCCAGCTCCGACCAGCGCGTCAACTGATAGGCCATGATGAGCGACAAGGTCTGGTTGCCGTTCAGCAGAACGTATTCTCCCTTGGCATTGCGCAGCGCGACGCCGATACGATCCGAATCGGGATCGGTGGCCAGCACCAGATCGGCGCCCAGCCGCGAACCCAGCTCGATGGCCTTGGCCATCGTCTTGCGCTCTTCGGGATTGGGGGATTCGACGGTGGGGAAGTTGCCGTCGATGACCGCCTGCTCCTCGACCAGCGAGACGTTCGTGAAGCCCCACTTGCGCAGCGACGCCGGCACGAGCCGCACGCCGGCGCCGTGCAGCGGCGTATAGGCGATCTTCATGTCGTGGAACTTGCCGACGCTTTCGGGCGAGAGCGACAGCGTATGCACCTTATTTAAGTAGATCTCGTCGAACTCCTCGCCCAGCAGCGTGATGTTGCCCGGATTGGCACCCGTGAGGATCTGGTCGATCGAGGTGATCTTCTCCACCTCGGCGATGATGTTGCGGTCGTGCGGGGCCGTTACCTGCGAACCGTCCGTCCAATAGGCCTTGTAGCCGTTGTACTCCTTGGGATTGTGCGAAGCGGTGACCACGACCCCCGAATGGCATTTCAGTTCGCGGATGGCGAAACTCAACTCGGGAGTGGGGCGCAGCTTGTCGAACAGAAAGACCGTAAATCCGTTCGAAGCGAAGATGTCGGCCACACGCTCGGCGAACATCCGCGAATTGTTGCGCGAATCGTGGCCGATCGCCACGCGGATCCGCTCGCCCGCGAAATTCTTTTTCAAGTAGTTGGCGAGCCCCTGCGTGGCCATGCCCACCGTATAGACGTTCATGCGGTTGGTACCCACGCCCATGATGCCGCGCAGGCCGCCCGTACCGAATTCCAAATCCTTGTAAAAGCTCTCGGTCAACTCCTTCCTATCGTGATCCATCAGATAGCGCACCTGCTTTTTGGTCGCTTCGTCGTAGTCGCCGTCGAGCCATTTCTGCGCTTTCGACAGGACCAGCTGCTCTAATTCGTTTGCCATAAATTATTAGTTTTATTTATAAAAAAACAACGATTCATCATTTTAATACTATACGCAAATATACACAAAAAATTCCGAATATTCACTATCAACCAGTTAAAAAACGAGGCTCCGAAAACCCTTATTTTGCTATATATAAAAAATCCGAAAAAGCAACCGAAAACAGAAGATATTTTCACAAATTTATTCACACCTTTGTAAGGCCAAAAAGTACGGGTCTCCGATTCGTTCCTCAGGCAAAAATTCAATCAGACAAAAAAGACTCGCATTGGCGCATGTTCAATAACTCGCAGACATACAGCGATATATGGCAGCTTTGCCTGAACCGGATCAAGGAGCAGACCTCCGCCGAGGAGTTCGCCAAATGGTTCCAGCCCATCGTCCCGCTCGAATTCGACGGAACGACGCTGCGTCTGCGCGTGCCCAACGCCAGCTACGTCTACCAGATCGAGAAAAACTACATCCCGTTCCTGCGTCCGATCATCTCGCAGCTCTACGGCCAGCAGACGCGGCTCCACTACGCCGTGCCCAAAGCCGAGGCGCCGAAACTGGACACTGAAACCGATTCGACGGCCATCTCGCGCTTCGCTACGCAGAACGACACGGCAAATATAAAAAATCCTTTCATCATTCCCGGCCTCAAAAGGGTGCGAATCGACCCGCAGCTCAATCCGAACTACACCTTCTCGACCTTCATCGAGGGGGAGTGCAACCGGCTGGCGCGGTCGGCCGGCATGTCGGTGGCGGTGAATCCCGGCACGACGCCGTTCAACCCCTTGTATATATACGGCGATTCGGGATTGGGAAAGACCCACATCGCACAATCGATCGGCCACGAAGTGTTGCAGCGTCATCCCGAGCTGCAAGTGCTCTACGTGTCGATGAACAAATTCCAGGCCCAGTTCCAGACGGCGCACAAACGCGGCGAAATTCCCGATTTCATCCACTTCTATCAGATGATCGACGTGCTCATCATCGACGACATCCAGGAGCTGACCGGAAAGCCGGGTACGCAGAACGTCTTCTTCAACATCTTCAACCACCTGCACCTGTCGGGCAAGCAGCTGATCCTCACGTCGGATAAGCCGCCCGTCGAATTGAAGGACATCGAGGACCGTCTGCTGACGCGTTTCAAGTGGGGGCTTTCCACCCAGCTCAACCAGCCCGACCACGACACGAAGGTGAAGATCATCCGCGCCAAGGCGCAGAAGATGGGCGCGCAGATCTCGGAAGAGATCGTGCAGTTCCTCGCCGACAACATCTCGGCCAACGTGCGCGAGATCGAAGGCGCGCTGTCGTCGCTGGTGGCCAACGCGTCGTTCCTCGGACGGAAAATCACCACGTCGCTGGCCAAAGAGATTCTCAAAGCCTACGTGCAGCTCTATCAGAAGGAGATTACGATCGAACACATCATCGAGGTGGTATGCGGCTACCTGGCCCTCGATCCCGAACGGTTCAACTCTCCGGAGCGGACGCGCGAGATCGCGCAGGCGCGGCAGATCGCCATGTATCTGGCCAAGCAGCACACCAAGGCACCGCTGGCCACGATCGGCGCGGCCATCGGCGGCCGCAACCACGCCACCGTACTCCACTCGTGCAAGGCGGTGTCGAACCTGCTCGAAACCGACAAGGCGTTCCGCCGGCAGGTCGAGGAGATCGAAAAGCAGGTGTTGGCATAACGCCCGCCCGACATATTATGCTACGGAAAACGCGACCTCGGGTCACGTTTTCCCGTTTCAGTTCCCGAACAAGCATGGACCAACCCAAACTCGAACGGCTGCTGCGGCTGATGAAGATGCTCACGGCCAACACCGAATACACGATCGACGACCTGGCTGAGCGGCTCATGATGTCGCGCCGCACCGTCTACCGCTATATCGACACCTTCCGCGAAGCGGGTTTCGTCATCAAGAAGAGCGGCGAACACATCCGGCTGGACAAGGAGTCGCCGCACTTCAAGGACATTTCGCAACTGATCCATTTCACCGAGGAGGAGGCCGTGATCCTCAAAAGCGCCATCGAAAACATCGACGACGACAACCTACTGAAACAGAACCTCAAACGCAAACTCTACTCGGTCTACGACAACCGCACGCTGGCCGACACGATCGTCAAGGGCCGGTTGTCGGGCATCGTTCACAATCTGGTCGGAGCGATCGCCGAAAAACGGCAGGTAGTACTGCAAGCCTACCGTTCGGCACGCGGAGCCGCCGTACGCGACCGCAGGGTAGAGCCGTTCGCCTTCACCACCAACTACGTCAACATCTGGTGCTACGACACGGAAGACGGCCTCTGCAAGCTCTTCAAAACCTCGCGCATCGGCGCCGTACTGCCGCTCGGCGACGAATGGGCACACGAAGCGGAACACCGCGAAGGTTTCATGGACGTCTTCCGCATGAACGGCCACGACCGGCACCGCATCCGCCTGCGGCTGGGGATGCTGGCGCACAACCTGCTCGTCGAGGAGTATCCGCTCGCCGAACGCGACCTCGCGCCCGACGGCGAGAGCCACTGGCTGCTGGAGACCGAAGTGGCGGGATTCGCCGGCGTCGCCCGTTTCGTCGCGGGATTGCTCGACGACGTGGAGATCGTCGACTCGCCCGAGCTGAAACGCTACGTGGCCGATTATTTCCGGCGCAACGCGGCGGTGATCGCCGACTGAATCCCTCCCCGAACAGCCCCTCCCGACAACATCAAAACGGACAATTCCGTAAAATGATTCCGATATTTTTCTCTTGTGTCAAAACCTGACACGAAGGTTTCGTTCCTTTGCAGTATCGAAAAACCGAAAAACTCAGAAAAGCATGGGAACAGCCTACAAAATCAAGTGCAAGCACTGCGGAACGGAGTTCCAGCACAGTGCATCGGCCTGCTACGGCCTCTATCAGGAGTGCGTCGGATGCGGTTCGTCGGTCGTCGAAACCGACATTCCGATCCGCTGCCCTTCGTGCCTGCACGTGCTCAACCGCACCGAGCAGGAGTTCAACGAACAGGTGGAAGTCGTCATGATGTGGGACTGACCTTCCCGAAAACGTCCCGAAAAGGCCCGAATCCGGCGCCGAACGCGCATTTTCCGAAAAATTTCACTATCTTTGACTTCGTCTTAGATACTCCGTCCCGGCATAACCAAGCTGACGCTTGCTTCTGCGCTCGACTTTCCGTATCTTTGACATCGTCTTGAACAATTAATTCGCATTACGAAAAAATGACGACGCTCCGAGTGGGGGATACGGCCCCCGATTTCACCTCCGTGACGCAGGACGGCCAGCCCTTTACGAAGGCCGACCTCATGGGACAACGCACGATACTCTATTTCTATCCCAAGGACAACACTTCGGGATGCACGCTCGAAGCCAAGAGCCTGCGCGACGGCAAGGCCGAACTGGCGGCCATGGGGTTCCGGATCGTCGGCGTCAGCCCCGACAGCGAACGTTCGCACCGGAATTTCTGCGCCAAACACGAACTGAACTTCACGCTGCTGGCCGACACCGACCACAGCGTTTGCGAAGCGTTCGGCGTCTGGGCCGAAAAGTCGATGTACGGCCGCAAGTACATGGGCGTGCTGCGCACGACCTTCGTCATCGACGCCGAGGGGCGCATCGAAAAGATTTTCACCAAGGTGGACACCAAGAATCACTATCGGCAGATCGCCGATGCTTACAAACAAGCAGAATAACAACGAACGATATGGCAGAAAAACCACAGGCAAACGCGGACAAGCTCAAAGTGCTTAGCGCGGTCATGGACAAAATCGAAAAGGATTTCGGCAAAGGGTCGATCATGCGCATGAACAGCAGCGAGATCGTCGACGTGCCGGTCATTCCCACGGGGTCGATCACGCTCGACATGGCGCTCGGCGTGGGCGGCTATCCCAAAGGACGTGTCATCGAGATCTACGGTCCCGAATCGTCGGGCAAGACGACGCTGGCGATCCATGCGATCGCCGAGGCGCAGAAGGCGGGCGGCATCGCAGCCTTCATCGACGCCGAGCACGCATTCGACAGTTTCTACGCACAGAAACTCGGCGTGGACGTCGACAACCTGCTCATCTCGCAGCCCGACAACGGCGAGCAGGCACTCGAAATCGCCGACTCGCTGATCCGTTCGAGTGCGATCGACATCATCGTCATCGACTCGGTGGCGGCACTCACCCCCAAGGCCGAGATCGAAGGCGACATGGGCGACTCGAAAATGGGCCTGCAAGCGCGGCTCATGTCGCAGGCGCTGCGCAAGCTGACGGCCAGCATATCGAAGACCAAGACCGTCTGCATCTTCATCAACCAGCTGCGCGACAAGATCGGCGTGGTCTACGGCAATCCCGAAACCACGACCGGCGGCAACGCGCTGAAATTCTATGCCAGCGTGCGTATCGACATCCGCCGCATGTCGGTCATCAAGGACGGCGAGGAGCAGCTCGGAACCCGCACCAAAGTCAAGGTAGTGAAGAACAAGGTGGCACCCCCCTTCAAGAAGGCCGAGTTCGACATCATGTTCGGCGAGGGAATCTCCAAGATCGGCGAGATCATCGACCTCGGCGTGGATTACGGAGTCATCAAGAAGAGCGGTTCGTGGTTCTCCTACGGCGACCGCAAACTCGGACAGGGCCGCGACGCGGTCAAGGAGCTCTTCAAGACCGATACGGCGCTCGCCGACGAAATCGAGACGAAAGTGCGCGAGGCGATGAAAGCGCCGCAGCAGAAGTAGCCCACCCGCCCGTCCGAAGCACTCCGGCTGGCGGCCGGAGCGCTTCGACATACGGAGCGCAAACCGAAAACGAGGGATATGGATTACACGGCCGAAGACGAAAAAATCATCGAGGAGCGATGGGAAGACCTGCTCCGTTCCTGTACCAAAATTTGCAGGAAAGATGAGGATTGGGACTTCATCAAGCGCGCCTTTTTCCTTGCGAAAGAGGCGCACGCCGGTGTGCGCCGCCGTTCGGGAGAACCCTATCTGCTGCACCCGATCGCCGTGGCGAAAATCGTCATCGAGGAGATCGGACTGGGAGTCAAATCGGTCGTCGCATCGCTGCTGCACGACGTGGTGGAAGACACAGAATACACGGTCGAAGACATGGAGCGCATCTTCGGCCCGAAGATCGCCTCGATGGTCGACGGACTGACCAAGATGTCGGGCGTCTTCAACGCCGACACGTCGGAGCAGGCCGAATATTTCCGCAAGGTGCTGCTCACGCTCTCGGACGACGTGCGGGTAATCCTCATCAAGATCGCCGACCGGCTGCACAACATGCGCACGCTGGGCGCCATGCCCCTGAACAAGCAGATCAAGATCACCAGCGAGACGATCTACCTCTTCGCGCCGCTGGCGTACAGACTGGGGCTTTTCGCCATCAAAACCGAACTGGAAGACCTCTGCATGAAGTACCGTTTTCCGGAGCAGTACGAGGAGATCAGCCGCAAACTGGACGAGACGGAGGCGTCGCGCCAAGAGTTCATCGCACGCTTCAACGCTCCGATCGTCGAAGCGCTGCGGCACGACGGCATCAATTTCGAGATTTCGGCCCGTGTCAAGAGCATCTACTCGATCTGGATGAAGATGCAGCGCAAACAGATTCCTTTCGAAGAGGTCTACGATCTGTTCGCCATCCGCATCGTCTTCAAACCGCTGCCCTTCCCGTCGGAAAAGACGCAGTGTTACCAGATCTATGCCACGATCACGGACATCTACACGCCCAAGCCCGACCGCCTGCGCGACTGGATCAACACCCCGAAAGCCAACGGTTACGAGGCGCTGCACTCGACGGTGACGAGCCCCGACGGCGTATGGGTAGAGGTGCAGATCCGCACGCAGCGCATGGACGACATCGCCGAAAGGGGAGTGGCCGCCCACTGGAAGTACAAGCAGGAGACCATTTCGCAGAACGAGGACGAGCTGGACAAGTGGCTCAAAAAGATCCGCGATGCGCTCAACTCGCCGACGGAAAACGCCGTCGACTTTCTGGATAACTTCAAGCTGTCGCTCTACACCTCCGAAATCGTCGTCTTCACACCGAAAGGCGAGCCTCGCCGGCTGCCCTTCGGCGCCACGGCGCTCGATTTCGCCTACGACATCCACACCAACGTCGGCAACAAGGCGATCGGCGCGAAGATCAACCATAAGCTCGAACCCGTCACGACGCAGATTTCGAGCGGCGATCAGATCGAGATCATCACGGCCGACAACGCACGTCCCAAAGCCGAATGGCTCGACCTGGTGACGACGAGCAAGGCCAAGCAATCGATCAAGAACTTCCTCAAACGCGAACAGCAGAACAACATCGAACGGGGTATGGCGACGCTCACCGAGCGGCTCGCCAAACTCAATATCAACCTTTCGGGACGTGTACTGCGCAAGTTGGTTCCGGCATACGAATGTGCGACCAAGGAGGAGTTTTACAGCAAAATCGGTGCAGGCATCATCCGGCTGGACGATATAGAGAAGCATCTGAAAGTCAACTCGGCGAGCAAGATCCTGAAATTCTGGACGCTGTTCATCCCCAAAAAGGCGAGGCCGGAGAGCGAGGACGACGAAACGCCGGCGATCGACGAGGCGGCGGACGACACGTCGCCGGAATTCGTCGTCGCCGAGTGCTGCAAACCCATTCCGGGCGACAAGGTCGTGGGATTCCGCGATCCGCAGTCGGGCAAGATCATCGTCCACAAGGCCACCTGCGAGGAGCTGAACCGGCTCGCATCGCAGTTCGGACGCAACATCATCAAGGACGAGATCAAGTGGTCGCAGCACAAGGCCGTCTCCTACCTTTCGACCATCGAGTTGCGCGGCATCGACCGCACGGGCATTCTGCTGGATCTGGCCAATGTCATCAGCCGCGATTTCAGCATCAACATCCGCGAAATAGGCATCCAGAGCCACGACGGCATTTTCGAAGGAACCCTGAGCCTCTACGTCAAAAATGCGGAGAGCCTGAGTGTCGTCCTCGAAAATCTCCGCAAAATAAAGGGCATGGAGAGTGTGAAACGAAACTTATAAGGAGGGAAAATCATGGATATTACCGTTTTAATCTGGGTGGCCATTATCATTCTCTGGAGCGTGAAAACGGCTTCGGATCAGAAGAAGCGTACACAACGGCAGGAGCGGCAGGCCGACGATACGGCCGAAAGGGTAGCGCCCCCAGTCGAGATGGAGCCCCGTCCTGCACGACATGCGAGGCGTCCGGCCGAACAGGAGGCCCGGCGCGACGCGAGGGTAGAGGAAGCTGCCTCCGAACCGCTCGTCGTCGAGGCGGTATCGCTCGAAACGTTCGACGACGAAGCATCCGCCGCCGACACGATTCCCGCCCCAATCGCAACGCACGACGTCAGGCAGGAGACACCCGAAGAGAAGCGTCCGACATGCCCCGCGGCAACGGACGGCCCGCTCGGAGAGCCATTCGATCTGCGGCGTGCGGTCATCTATTCCGAAATACTGAAACCCAAATTCGAAGAATAAAAACATCTGCATCATGGCATCGATTTTTTCACGCATCATCGCCGGAGAGATTCCGTCGTACAAAGTCGCCGAAGATGCGAATTACTACGCATTTCTCGACATCAACCCCCTGACCGAAGGACATACGCTCGTCGTGCCCAAGAAAGAGGTCGATTACATTTTCGATCTGGACGATCAAACGCTCGCCGGCATGATGCTCTTCGCCAAGAAAATCGCCCGCAGGATCGAACGGCAGATCGACTGCAAACGGGTGGCGGTCGTCGTGCTGGGATTGGAGGTTCCCCATGCGCACATCCATCTGATCCCGATCAAAAGCGAAAGCGACGTCGACTTCCGGCGTGAGAAACTCTCCCTGACGCCCGAAGAGTTTCAGGCGATCGCCGCCAAATTGAACCGATAGGAAATCGCGGCATACTTCATAAAGGCGCCGGTCTTGACCGAAAAACTTCCTTTCCCAGGAACGTTTTCGTTAAGCCAATCGCCCCCTCCCCGGTCCTGATCGAATCGTTGGGAACTGTTCGGCTTTTCCCCGCGACGGCACACCGTCACCCGTACACCCCGGCGCAGGAGCCTCGCACAGAGCACCTTCGTCTTGAAATATCACGTAAACCGACGGTTTCCGCCATGCACGACCTGCATCGGACGACACGATACCGAAAAATTCCGAAGCGGATTTTCGTTTTTTCAGCAAAACAGGGATTTGCTCTTTTCCGAAGATAGGCGGCCCCAAGCTCCACGACATCGACTGAAACCGCTTGCGTGTCCACCGCACAAACAGCACGAAACCGAGCGCAGCGAACGCAAAGCCTCCCGGCACCTCCGACCGGAGAACAGCAAAGAATCCAACAGCGCGATCATCTCGATATTCCGCTTTTGCGACACAAACAAATGCGCCGGATCGGGCAGTCCGATAAAGCCAGTAAGCAGCATCCACACCCACACCCACACCCACACCCACACCCACACCCACACCCACACCCACACCCACACCCACACACCCGCACCCGCACCCGCACCCGCACCCGCACCCACGCACCCGCACTGCCTACGTTCGCACAATCGTTCCGGGCGTTTCATCCTCCCATGCCTGCTCTGTTTCCCTCTACGACAATACGGAGTTACCGTTGCCCGCAACCAATATTCGAAAATAAACGGATTCGGCCGGCCGGTCGGAAACATCCGGAGAATCGAACAGCAACGTAGCATTTACACGCTATCAAATATGTAAATTTTGACACTCCTGTTTTTCCTGTATCCGGCACATCCGAGCATCCCCGCAACGAACCGAATCCGGCGGCGTCAAACCAATAGGGTATTTTCCCAGAATCGAACTTCGCGCGAACAAACCTTCCCGAAGAAATCAACAGCGCACTTTACCTTCAATCGACACGCTTCGCATTCCGGAGATTCCCCAAAACCGTCGGTCGAACTACGTCAAAAAAGGGTAACTCCGAATATCGCTCCATTTTTTCGCATCCAGCGGGAATTCGATCGGAGCAGGCAGGATTTCGCTGCCGGAAACCGACTTTTCAAGAATCAAAATAGGAGCAAACCGCCTGTTCTCTCCGCCTCAAACACCCGAATCAACGCTGAACGATCGAAAAATCATACGAGCTGAAAAGGTCATGAATGCCTCGGATTACAAAAATATAGATACCTTATAAATAAATAGATAAGTGGATATGAAAGAATTATCAACAATCTGTTTTTAACATAATGTATATAATCGGAAAGGTATGGTAATTTTTAGAGAAGACAAGAGGCGAGAAATCATATTTTTCATTGAAAATAGTCACGAAAGGGTAGTGTATTTACTTTTGTAAATGATCCTGAGTAAATTCAACGCCTTCTTTGTTTACTTTTGTAAACATAAATCGGAAAACCAGGTGTTCATAATTCATAATCTGTAAAACACCACCAAAATGTATTCACGATTGACTAGCCCTCGGATTTCACTAGGTGCAAATATTGAATATACGAATTCATATTACAGAATATCAAATAATTATATGATTTATATACACTATAAGATTTTATATATCGGAGTAAAACCAGCGTACGATGAAGGATCCTCATTACAGAAGATTATATAAGTATAAAATTGCAGAAAATCATATATTTGCTATATTCTATCTAAACATAATTAGTAAGTGAAAAGAGAATCGTGTTTTTACAGTTTTAATTTGTTTACAATTGTAAATAAATTCTTCCGTTGTTAATTATTTACATTTTTGAATCTCGCTTGTTTTACAAAATAAAAATGTTTATATTTGTAAAAAATCAGGGAATATGGGAGAAAAATTGTTGAGACTGATGAAAAGCGAAGGATTGACTTCAAGCCGCCTTGCGGAAATTCTGGGGACAGGCGCTTCCAATATCTCCCATATCATCTCCGGACGCAGCAAACCGGGATACGATCTGCTGCGAAAAATTCTGCTCAGTTTCCCGCAGATCAACCCTGATTGGTTGCTGCTCGACGACGAAACAATGTACCGCTCGGATGAAACTCCGATCAGGGAACAACCCGTTTCGCCCGACCTTTTTACGGCAGAATCCGCAACTTCCGAACATCCTTCCGGTTCCCCTTACGAAACCGATATCGCCGGAAATACGGATACCGTCGACGCGGTCGATCCGCATCGGATCGCTTCCGGAGGTTTTAGAAATATGACATCTTCTACCGTGCAACGAATCATCATCGTTTATTCCGATCGGACCTTCGAAAGTTTTACGCCGAAACAGGAATAAGAAACCTGACCGCAGCTCCGTTCTCAAATTTGCCGGACACGGATAATCCGGACTTCAACCGGCGTTCCCATTCGATCATACGTCATCGGATCGGACGTCTATACCTATCGAAGCAACGAATCCCGTCCGACACTTCGGACGCAGCCCCATTTCCCTGCCAACGAGCCACGATTCGTTTTTGCCAACTATCTTTTCCTCCCGTAAAATACGGTAGACGGAACCTTACCGGAATTAACATAATATAGACTCCAAAAAACAGGTTCTTAGGAGTATTTTCGGTACCCCGGAATTTCTCCAAATTCCTTGGTCGCAATTATTTCTTAATAATGCATCGGCACGGCCAAAAAGAGTCGGCAAATCGCCAGACCTCCGACGACTTCAAAACAGACCTATAGTGGTCCAGAGAAATATTATAATCCCGCATTTTATAAAACAACAAATAATGGATTAATATTTATATTATGTTAAATTAAATATCGATCCGGCCAAAAGGACCATTCGAACGGTCGGATACAGCTACCCCGACGGCGTATCAATCACTGAAATATCCCACCTTGTAATCCGAAAATGCACGATTCCATCGATTTCCCCACAGGAAAATGCGCAGTGAACCGGATTTTTCGCTACATTTGTTCTTATTCACCGGAGCGGTTTTGCCGTCCGGAAACGACGATACATAACGACTATGAGAACCGCATATCTATATTTATTATTCCTGTCGCTTTTCGCAACAGGTTGTACGTCAAGCACCCGCCAGACAGACAAGGAGCGACTTTACGTCTCGATCCTGCCGCTGCGCTCGCTCGTCGAGCAGATCGTCGGAGACGACTTCAAAGTCGACGTATTGGTTCCGGCAGGCGCCAGTCCCGAAAGTTTCGAACCGACACCGCGCCAGTACGTTGCGCTGAACCGGTCGAAACTGGTCTTCAACGTCGGGCTTATCGACTTCGAACAAAATCTGTTACGCGATTTTCCCGATCGGGAGAAACTGGTCAACCTGAGCCGGGGCATTCGGCTGCTCGAAGGGAGTTGCGCACACGGACATACACACGAACCGACCGAAAAAGCACGCGCGTCCGAAGGGCACGCACACGGCATCGACCCTCACATCTGGACCTCGCCGCGCGCACTGAAACAGATGGCCGCCAACGCTTACGACGCGCTTCGCACATCGTTTCCCGACTCGGTTCGTTATACGGAAAATTACGAAAAACTGCTCGTCCGCCTCGACTCGCTCGATACGGCCTGTGCCGAAGCGCTGCGGCAGGCGGACGTACACACGATCGTGATCTACCACCCCGCCCTCACTTACTATGCGGCGGATTACGGACTGGAACAGCTCGCCGTCGAACACGACGGAAAGGAGCCGTCGGCCCGTCACCTGGCGCGGCTGATCGAGGAGGCACGCAGGAAAAAGGTACGGCGCGTCTTCTATCAGGCGCAATACCCCGCGTCGACGGTCAAAGTCATCGCCGAAGATATAGGCGCCCGCAGCGTGAAGATCGATCCGCTGCGTGAAGATGTCATCGAAAACATCGGGGAAATCACCCGACAACTTACCTCCGGCAATGAGTAACGTATTGATCTCGGTGAGAGACCTCTCGGTCGCATACGAGGGGACGACGGCGCTGGATGAGGTGTCACTGGATATTTTCGAGGACGATTTCCTGGGGGTCATCGGCCCCAACGGCGGCGGGAAGACATCGCTCGTACGTGCGATTCTGGGCAACATTCCCTACCGCGGAACGGTGAACTACGCTGCCGAACTTTTCCGCGGCAAAGAGCGTCTGATCGGGTATCTGCCCCAACAGAACGTTTTCGACAGGGCTTTCCCCATATCGGTTACGGAGACGGTCCTGTCGGGCTTGCAGGGACACAAGCGATTCCGGTCGCGCTACACCGCCGAAGACCGCCGACGGGCGCTGGAACTGCTCGAACGCACCGGCATCGCCGAAGTCGCCGGCCGAGCCATCGGCGAAATATCGGGAGGGCAGATGCAGCGGGCGCTTCTGTGCCGGGCGATCATCTCCGAGCCGCGGCTGCTGATCCTCGACGAACCGGCCAACTTCGTCGACAACCAGTTCGAAAATGAACTATACCGCATTCTCCAGGAGTTGAACCGCCGCATGGCCATCGTCATGGTGTCGCACGACGTGGGGACGATCTCCTCGGTGGTGAAGAGCATCGTCTGCGTCAACCGTCATGTTCACCGGCACGATTCGAACGTCATCGACGAGGAACAACTGCGCAACTACGGCTGCCCGATCCAGCTCATCTCGCACGGCGACGTACCGCACACCGTGTTGAGCCGCCACTAATCCATCAGCCGCCGCAGCCAGCCGAGCAGCCGCTTGGGATAAGGCGCATAACGCAGCGGCAGGTCGAAGCGTTTCGACCCCAGAAAATAGGAGCGGCAGTTGGAGAAGCACTCGAACGACGCCTCGCCGTGATAGCGTCCCATTCCGCTCGCACCGACCCCGCCGAAGGGCAGGCGACGACTCGACACCTGCATCACCACATCGTTGAACGCCACCCCGCCCGACGGCACCCGCTCGCACAGACGGCGGCCTTCGCGTTCGTCGCCGAAATAATAGAGTGCCAGCGGCCGGTCGGCGGCGAGCAGCGCATCGGCCGCCTCCGACAACTCCGCGAAGGTCAGCACGGGCAGCACCGGCGCAAAAATCTCTTCGCGCATAAGACGGCTCTGCGGGTCGGGATTCAGAACGATCGTCGGTGCGACATAGCGCTCCTCTTCGAGCACCTCGCCGCCGCAGACCGTCTCGCCTCCCGCCGTGGAGAGCAACTCCGCCACACGACGCGCATGGGCGCCGTCGACCATTCGGGGATAGTCGACCGCAAAGCGCGGATCGCTCCCCCATTGCCGCTCGACGGCCCGCTGCAACTCCACCAGCAGCCGGTCGCAAACCGATTCGTGCACCAGCAGGAAATCGGGGGCCACGCAGGTCTGACCGGCATTGAGGGTCTTCCCCCACACGATGCGCCGCGCAGCCAGCTTCAAATCGGCCTCCGCTCCCACGACGCAAGGACTTTTCCCGCCCAGTTCGAGCGTGACGGGCGTCAGGCGTTCGGCCGCACGCACCATGATCTCGCGGCCGAAAGTCCCTCCGCCCGTGTAGAAGATATGGTCGAACCGCTGCGTCAGCAACTCTTCCACAGCCTGCGGTGCGTGCGGCACCAGAGCGACCAGCTCCTCCGGAAAGCACTCGCCGACGATCTCCGACAGAACGGCCGCCGTGGCCGGAGCGCCCGGCGAAGGTTTCAGCACCACGCAGTTCCCTGCGGCCAACGCCCCGACGAGCGGCAGCAGCGTCAGTTGCAGCGGGTAATTCCACGGCGCGACGACGAGCACCACGCCCAGCGGTTCGTAGCGCACACGGCTTCGCGCCGGCCAGGCGAAGAGCGGCGTCGGGACGCGGCGAGGCCGCATCCAGCGTTTCAGGTTACGCAATGCGAAACGGATTTCGCCCGCGACGATACCGATTTCGGTCATGTAACTCTCGACAGCCGATTTGCCCAGATCGGCGCGCAACGCACTGCACAGCACCTCTTCGTGCCGCCGCACCGACGCCTGCAACGCTTGCAGCGCCCGACGCCGCACCGCGATGTCGTGCGTGGCGCCCGTCTCGAAATAGGCCCGCTGGGCGGCTATCAACTTCGGAATATCCATAACAGTGTGGGATTATCGATTTTCAACCGACTCGATGCCGAGGCCGGCGATACACGAAAATACGCCCCCTCGATTGCAAGCGGCACGCCCCGGCGCACCGCGGAGGGATCGGCAGGGATACGAACGGGAGGAGACAGTCGCCTGTCGCCTCCCGCAAAATTTACCGAAAAAGGGCACTCCCCTACTTCTTCGCCTCGTTGATCTTGCTCAGCTCCTCGAACAATGCCTCGAACGACCGGACGATATCGGCACGCAGCGCAGCATAGTATTTGCGGACCAGCGATTTGTTGTGCGGTTCGGTGGGATTGCTGACCTTTGCGATCAACTCGTTGCGAAGGGCGACGGCCTTCTGCATCAGCTCGAAAATTTCCTGCTCCTTCGACGGCTGGAAGGCAATGGCCATATCGCAGTCGAAAACCACCTCTTCCAGACGATAGTCGATCTCCTTCTTCAGCTCTCTTAAATTTGCCATAATAATCCTGATAGTTTGATATTTGGCGTAAAGATAATAAAAACCTCCGACAATCGCCACTTCGCCCGATGATTTTTCCGCACGAAACCGCCGGATCCGCCCGCAGGCGATCCGGCGACTCCGTCCGATCGGAGGCTCGGCGTCGACGAGCAAGGGCGGAAAACGCCCGCCTGAAACGGACGGACTACATCGTGCAGGTGCAATCGAACTCGTCCATATCGATAATCAGACCGTCGGGCTGATCGTCGACAAGGATGTAGGTCGCATGGATGACCGGCTCCACTTCGGGCAGCGGAATGGGCGTGCGCTCGGTGACGACGCTGCTCTTGTCGTAGGTGAAGGCCATCTCTACATGGCGCATCGGCGGCAGGATATGCTGGCGCATGTAATTCCACGCCGCAGGGAGCCGTTTGAGCCGCATCTCCTTGACCGTCGCCTTGTCGCTGCCGTTCAGGATTTGCAGCACCTCCTGCTTGGAGGGTATCGACGAAGCCTCCACGGCCGGAACCGCCGCCCGCCACTCGTCGACTACGGCCGATACGGTGACCGGATAGCTGGCCGAAAGGCGGTAGCGGGAATCGACGTAGTTCCGGAAATCGGTCGCGCGTTTGCGCGCCAGCCGCTCGTTGGGAGCATAGGGTCCGTCGGGCGAAGCGTAGCCGGTGATCGTCACGCCCGTCACCCGCAACGACTTATCCTGCGAAACCTTGTCGATAAAAGCCTGCAAATCGTCCAGCTGCCGCGCATTTCCGGCCAGCGTCGACGAGAGCTGCGCCACATCGACCTGATAACGCACCGCATAGTCGGAGTTGCGGTCGGCGTGCTGTTTCACCAGATACTTGCGCACCAGATAGGTACCGTCGACATCGGCCGACAGCAAAACGGTATCGGCCTGCGGACACGATGCCGGAGCCCCGCTTCGCTGCTGGGCATCGGCCGCAGCGCATACCGCAAAGGCACATACGAAAGTGGTAAAGATCCTTTTCACGTCATTAACGATTTATGAGTGGATAGTATGATTTCGCACCAATCCATTCAACAATCGCGCCGAAACGACGAAAAACGGCCCCTGAGCAGAGTCGAGGGCCGTCGATACGTTCTTTGCCGGCTGCACAGGCAGGCTGTCCGCCGCAAGCTACATCCGTTCGGGAACGTCGATCCCTAACAGGCGCATCGCCAGCCGGATCACGCGCGCCACCTGCTCCGACAAACGCAGCCGCATGGCACGCACCGCAGCGTCTTCCTCGCGCAGGATCGAGTGATCGTGGTAGTAGGCGTTGTATTGTTTGGCCAACTCATAGGCGTATGCCGCGACGATCGAAGGAGCGAAATTCTCGGCAGCGGCCTTCACCACGTTGGGATAGTCCGCCAACTGCTTGACGAGCGCCACCTCTTCGGGCAGATAGGCCGCGGCCGACGCTTCGCCGCAGGCGATCCCCGCCTCCTGCGCCTTGCGCAGCACCGAACGGATGCGGGCGTGCGTATACTGGATGAAGGGACCGGTATTGCCGTTGAAATCGATCGATTCGCGCGGATCGAAGAGCATCGTCTTTTTAGGATCGACTTTGAGAATGAAATATTTGAGTGCACCCAGACCGACCATCCGCGAAATCGCAGCCGCCTCGTCCTCCGTGCAGTCGTCCAGCTTGCCCAGTTCGTCCGACATTTCGCGTGCCGTGCGCACCATGTCGTCGATCAGGTCGTCGGCATCGACGACCGTCCCCTCGCGCGACTTCATCTTGCCGTTGGGCAACTCCACCATCCCGTAGGAGAGGTGGGTGATATGGTCGCTCCAATCGTATCCCAGCTTTTTGAGCACCAGTTTCAAAACCTGGAAATGGTAGTTCTGTTCGTTGCCCACCACGTAGATCATGTCGTCGAGATCGTTCTCCTCGAAACGGCGGTAGGCCGTCCCCAGATCCTGCGTCATGTAGACCGACGTTCCATCGCCGCGCAGCAACAATTTCTGATCCAGGCCGTCGGCCGTAAGATCGATCCAGACCGAACCGTCCTCGCGGCGGTAGAAAATCCCCATGTCCAGCCCCTTCTGCACGATGTCCTTGCCCAGCAGGTAGGTCTGCGACTCGTAGTAGACCTTGTCGAAATCGACGCCCAGCGCCTTGTAGGTAACGTCGAAACCGCCGTACACCCAGCCGTTCATCATCTCCCACAGTCCGTAGACCTCGGGATCCCTGGCCTCCCAGCGGCGCAGCATCTCCTGCGCTTCGAGCATCAGCGGCGCCCGCTTCTTCGCCTCCTCCTCCGACATGCCCGAGGCCGTCAGCTCCTTGACCTGGGCCTTGTAGTGCTTGTCGAACTCGACGTAGTATTTACCGACCAGATGGTCGCCCTTCATTCCCGACGAAGCGGGCGTTTCGCCTCCGCCGTAGCGCTTCCACGCCAGCATCGACTTGCAGATGTGGATGCCTCGGTCGTTGACCAGGTTGACCTTGATGACGTTATGGCCGACGGCACGCAATATCTGCGCGACCGAATAGCCCAGCAGGTTGTTGCGGATATGCCCCAGATGGAGCGGCTTGTTGGTATTGGGCGACGAATACTCGATCATCACGTTGCGGCCCGTCGCAGGAGCCTGCCCGAACGCTCCGTCGGCTGCGATTTCGGCGAAACGGTCGGCCCAGAAGCCGTCCGAAAGAGCGAGGTTCAGGAATCCCTTGATGACGTTGAACGACTTCACCTCCGGCATATGCGCCGTAAGGTGCTCCCCTATCTCGGCGGCCGTCGCTTCGGGCGACTTGCGGCTTCGTCGCAGCAGCGGGAAAACGACCAGCGTATAATCGCCGTCGAACTCCTTGCGTGTCTTCTGAATCTGCAACTGCTCCTCCCCCAGCGGCCCGTAGAGCGCCTCGACCGAGCGGCTCACCGCCTCCGAAATAAAGTGATCGATATTCATTTTCCTCCGATGATTTGTTGATTTAGCCCTGCAAATTTAGCTTTTTTCGGTGAATAATCAATCGCCGGCAACAGATTCCGTACAATTCTCCCCCGCAGCATTTCCCGCCATCCGAAATATTCATCTCCGGCCGACGTCTTCGATACTCCGTCCCGGCAGAATCGAACATGCGTTTGCTTCTGCGCTCGACTTTTCGTACTTTGGCTGCGCCTTAGATACTCCGTCTCGGCAGAATCAAACATGCGTTTGCTTCTGCGCTCGACTTTTCGTATCTTTGCAAAATGATACGCTTCCGCACCGGACGGCCGACGCACCGGCGCAGGCGCATGAACCCGCCCGCGCATCCGGACAACGGCCGACGTACGGAACATACCGCATACATTCAATATGGAAATCGTCATCATCATCCTGCTGATCCTGCTCAACGGCATCTTCGCCATGTCGGAAATCGCACTGATCTCGGCCCGCCGTTCCAACCTCGAACTGCGTGCCCGGCAGGGAAACGCCGGCGCGCGGCGCGCGCTCCGGATCATCGAAGACCCCGACAAGTTCCTCTCGACCATTCAGATCGGCATCACGCTCATCGGCATCCTCACGGGTATCTACTCCGGCGATGCGCTGGCTGCGAAATTCGGCCGCGAACTCGCTCTGCTGGGTATTCCCCTGCGCACGGCGACGATCGCGGCCCAAGTGACGATCGTCGTCATCGTCACCTACCTGACGCTCATCTTCGGCGAACTCGTTCCCAAGCGTATCGGCATGAACACGGCCGAGAAGATCGCCTGCGCCGTCGCGCGGCCGATGCGTGCACTCTCGGTGGCGGCCTCGCCGTTCGTATGGCTGCTTTCGCGCAGCACCGCGGCGATCACTCGACTGCTGGGCCTCAAAGAGTCGGACAACAAGGTGACCGAGGAGGAGATCCGTTCGATCATCCAGGAGAGCGTCGACGACGGCGAAGTGCGCGTGGTCGAACAGCAGATCGTCGGACGCGTCTTTTCGCTCGGCGACCGCGCGGTCGACTCGGTGATGACGCCCCGCAGTGAAATCGTCTGGATCGACATCGCCATGACGACCGACCAGATTCGCGAACGGGTCAACCGCAACCCGCACAGTCTTTACCCCGTCGCCGACGGGGAGCTCGACAAACTCGTCGGCGTGGTCTACCTCAAAGACCTCTTCCAGCACCTCGCAGAACCCGACTTCAACCTCTGCAAAACGCTCCGGCCGGTCAAGTTCTTCCATGAAAGCTGCGAAGTCTACAACGCCATGGACCAGCTGCGCAGCGAACAGCTGGGCTACGGCATCGTCTGCGACGAGTTCGGTGTCACGCGCGGCATCGTCACCCTCAAAGACATCTTCGAAGCCCTCGTCGGCGAAATTCCCGAAGACCTCGACGAACCCGACATCGTGCGGCGCGAAGACGGGAGCTGCCTGGTGGACGGGCAGTGCTCCTTCTACGATTTTCTGGCCTACTTCAACATGGAGGAGGTCATTCCGCACACCGCTTACAAAACGATCAGCGGGCTGATCCTCGACGAACTGGACCACATTCCCCAAACGGGAGAGAAGCTGCACTGGAACCGCTTCACGCTGGAAATCGTCGACATGGACGGCGCACGCATCGACAAAATACTCGTCACACCCGATACAATACCCGCCGATGAAAATAGCTGATCTGGAACTGGGCGACAAGCCGCTGTTTCTGGCGCCGATGGAGGATGTCACCGATCCATCGTTCCGCTCGATGTGCAAGGAGTTCGGCGCCGATGTGGTCTACACCGAATTCATCTCGTCGGACGGCCTGATCCGCGACGCGGCCAAGTCGCTCAAAAAACTCGAAATAACGGAGGCCGAACGCCCCGTCGGCATCCAGATCTACGGCCACCTGATCGAACCGATGGTCGAAGCAGCGCGCATGGCCGAGGCCGCCGGCCCCGACATCATCGACATCAACTTCGGATGCCCGATGAAGAAGATCGCCGGCCGCGGCGCCGGTTCGGGCATGATGCGCGACGTGCCGCTCATGGTCGAAATGACGCGCCGCATCGTCCAGGCGGTCGACCACACCCCCGTGACGGTCAAGACCCGTCTGGGCTGGGACGACGAAAACAAGAATATCGAAGAGATCGCCCTGCGGTTGCAGGACGTGGGGATCGCAGCACTCACGATCCACGGCCGCACCCGCGCCCAGATCTACCGGGGCGAAGCCGACTGGACGCTCATCGGTCGCGTGAAGAACAATCCCGCGATCCGTATCCCGATCATCGGCAACGGCGACGTGGATTCGGGCCCCCGAGCCGCCGCGATGTTCGACCGCTACGGAGTCGACGGCGTGATGATCGGCCGCGCCACCTACGGCCGGCCGTGGATCTTCCGCGAAGTCAGGCACTACCTGACTACCGGCGAGGTACTCCCCCAGCCTACGGTCGTCGAACGGGTAGAAATCGCCAAGCGTCATCTGCGCAAATCGGTGGAAATCAAAGGAGAATACGTCGGCATACTGGAAATGCGCCGCCACCTCTCGAACTACTTCAAGGGGCTGCCCGATTTCAAACAGACCCGTCTGCAACTCGTCACGCTGACCGACATTCCCGCGCTGATGGCCACGCTCGACTCGATCGCCGAGCGCTGGGGCGACTTCGACACCTCGCAGGTCGTGCCTGCGCCGCTGTCGCACGAACTGTAACGCCCTTACGAAAACGCCTGTCCCTCGCGGAACAGTTTCCAACGTCCCTCCGCCGACCGCAGGAGTCGCGCGGAGGGTTGTTTTTCACTGGCGAACAGCTCCACGCCGACCTGCGTTCCCTTGCGGCCCCACTGCCCCACGATCCGGCCGCCGTGCAGCAGCACCGGCCGGAAAACACCGAAGTCGTTGAATGCCCGCGCACGATGCTCCGGTGCCAGCACGTCCGAACGATCCTTGTAGGCGATCAGGTACTCGTCGAACGCCGGCAACAGGTGCGCGTGCGCCGGCGCCTTTCGGCAGGTCGCCCAACTCTCGTGCAGCAGATACTCCCGCCCGCCGAACGATTCGCGAAGCAACTCCCCGTCCAGCGCCCCGACACCGCGGCGGGCCTGCCCGACGGGCAACCCCGACCACCAGACGAAATCGTCGAACGTCGCCGGAGAATGGCTGCGGAAATAACGAAGCGCCAGCAGGGCCAACGCCTCCTCTTCCGGCAGATCGACCGCCTGCGGCACCCGTTCCGCCAACAGCGCATAGGTAGGTTTTCCCGCCCTGTCGGCACCGCTGCAAACTACGCCGTCCGTTTCGGCGTGCATCATCAGACGATTCAACCGCGGTGCGTCGACGGCCATTCCGGCTCGTTCCAGCTCCCCTGCGATCTGCTGCCGCGTGAGGTGGTTGCCCCCTCCGAGTATCCGTTCCAGCAACCGGCTGCAACGCAGGTAGTCCCCCTCGTCCAACCCGCAGCCGTTGCCTTTGGCGAACGACGCATTGGCGGCGCGGATCCGCCGTGCCGACAGGTGCAGCATCCACCGCACGTCCTCCGCCGCGATGAAATGCCACGTCGGCCGCATGATGTGCATACGCAGGATGCGACCTTCGCGCAACGCCTCCTCCACGGGCGCCGCTGCGAGCGTGCGCAGCCGCAACGCAACGGCCCATTTGGCCGAACCGTACTCCTGCGCCTGCACCATGCCCATCCAGCGGATCAGTTCGACCGGATCGTCGAACTGCGGCGCGACGAGTTGCTGCGCGTGCAGACGGATGTCGGTCAGGCGGTTCATCGGAACAACCCTACTTGTCGACCGAGAAACGATAGATGCAACGACTGTGGTAGGTCTCTCCCGGACGCAGCACCACCGACGGCCACTGCGGTTTGTTGGGTGAATCGGGATAGTGCTGCGTTTCGAGGCAGACGGCCGTACGGTGTGCATAGGGAATGCCGTGTTTCCCGCGGACAGTCCCGTCGAGGAAGTTGCCGACATAGACCTGGATGCCCGGTTCGTCGGTGAAGACCTCCAATGCGATACCCGACACGGGCGAGACGAGCCGTGCGGCCGGACGCGACAGATCGCCCGCCGTGGCCAGCACCCAGTTGTGGTCGTAACCGTGGCCGTTGCGCAGCTGCTCGTCGTCGGAGTCGATTTCGGCGCCGATGGCCTTCGGCCTCCGGAAATCGAAGGGCGTACCTCCGACCGAATCGATCCGTCCGAGTGTCAGGAAGGTCGAATCGACAGGCGTATAGCCGTCGGCGGCGATCGTCAGCAGGTTGTCGAGAATCGGATGCGTAGGATCGCCCGACAGGTTGAAATAGGAGTGGTTCGTCAGGTTGACGACCGTCGGCCGGTCGGCGGTCGCCTCATAGGTGATGTCGATGGCGTTGTCCTCCGTCAGGCGGTAGACTACCTTCGCAGTCACAGCGCCGGGGAATCCCGCATCGCCGTCGGGCGAATGCAATGTCAGGGCGAGCGACTGCGGGTCGGGCTGGTGTGCCTCGTAAACGCGATACTGCCACCCGTCGGGGCCGCCGTGCAGGCAGTGCCCGTAGTTATTCACGGGCAGGCGCACCGTATCGCCGTCGAGGACGAACCGCCCGTGACCGATGCGGTTGGCATACCGCCCGATCGACGCACCGAAATCCGACGGAATCCGCACGTAATCGGCGATATTGTCGAATCCGAGCACCACGTCGCGCAGCGTTCCCGTGCGGTCGGGCACCATGACCGATACGATCCGGCCGCCGAAATTGGTGATGCAAACCTCCATTCCCGCGGCGTTGGTCAGCGTGTAGAGGTCGGTCGGCCGGCCGTTCACCTCGGAGCGGAACCGTTCGCGGTCGAGCCCCGACAAACTTTTATCGCCCGCAGCGCCGCCGCAGGCCGGAATCACGGCCGCGGCACCGAGGGCCGCCAGCCAGCAAAGTAACGTTTTCTTCATGTTCAGGTTCTTAGATCGGATAAAGATACGAATAAGCAAGGGCAATGTCAAATTTATTTGAACATTGCCGAGGCGGAGTATCTAAGACACAGTCAAAGATAGTGAAAAAATACGGTTATACGCAAGCACCCCTTCTCCGAATTGCAGGCAGTTCGCCTCCGGTAGCACGACAGGCACAAGCGGATGCGATCCGCGCATGGAACGGCGGCGGACTGCCGACAGCACCCGCGCTGTCGAGCGAAGCGCTTCGGAAAACGAACTCGGTGGTTCGCCCCCTCGCTGCAAACGAAAAAGAGGGTCTGTCGACCCCCTTTTGCATCGGCGTTCCATGCACCGCTATTTCAACACCCGCTCGATGTAGGAGGTGTAGTCCTTCACCACGGGCCGGTAGTCGTCGTGCTCGAAGAGCGGCGACGAGATCAGGAAATCGGCCGACGAGCGGTTGATCGCCGTCGGGACGTTGTAGAGCGTCGCAATGCGCAGCAGGGCCTTCACGTCCACGTCGTGGGGCTGCGCCGACATCGGATCCCAAAAGAAGATCAGAGCGCTGATCTCCCCGTCGGCGATCATCGAACCGAGCTGCTGGTCGCCGCCCAGCGGGCCGGATTTGAGCAGCGTGATGTCGAAATGCGAGATCTCCTCGGCACCGCCCCGCTCCGTCAGCGTCCGCGTCACCATCTTACCCGTCGTTCCGGTACAAACCAGGTGGTGCCGGAGCAGAATCTCCCAATTCCAGTCGACCCACTCCGCCAGATCGCGTTTCATGTTGTCGTGGGCCACCAGTGCAACTTTCTTCTTCTCTTTCATCGTCATTTATTTTCAATCATCGCTTCCCGCGCTCGGAAGGATTCCCCGCTTGCGGGAAGCGTCGTTTCCGACAGACGTTCCGGTATCGCGGCTCCGCCCCCTCCCGCCCCGATAAAACAGGGGAATCGGGCATCGGCGCATCGCAACCGGAGACAAAAATAATACAAAAAACGAATCGGCAAAACGGCCGCCCCCGAATTTTACATTTTGATAACAAAAAGCCGCCCGCATCGCGGCGGACGGCAGGTACGGACTGCGAACAGGGAGGGCTTATTCCTCCTCCGTCTCGGGCAGTTTGAATTCGGTGAATCCCGCGCCGAGCAGGATGTTGTACCACATGAAGACCTTCTTCATGTCCGACACATGCACGCGATCGCGGTCGTAGTCGGGCAATACCTCCGCGAAAGCGGCCTTCAACTTCTCGGGAGCCTCCTTGTGGCTGATCGCCTCCTTGCCGCCCGTGTGGTTATAAATATTGGTGAACACGTCGGCCAACGGCAGGTCGTCGCCCTCGGTGAAGATCGAGATCTCCGTCAGGGCACTCACCTTCGACGACGCCGAAGCATTCATCCGCTTCCCGTCGAGCAGCGATTCGACGATCACGCCGTTCGTCGACTGCGCCACATACTTATACAACCCGGGCTGTCCCGATATTGCCAAAATCTCCTTCAATTCCATAAACCTTCAAGAATTAAGTTCGTACAAAATAATAAATTCTCATTAACCTTCCGCCGCGAACGGCGCACGAGCGTCTACACCCCGCTATTTTTCCGAACCGTCGCTCTCGCCGGAATCGCCCGGCTGGTCGGGATCGGGTTCGATCGGACCGGGCACGACATACTCCTCGAAATCAGAAGAGACATAGAGGCGATGCTGCGTCGTCACTTCGATCATAAAACGCACCTTGCGACCGGTCAGCTTCGTGGCGGGAATCTTGGCCATGAAGTCGTAGGTCTCGCCCGCCACGGTCGAATAGACGGGATCGGTCGAGCGATAGCTCTCCGTCGTATTGCCCCACGTACCCGTAATCGAATCCACCTGGTAGGTCACACAGGCCTGGAACGGACAATGTTCGTTGCGTATCCTGGCCGTCACGGTCACCTCTTCGCTCTTCGACGGATTTTTCGGCGAGTAGTTCACCTCCGAAATCACGGGCGTCGAACATCCCTCGCCCTCATCGTCTCCACACGACGGCAGCACCGCAACCGCAGCGGACAACACCGCCCATACAATCAGCTTCTTCATCGTTCGTTTTCCGTATTTATTTGTCGAGATGCACATCCAGCTGCGGGAAGGGGAAATGCAACCCCTGCTGCGGCAATTCGTTGTAGAACCGCTCGTTCATATCGAAAAAGAGATCCCAGTAATCGCCGTTGAGCGTCCACGTCCGCGCCACCACGACGATCGCGCTGTCGGCCAGTTCCGACAGGGCCACGAACGGATCGGCCGGCGCATCCGGCGTATGGAGCACCCGTTTGTCGGACTCCAGCATGGCGAGCATCGTGCGTTTGGCCACCGCCACGTCGTCGCCGTAGGCGAGCGAGACTTTCCATTCGACACGGCGCATCGTCTCCGACGAATAGTTGTTGACGATGGCGTTCGAAATCGAAGAGTTGGGAATGTAGATCCGTTTGTTGTCGGTCGTGGTGACCACCGTCGAGAAGAGACGTATCTCCTTGACCGTACCTGCCTGCCCCTGCGCCTCGATGTAGTCGCCGATGCGGTAGGGATGCATGAACATGACCATTATGCCTCCGGCGAAGTTCTGTAATGTTCCGCTCAACGCCATACCGATACCGAAACCCGACGCCGCGAGCAGCGCGACGAGCGACGTGGTATTGAAGCCCAACAGCTGAACGATAATCAGCAGCAGAATGGTATAGGCCGCACCTTTGACCAGGCTGCGCAGGAACGAGCGCAGCGACTTGTCCACCTGCCTGCGGTCGAACGACGCGTCCATCAGGTGCACCAGCCGGTTGATGATCCACCGCCCGGCGGCATAGATTGCGAAGGCCACGGCGATCTTCAACGCCACCCAGATCACCTGTCCCGTAAAGTCACGCAGGAAAGTCTCGGCGTCGAGCGAAGTGAACCGTTCGACGATCTGTTTCCACTGCGCCTTCTGCACGCTGTCGGGCAGAATCAGCGTCTCCGCTTCCAGAAAAAATCCCAGCATAAGCAAATTCTTATCGTTTAAGTTACAAAAGTACTATTTATATCCGAAAAAACCACTAATTTTGTCTGCACATTTAACATCCTATCATGGAATCTCAGGTAGAAATCATCCAGATCAACATAGCCGGAAAGGACCAGCCCGGCCTCACGTCGTCGCTCACGGACATCCTGGCGCGCTACGACGCCTTCATTCTCGACATCGGCCAGGCCAATATCCATCAGTCGCTTACGCTGGGAATCCTGATCAAGACGACCTCCGACAAATCGGGTGCCATCATGAAGGAGCTGCTCTTCAAATCTTCGGAGCTGGGCATCAACATCCGCTTTACGCCCATCAGCGAGGAGCGCTACACGGCATGGGTGGGTATGCAGGGCAAGAACCGCTACATCATCACGCTGCTGGGGCGTCAGCTCACGGCGCGCCACATCGCCGACGTGGCGGGCGTGATCTCGCGGCAGGGGCTCAACATCGACGCGATCAAGCGCATGACGGGCCGCGTTCCGCTGCACGAAGACGAACGGGCGCCCAAGTCGTGCATCGAATTCTCGGTGCGCGGATCGCTCACCGAGGAGGCCACGACGGCCATTCAGGAGCAGTTCATGTCCTTCTCGAACAACGGGGTGGACATCTCGTTCCAGCGCGACGACATCTTCCGCCGCAGCCGGAGGCTGATCTGTTTCGACATGGATTCGACGCTCATCGAGACCGAAGTGATCGACGAACTGGCCGAACGGGCGGGCGTCGGCGCGCAAGTGCGCGCCATCACCGAACGCGCGATGCGGGGCGAGATCGACTTCCGCGAGAGTTTCACCGAGCGCGTGGCGCTGCTCAAAGGGCTCGACGTCTCGGTCATGGAGGAGATCGCGCAACAGCTGCCCATTACCGAAGGACTCGAACGCATGATGACCATTCTCAAACGCGTGGGCTACAAGACGGCGATCCTTTCGGGCGGCTTCACCTATTTCGGCAACTACCTGCGGCAGCGGTTCGGCTTCGACTACGTCTATGCCAATGAATTGGAGATCGTCGACGGCCGTCTCACGGGACGCTACGCGGGCGAGATCGTCGACGGCCGCCGCAAGGCCGAACTGCTGCGGCTTCTGTGCCAGTTCGAGAACATCAATATCGCCCAGTCGATCGCCGTGGGCGACGGCGCCAACGACCTGCCGATGCTCTCGCTCGCGGGACTCGGCATCGCCTTCCACGCCAAACCGAAGGTGAAGGCCACCGCCGGCCAATCGATCTCCACGATCGGCCTCGACGGCATCCTCTATTTCCTGGGATTGAAAGATTCGTGGATCGAACGATGAGGGAATGAAACGGCCGGTCGTCATCGCGTTGCTCGCCCTGTGCGGCTTGTCGTGCGGATGCCGCGACCGTTTCGACGTGCCCGATACGCCGGCCGACGCTCCGGCGGCGAACATCACGATCGCCTCGCTGCACGCATTTCTCCATGCGGAAACCGTCGTCGTCCGCGAGGAATTGACCGTCGGCGGTACGGTCGTGTCGAGCGACGAAGCGGGTAACTTCTACCGCACGCTGGTGCTCGACGACGGCACGGGCGGAGCCGAACTGCGTATCGCCGAATACAATCTCTACACGATCTGTCCGCCGGGCTGCCGCCTGACCGTTTCGCTGCGGGGTTGTGCGCTCGGCGAGCGGAACGGCGTATTACAGATCGGACTGCCGCCCGATGCGTACAGCCCCTACCCGACCGGCTACATCTCCTCGCGCGTACTGCTCGAACGGCTGCTGCATCCTACGGGCGAACGGCAGGAACCCCTCGCTACACCGTGCGAAATCGCACGACTCGGCACGGCGTCGTGCGGCCGTCTGGTTCGTATCGACGCCCTGCGGTTCCGCCCCGACGCGGAACAGGCCGTCCCGCAAACGTGGGAGGGCTACCGGCTTTTCGAAGACGCCGCGGGGCGGACGATCGCCGTCTATACGAGTGCTTACGCCCGTTTCGCCGATCGGGAGATTCCGGCGGGAGAGTGCTCGCTGACGGGTGTGCTCGAATACGGCACGGCCGGCAGTTACGGCAAACAATTCATCCTCCAAATGCGCGATGAGAACGACTGCACGCATTAGCCTCTGCGCACTGGCACTCCTTGCCGCCGGCATCGCAGGATGCCGCGACGACGACCGGCTGTCGTACGAAAAGGATGCGCAGGAGGGTGACGTTCCGCCGATCGGTGTCCAGAGCATCAGCGTCCTCAAATCGCTCTACCACGACCGCACGACCCGCATCACGCAGGAAATATCGATTCAGGGACACATCGTGGCCAACGACACCGCGGGCGAATTCTACAAGGAGATCGTCGTGGAGGACGACACGGGCGGCATCGTCCTCTCGATCGACGACGAACGGCTCTACCGCACCTGCCGTCTGTTCGACTTCGTCACGATCAACTGTCAGGGATTGGCGCTCGGCAGCGAGGGCGGCACGCTGCTGCTGGGAACGTTCCCCACGGGCGACTATTGCGTCGACCGTATCCCCGCGGCCGACGTGGCGCGCTACCTCGCCGTGACACCGGCCGCTACGCGCCGGCAACCGCTGACGCTCGGTTTCGAGGAGGTCGCACCCCGCCACATCAGCCGCTACGTGCGCTTCGACCGGGTGCGTTTGGCCGAGGAGGCGACGACATGGTGCGACTTCGACCCCGAAACCGGCGACCCCGTCACGACCGACCGCACGCTTCTCGATACGGCCAGCCGGCAATTCGTCGTCCGCACCGACCGCCGCTGCGACTATGCCCGCAAACCGCTGCCCGCAGGCGAAGGAACGCTCTGCGGCATCGTCGAGTATTTCAACGGCCGCTACCGCCTTCGCATCACCAACCACGAAATCCTCTTCGACCGACAATAAATCGGGGTGCAACCGTCAAGATCGCACCCCGCCTTTTTCTCCCGCCGCGCCGATCAGCGCTCCGGCACCGCCGCCGCGGCTTCCATCACCCCTTCGTTCATCGTCGGGTGGGCATGGATCGTACGGGCGATCTGCCGCGCCGTGGCCCCCAGACGGCAGGCCAGCGCAGGCTCGGCGAGCATCTCGGTCACGCTGGCTCCTACCAGATGCGCCCCGATCAGCTTGCGGTCGGCGTCGAAAAGCAGTTTCACGAAGCCGTCGCGTTCGCCGGCGGCCGCAGCCTTGCCCGAGGCCATGAACGAATAGCGCCCCACCGTATAGGGAATCTCCCGGGCCAGCGCCTCGCGCTCGGTCAGGCCGACCGACGCCACCTCGGGCGAAGTGAAGACGCACGACGGGATGACCGAGTAATCCACCGGATCCGATTCGACGCCGCAGATATGTTCCACGCAGTGCAGCGCTTCGGCCGACGCGACGTGGGCCAATGCCGGTCCGGGCACGATGTCGCCCACGGCATAGACCCCCTCGACATTGGTGCGATAATGTTCGTCCACCGCGATCTTGTCGCGTTCGACACGCACGCCCAGCTCCTCCAGCCCGAGTCCTTCGATGTTGGATTTGATGCCGACGGCCGAAAGCACCTTGTCGGCCGTAAGCTCCTCCTCGCCCTTCTTGCCTTCGATGCGCACGCGGCACCGGCCCTCGCCGTCGACCGTCACGGACTTGACCGTCGTGGAGGTCATCACCGCGATACGCTGTTTGCGGAAAGCCCGCTCCATCGTCCGCGCCACCTCCTCGTCTTCGAGCGGCATCAACTGCGGCAGGTACTCGACCACGGTCACCCGCACGCCGAGCGCAGCGTAGAACGATGCGAACTCGCAGCCGATGGCACCCGATCCGACGACGACCATCGATTCGGGCAATTCGTCGAGCACCAACGCGTCGCGCGACGAGAGGACATGCTCGTGGTCGATCGGCATGAAGGGCATTTCGCGCGGCCGCGCCCCCGTCGCCAGAATGATATGGTCGGCCGAAACCGTTTCGTCGGCCACGATCACACGGCCTTCGCCCGCAAGACGGGCCTCGCCGCGCAACACATCGACCTTGTTCTTCTCCAGCAGGAACCCGACGCCCTTGCGCATCGTCTCCGAGACGCCGCGCGAACGGGCGACGATACGCGCCATATCGGGCTTCGCCTCGCCGCCGAGCGTCACGCCGAAAGCATCGGCCGTGCGGCAATAGTGGTAGACCTGCGCGCTTTTGAGCAGTGCCTTGGTGGGGATACACCCCCAGTTGAGGCAGACGCCTCCCAGCTCGGCGCGTTCGACGAGCGCCGTCTTGCGCCCCAGTTCCGCGGCTCGGAGCGCAGCACCCATACCGCCCGGGCCGCCGCCGATCACCAGAATATCGTAATGGTTCATAACGTATGTATTTTCAACGGGACGGATTGTCCTTTACACAACCCGTCACCCCTTAATTTTTAATTACTTTCAACGTCTCGCCGTTGTCGGCCGCCACGGCGCGCTGCCACTTCTCGTCGTAACCCGGGAAAAGTATTTCGCCCGGGATATCGCGGCCGTTGCCGTTATCCTTGAATTTGCCGGGTTCGGTCTCGCCCTTCACATTGCCGTCGATGTACTTCACCAGCAAATATTCGTCCATCTGCTTCCACAGATCGAACAAGGTCTGGGCCATCATCACCGAATAGTCGGTCACGTACTTCACGCGCGCCTCCCCTTCGAGCTTCCGCGCCTCGGCCGTGACCTCGCGCACCTCGCCGAGCACCCGATTCTCCCACCGATCGGCTACCGCCTGCAAATCCTTCGACATGCGGTCGTAGCGCAGGTAGGCGAAATTCGTGACGCGGTTGAAGAGCCAGAACATCGACGTGGGGGAATACTTCAACATCGACCCGTTGTTTTCGCTCAGACATTCGGGCACGCGATCGATCGAGCAATAGATCGGCGTAAGACACGACGTGGCGGCATCGTCGACGCCGAACCACAGAATCCCCAGATCGTCGCCCGCCGCACGGTTCGCCTGCGCCACCAGCCAGAAACCGGTCTGCTGCGTGGCCGTGGCGCGTTCGTTGACGTACTCCGTACCGTCGACTTCGAACGACATCGGCCGCCAGCGATACGGCAGCCCGCAGCCGCCGGCACCCAGATCCCTGGTCATGTCCATCGGCGTCCCCTCGTAGTGGTCACGCATGGCATCGAATACCTCCTTGGGAGAGACCTTTTTCGAAGGTTTCACCCACAGCGGCATCCGGTTGGCGGGATTGTGCCCCATCGCGTAGTCGGTATAGGTGTCCATTCCGTCGGCCACGCGACGGAAAAAACTCCACACGCGGGCTTCGCAGGCACGCAGCGCCGAGAAATCGGCCGGCGCATAAGCGTCGCAGAAACTGAACTCCGCATCCGGTCCCTCGTAGTACCCCATCTCGCGGGCGAACGAGATCACGTCGGGCGAATAGAGGCAGTTATCGGGATCGTCGAGCGGGAAGGTCGTGATGCGCGCCTGATTGGCATGGCCCGACACATAACCGTCGGGAATGCGGCGCGCCACCCACACGATTCCCTTGCGGGCGTTGCCGCCCTTGCCGTCCGGTTCGAAACCCTTGCCGATCACCTCCATGATCCACGCCTCGTCCGCATCGGCGATCGAAAACGACTCGCCTTCCGACGCATAGCCGTAGGTATCGGCCAAATCGGCCATCACGCGGATCGCCTCGCGCGCCGTGCGGGCGCGTTGCAGCGTGATGTAGATCATCGAACCGTAGTCCATGCGTCCCGTCGAATCGGCCAGTTCGCCGCGGCCGCCGTAGGTCGTTTCGGTGATGATGAGCGAATGTTCATTCATGTTCCCCACCGTGGAATAGGGATGTTCCACCTGCGGGATGTCGCCCAGATAACGCCCCGTGTCCCACTCGTAGACGGAGAGCATTTCGCCCGGACGGAACCCGCCCTTCGGTGCGTTGAACTTATAGAGGCAGCCGTACAGCGCATGCGAATCGGCGGAATAGCTCACCAGCGTCGTCGAATCGGTCGAAGCGCCGCGCGTGACGATGAAGTTGGTACACGCTCCGGCAGGAGTGCTTTCGAGCAAAAGGAACGGCGTCAAGACCGTCAGCAGACAAAATAAAGGCTTCTTCATAAACAAAATCGGGTTTGCGGTCAAAAATACGAAAAAATTATCTAATTTTACCCGAGCGTTAACCGAAAAAAGAGAGAGTATGTCGATCAGAAGTCAATTATCGGACGTGCGGGAGACACTGCCCGAAGGCGTCACGCTGGTGGCCGTATCCAAAACGCACGCCCCGGCCCTCATCGAAGAGGCTTACGCCGCAGGACAACGCATCTTCGGCGAGAGCCGGCCGCAGGAGCTGGCCGCAAAATACGAAGCGTTGCCCAAGGACATCGAATGGCACATGATCGGGCACCTGCAAACCAACAAGGTAAAGCTCATCGCCCCCTTCGTCGCGCTGATCCATTCGGCCGACAGCGAACGGCTCATCCGGGTAATCAACGACGAGGCGATCCGCAACGGCCGCGTAATCGACATTCTGCTCGAAATCCACGTCGCGGACGAGGAGACCAAGTCGGGATGGACCTACGACGCGCTGCTGAAATACGTCAAAAGCGGTGCACTGGCAGCCATGAAAGGCGTCCGCGTGCGCGGCGTCATGGGTATCGCCACCTACACCTCCAACGAATTCCGCGTACGGCTCGACTTCGAACTGCTGCAACAATATAAAAAGGAGCTGGAAGCGTATTTCGACTCCTCGTTCGACACGCTCTCGATGGGCATGTCGGACGACTATCCGCTGGCGCTGGACTACGGAACGACGATGGTACGCATCGGGTCGCTCATCTTCGGCAAACGCGACTACGCGGCCGCTGAAAAAGAGGCGACGGTCTGACCTCCGGCCGAATCCCGCCGCCGATACTGAAAATCCGCCCCTGCCGCAACGATCGCGACAGGGGCGGATTCGTTATGCTTATTTTCAACGAACATTCCGAATTTTCGTCCGCTGCCGGCACCGTTCGCGATGCCGAAATATAAGATACCGAACACGAATGGATTGTTACAAAGAAGCTTTTCCCTCTCCCTGCCGCACGGCTCATGCAATCGGTGCGATTTCCTCCCACAGGTGTTTCGAAAGATCGACACAGCCGTTGCGGCGAAACGTCACGCCCTCGCGCTCCAACAACTCCCGCTGAGCCGGCCATCCGGGCGCAAGCCTTCCGCTGCTGTTCACGACGCGGTGACAGGGCAATCCTTCGGGAGCATTCGCCAGCGCCCGTCCCGCCCGCCGCGCCCAACGGGGACGCTGCGCGAGCCGCGCCAACTGTCCGTAAGTCACGACCCTGCCCGGCGGTATCTGGCGGACGATATCGTAAATTTCGGCGTCGAACTCCCCCATTACTTATGCAGCGCCTCCCACAGCAGATCCTTCAACTGCGGAATGTTGTATCCCGTCACCGATGAGATGAAAAGCGCCGGAATCCCTTCGGGCAGGTGCGTCCGCATCTCGGCGATCAACTGCTCGTCGAGCATGTCGCTCTTCGTCACGGCCAGTAACCGCTGCTTGTCCAGCAACTCCGGATTGTACTGCGTCAACTCGCCCAGCAGGATTTCGTACTCGCGGCGAATATCGTCGGCATCGGCCGGCACCATGAACAACAGCACCGAATTACGCTCGATATGGCGCAGGAAGCGCAGCCCCAGTCCGCGCCCCTCGTGCGCCCCCTCGATGATGCCCGGGATGTCGGCCATGACGAACGACTTGCCGTCACGACACTCGACGATACCTAGATTGGGTTCGAGCGTCGTGAAGGCGTAGTTGGCGATCTTGGGCTTGGCTGCCGACACGACCGACAGCAGCGTCGACTTGCCGGCATTCGGGAATCCGACCAGCCCGACGTCGGCGAGCACCTTCAACTCCAATACGAAAGCCCCTTCGTCGCCCTCCTCGCCCGGCTGCGCATAACGCGGCGCCTGATTCGTCGCACTCTTGAAGTGCCAGTTGCCCAGTCCTCCGCGGCCGCCTTTGAGCAGTACCAGCCGCTCGCCGTCGGCCGTCACCTCGCCCACGGGCACCAACTCCGTCTCGCCCTGCTCGTTCTCCACGACACGCTTGGCCACCGTGCCCAGCGGCACGGGGATGACGATGTCGCGCGCATCTTTGCCCGACGAACGGGCACCCGACCCGCCCTCGCCGTCCTCGGCGAACTGGTGGCGCTGGTATTTGAGGTGGATGAGCGTCCAATACTGACTGTCGCCCTGCAAAACGATGCTGCCGCCCCGTCCGCCGTCGCCGCCATCGGGGCCGCCGAAGGCGACGAACTTCTCCCGACGGAAATGCGCCGAACCGGCACCGCCGTGCCCCGAACGGGCGAAAATCTTCACGTAGTCTACAAAGTTCGAACCAGCCATATTACGTCGATTTAAGGGGACAAAGATACGAATAAGCGAGGGCAATGTCAAATTTATTTGAACATTGCCGAGCGGGAGTATCTTCGGCGTCAGCCAAAGTACGATTAAGCGAGGGCAAAAGCAAACTCGTTTGCATTTTGCCGATCCTCTGCTGCGAAAAGCGGAAGCGGAAATCCCCGTCGCGGTTCAGACGCCGGCTCCGAGTATCCGCCGGACCTCCTCCCGCCAGTCGGAATTGCTGCGCGGGCAGAAGGTCCGATAACCCAACGCCGCGCCGGCGGCGGCATTGGCCGCGCTGTCGTCGATGAAGAGCGTCTCGGCAGGAACGAGCGGGGCCTCGGCCGCCATGCGGTCGAAAATCGCCCGATCGGGTTTCATGCACTTCATCTCGTAGGAGAGGAACAACTTGTCGAAATAGGCGTCGAGCGGCTTTCCGGCAGGCGAAAATTCGCTGCTGCGCGCCCAGTCCATCACGAAGGGATTGGTGTTGCTCAGCACATAGAGCCGGTAGTCGCGGCGCAACTCCTCCAAACAGGCCAGTCGTTCGAGCGAAACCGGCAGCAGGAAGAACCCCAGCCACGCCTCGCGCGCCTCGGCATAACTCACCTCCCGACCGGCGCACTCGCCCAGCCGCCGGACGAATTCGTCGGCCCCGATCCGGCCGCTTTCGAGTTCGCGGAAGAACCCGCGCTGGTGATAGCTGTCCAGATATTCCGCCGGATTTTTCAGTCCGACGCGTTCGAACGCCGCCAGCGCCCGCGAAAACTCGAAGTCGGCGATGATCCCCCCGAAGTCGAAAACAAGATTCTTGATCATAATCCGCTTTTTAGAGAGGCGAATATAGGCAAATTCGGGCAAATACGCAAACGCTCCCCCGCACGCCGGCGCATGTTCCGACGCCCGCACGATCGGGGCCGGCCGCCGAACCCGAAAAGCATCCGGTCTCCGCAAACGGATCCGGCCGCCTACGGGCGGCCGGATCGTCCGACACGGTGCGGATCAACTTTGCAGCGGCTCGTAGGGAAGCCCCCACGCTTCGGCCACCGAGCGGTAGACGACCTTCCCTTCGACGATGTTCAGACCGAGCCGCAGCTCTTCGTTCTCGGCGCAGGCGCGCCGCCACCCCTTGTCGGCCAGTTGCAAGGCATAGGGCAGCGTGGCATTGGTCAGCGCGAGCGTCGACGTATAGGGCACCGCACCGGGGATGTTGGCCACGCAGTAGTGCAGGATGCCGTCGACATAGTAGACCGGATCTTCGTGCGTCGTGGGCCGCGACGTCTCGAAGCAGCCGCCCTGATCGATCGCTACGTCGACCATGACCGTACCCGGCTCCATCAGTTTCAACATGTCGCGCGTCACCAGCTTCGGCGCCTTGGCACCCGGAATCAGCACCGACCCGACCACCAGATCGGCGTGTTTGAGCTCCTCGCGGATGTTGTACTCGGACGACATGAGCGTCTTGACATTCCGGGGCATCACGTCCGCCAGATAGGTAAGCCGCCGCAGCGAGACGTCGCAGATCGTGACGTCGGCACCCGTTCCGGCCGCCGTGCGCGCCGCTGCCGTACCGACCACGCCCGCGCCGATGACGAAGACCTTGGCCGGCTTCACGCCCGGCACGCCGCCCAGCAGGATTCCCTTGCCGCCGCGCGGCTTTTCGAGGAAGTAGCGTCCCTCCTGCGCGGCCATGCGGCCCGCGACCTCCGACATGGGGATCAGCAGCGGCAGCGAACGGTCGCTGCGTTCGACCGTCTCGTAGGCGCAGCACACGGCGCCCGACGCGATCATGGCCCGCGTGAGCGCCTCGCTGCTGGCGAAATGGAAATAGGTGAAAAGCAGCTGTCCCGGACGAACCAGCCCGTACTCCGGTGCGATCGGCTCCTTGACCTTGATAATCATCTCGGCCGTTGCGTAGACCTCCTCGATCGAGGGCAGCAGTTTCGCCCCCACGGCCTGATACTCCTTGTCCGCGAATCCGCTGTCGACGCCCGCTCCGCTCTGGATGTAGACCGTATGCCCCCGCCGAACGAGCTCCATGGCTCCGGCCGGCGTAAGCGATACGCGATACTCGTTGTTCTTAATTTCCTTTGGAATTCCGACGATCATAACGATATGTTTTAATTTTACGAGAGCAATTTAGCGAAATTAAAAACGAATTCCAACGATTTTATTAGAATTTATAACTCACGGTCAACGTCGCGCTGCGGCCGTAGGCATAGAGCAGGCTCGTAGCGAACGGACGGTAAAAGGACTCGGCACCGCTGCGCAGGCGCCGCACCCGATCGGACTCGTAGGCGGAGTAGACCGTGCGACGGTCGTCGAGCAGGTTGCGTACCGACAGCGTGACCGACAGTCTCGACGCGCCCAGCCGCCACATTCTCCCCGCCGAGACATCGGCCGTAAAGGAGTCGTCCAGCCGCTCCTGCTCCATGAAAAGAGCGAATGTTTCGGGCGAATCGGAGGCCTGGTTCGCCACACGCGAAGTCCGGTAATGGAACGACGGCGCGACCCATCGTCCGGCGACCAGCGACGCATCGGCAGAGAAATACCACCCCGAACGGCCGAAATAATGCACGCCTGCCGTCGCGGCCAGCGAGGCCGTGCCGCCGGGCCGAAGACCGCTCATGTAACTCGTGACGCCGTCGGCGCGGAGCTCGTTGCCCGCATCGGTGTAGAGCCATACCGAAGGATTCGTCGCATAGGTGTGGCTGCCCGCACCGACGGCGGCCGACAGGCTCCAATTCCACGTAAGGCGCAGTCGGGCCGCCGCCTCGGCGCCGTAATCGAGCCGGCCGATGCCGCGCACCGTCATATCGCAGTATTCGTAGGAGAGGTCGTCGAAAAAACGGGTAGTGCGGATTCCATCCCGCGTCGCCGCGAGGTAGCCCGTCACCCGCAGCTCGAAGGCCCCGCCCGTGCGGACGAAACCCAGTTCGGCACCGTAGCGGCGCGACAGGGACGGATCGTCCACCGTCCGGTTGTTGTAGAGCGGCTGCAAAAACAGATCCTCCACGTCGGGCACCGCGGCCGACGCCGACGCCGAGATTTCGAGATAGCTGCGCGATGAAAAGGCATAGCCGGCGCTGGCCCGCAACGCGTAGGGTGTGAACCGCAACCGCGAAGAACCGCCGTAGGAGCCGGCGCCCGGAAACAACTCCTTCTCATAGAATCCGCGCCGCCGGACGACGCAGCGCCCCACGCTTGCGCCGAACTCCGCCGTCCACCGGTCCGAACGGTAGCGCACCACACCGTCGGCCGCGACCTCGCAGCGGACGGTGCGGTAGTCGTAGCCGAAACGGTCGCCTTCGCCCACCGTCCGGTCGGGGTGGCGCAGGTCGTTCTGCAAACGGTTGGAGTAGGTCGCGTCGTCGAGCAGGAAATGATCGATGTCGGTCAGACGGCCGGCACCCAGCAGGTCGCGCAACTGTTTATACCGGCGCGGCGCATCGTAATCGACCCTGAGCGCGCAGGCGACGGTCAACTGTGGATCGACCTCGGACTCGATACGAATCGCCGTCTGCATCCGCAGCGGACGTTCCACCCGATCTTCGAGGGCATAGAGCGCCTCGCCGTCAGGCTGCATCCGGTTACGGCGGTAGAGCTCCGCCCAGTCGATCTGCGTATAGCGTTCGTCGCCGGCGCGCCACACGGCGTCGACGGCCTCGAACGCCTCGCCCGTGAAGTAACTGGGCAGGTAATGGTAGTTGTCGGGACGGGGCGTCGAAGCGTCGTACCAGGCCAGCGAACTCTGGCGCCGTATGCCCGTCTCGACTGCGGCGGATGCCCGCAACAGCGTCGACCCGCCGATCCGGCCGCAATAAGCGGCGATACCCAGCGGCAACCCCTCGCGCCGCACCCTGCTGTTACGCACATCGCCCGCCTGACGACCCCATGCGGGATTGTAGTAATTGGAACCCCGCAGCATAAACGCCTCCTCCACCGAAGAGGAACGCAAACCGCGCTCGGCAAACGGCACGACGAACACCGCCGTCCAGTATCCGTCGCCCCTCGTGCGGCGGCCGACGCGCAGGGCGGCCGTCGTCTGCCGCGTATAAACGCCGTCGACGAGCGCATCGCGCCCGAAACGCCCGTCGACAGTCACGGCCAGGTGCCACCTGCGGGGCAGTTCGAACGCCAGCGAGCCTTCGGCACCGGCGCGATAGTTGCGGGTCGCCGCACGCAGGGCCAGCGCCCCGCCCGGCACCGGATCGTATTCGGTGAGCGACACCGCCGTCGCTCCGGTACCGACCGAAAGCCTCCCGACCTGCGGACGTGCACCGGCGACATACCGCGTCTCGGCCTGCAACCGCCGAAGCGCGGTCAGATAACGCCACGACACCTCCGCACCTTCCAGCAAAACGGGCGACAAGGCATAGTCTTCGCCCCGCCGGCGATACGAAACAGCCGAAAAGCGGAATGCCGACACCTCTGCCCAAAGGTCGTCAGCCTGCTGCACGGCACGGTAAAAAAGCAGCGAATCGCTCTCCAATTCGGGCATCCGCTCCTCCTCGTAGGGTGCAAAGGGGTAATAGGGTTCGTCGTCGAACGCCTGCGCAAGCGCGCCCGAACAGCGCAACAACAAAACCGAAAAGAGTATTTCACGAACTATTCGCACGGTTTATAAGCCTGATTATACTACAAATATAGCGATTTTCCCGATTATCCGCACACTGCGGGGGGGGGTATTGCTTTTTCGGAAAAGAATCGATATATTTGTGGACAACAACCTGCAAAATACCTTGCACGACACTTCGCCGGCGCACCGTAACGCGTCGGTTCCAACACCTGACAAATGAAAAAACGAACGCTTCTCCTGCTGCTGTCTCTCCTGCCTCTGAGCATGACCGCACAGCAGAAATTCCTGCTGCGCGGCCAAGTCGTCGACGCAGCGAACGACTCCCCCGTGAGCTTCGCCACGACGGCCCTGCTGCGCGATTCGACGGCCGTCGCCGCCGTCGCCGCCGATGCGCAGGGGCGGTTCGAACTCTCGGCGGAGGCCGCGGGCGATTACCGCCTGCAAATCACCATGGTGGGCTACAATCCCGAAACGCAGCCCGTCACGCTCCGCACTGCCGCGACCGATGCCGGTACGATCCGCTTGCGGCAGGGCGTGGACATCGACCAGGTGACGGTCACCATCCAGAAACCGCTCGTCACGGCCGACGCCGAGAAAACGACCTACTCGGTCGAAGACGATCCGCAGGCCGCATCGTCGACGCTCGAAGAGATCCTGCGCAAAGTGCCGCAGCTGACCATCGACGCCGAGGGCAACGTGAAGCTCAACGGACAGAGCGATTTCAAGGTGCTGGTCAACGGACGGTCGTCGGCGATGTTCAAGAATTTCAAGGACGTGATCCGCAGTATGCCCGCCTCGCAGATCAAGAAGATCGAAGTCATCACCGAACCCTCGATGAAATACGACGCCGAAGGCGCGGGCGGCATCATCAACATCATCACCGCCCGCAAGGAGTTCGACGGCTACAACGGCAGCCTCAACTACAACACGGGACTCGACACCCGCCAGCAATACGGCGGAGCCTCCCTCTCCGTCCAGAAGGGCAAGTTCGCCGCTTCGGTCCAGGCGTTCTTCTTTCAGATGAACCGCAGGAACCGCCCCTACACATCGGAAAGCCGGCGCGAGAATTTCGCCTCCGAACAGCAGCGCTACCACACCTCCGAATCGACCGGCTACGGCAAGGGCCACAACGAATACGTCACGCTGAACCTGAGCTACCAACCCGATACGCTCAACCTCGTCACCCTCGAAGGATCGCTTTGGACAGGCGCATGGAAGAACAGCTCCGACACCCGGATCCGCATGTCCGACGCCGCCGAAACGCCGACCGTCGCCTACGACACGCACGACTACGACAACTACCCCTACACGGGATTTCAGGTCGGCGCCAACTACGAGCGGCGTTTCCGCAAGCCCGAACATACGCTCACTGTTTCGGACATGGTCGAGATCGACCCCGACAAGGGTTACAATCTCGTCACCTACGACGGCGTGCTGAACTACCCCTCTTCGCAACTCTACAAGCGCCATACGAGCCGGAGCTTCACGAACACCTTCCAGCTCGACTACTACAACCCGCTCGCGGAACACCACTACGTCGAAGCCGGCAGCAAATATATCTACCGGATCAACAAAGGCTACCAGAACGAGATCCCGTGGATCGATCCCGTCGGGTTCGATCCGACGAACACGACCAAGTACGACGACCTGCGGCAGCGGCAGCAGATCTTCTCGCTCTATTTCGGCTACGGGTTGAAATTCTCGAAGGTATCGGCGCGTGCCGGCGTGCGCATGGAGCGCACGTGGAACCATGCCGACGCCGACAACAGCCGGGAGGGAATCTACGATTACGGCAACCGCCTGCTGAACTTCATCCCCTACCTCAGCTTCACCTACAAACCGCGCGACGGGCACAACCTCTCGCTCTCGTATACCGAACGGCTGCGCCGTCCCTCGATCTCGATGCTGTCGACCTACCTCGACGACAGCGACCCTTACAATACCTCGCAGGGCAACCCCGATCTGGAAGCATCGACGACACATACGCTGTCGCTCAAATACAACTATTTCTCCCCCAAATGGAGCGGCACCTTCACCCTGTCGGGCCACCTGTCGAACGACGGCATTTCGAGCTGGACGAGCGTCGACGACCAGGGCGTCTCGCACACGACGTACAGCAACAACGTGCGCGAGCGCACGGCCAGCGCACGGCTTTCGGTCAACTACTCCCCCTCGGAGAAGTTCTCCTTCGCGCTGAACGGGCGGGGCGGTTACAGCCACTACCGGCTGCCCCAAGAGGAGATCTCCACCGAGGAGTTCACCTTCGACCAGAACCTCAACATGAACATCGCGCTCTGGAAAGCGGCCACCGTTTCGCTGGGCGAAGGATACAACAGCGGCAGCGCGAACCTGGGCCGCAAGTCGGGCGACTACTTCTACTCCTATGCCACCCTTTCGCAGAAGTTCTTCGACAAGAAGTTGCAGATTTCGGTCAGCTGCTACAACCCCTTCACCAAATACCAGACGTACAGCTCCACGGCGCAAACCCCGACCTATCGCTCGCAGAGCCGCAGCCGCAACCATTCGCGCCAGTTCTCGATCGGCGCCTACTGGCGCTTCGGAAAGCAGAACGTACAGGTCAGGAAAACCCGCAAGTCGATCTCCAACGACGACATGATGGACGGCGGCAACAAGCAGGGCGGCAAACAGTAGATCGCCGGGCAGCCCGTCCGGAACCGGCGAACAGCGGCCGGCACGGAACCGCACCGACCGAAAAAGAGAGGAGCGTCGTTATCCGACGCTCCTCTCTTTTTCAGGTCTCCGACGCTCAGAGACTCCCCACCACGGCGCAGAGCAGATCCCAGAACTTCTGCACGGTGGCGATTTCCAGCCGCTCGTCGGGCGAATGCACGCCGCGCAGCGTCGGGCCGAACGACACCATGTCCAACTCCGGATATTTCTCCAAGAACAGCCCGCACTCCAATCCGGCATGGATGGCCCGTACTTTGGGCTTCACGGCGAAAAGCCGCTCGTAACACTGCTCCGTGACGTGCAGCAGGTACGAATCGGGATCGGGCGACCAGCCGGGATAACCGTCCGAATGGGCGACTTCGGCGCCGGAGAGCCGCAGCACCGCCTCGACGGTCTGTGCGGCATAACGCTTGGCGCTCTCCACCGACGAACGCTGCGACGTAGTGACCACGATCCCCTCGGCACCGAACTTCACCGACGCCAGATTCGACGAGGTCTCGACCAGCCCTTCGACGGCGTGCGACATCGCCAGCACGCCGTTAGGCAGACCGACGAGCGCCCCGACGAGCGACTGCATCGTCACGGGATCGAGCACCCATTCGACCCCCTCGATCTTGTTCAGGGTCATCTGCAAATTGGGTTCGGTGTACTTGAACTCCTCGACGATCTCGACGGCGAACGCACGGCAGCGCTCGCACACGTCGCCGGCCGTCTCGGCGGGAACGCCGAAGACGGCGAACGCCTCGCGCGGAATGGCGTTGCGCAGGTTGCCGCCGTCGAAACGGTTCAGCACCGGCCCGTAGGGCAGCAGTTCGTAAAGCAGCCGCGCCACCAGCTTGTTGGAGTTGGCGCGCCCCTTCTCGATGTCGTCGCCCGAATGGCCGCCGGCCAGCCCCTTGACGTCGATACGGAAATATTCGAACCCGTCGGGCGCCGGCGTCACCATCGGGCTGAATTTGGCCACGGTATCCACGCCGCCGGCGCAGCCGATAAAGAGTTCGCCCTCGTCCTCCGAATCGAGGTTGATGAGGTACTTCCCCGTCAGCATCCCCTCGCCCAACCCGAACGCTCCCGTCAGGCCGGTCTCCTCGTCGACGGTGAAGAGCGCTTCGAGTGCCGGATGCGCGACGGTCGCGGAGGCCAGCATCGCCAGTGCGGCAGCCATGCCGATCCCGTCGTCGGCGCCGAGCGTCGTCCCCTCGGCACGCACCCAGCCGTCGTCGATGCGGGTGCGGATCGCGTCGTGCTCGAAGTCGAACGCCACGTCCGAATTTTTCTCGCAGACCATATCCATATGCGACTGGAGAATCACCGTCGGACGCCCTTCGTAACCGGTCGTCGCCGGTTTGCGAATCACGACGTTGCCCGTCGCGTCGCACCGGTACTCCAATCCGTGCTCCTTCGCCCAGCCTACCAGGTAGTCGCGTATCTTCTCCTCCTTCTTCGAGGGCCGCGGTACGCGCGTGATCGCCTCGAATTCCGTCCACACCTCGCAGGGTGCGAGTTTCGTCAAATCTGTCATCTCTGTTTCGGTTTGAATATGCACAAAATTACAAAAGAATATCCATTTTAAAGAGAAATTACTTAATTTTGTCTGATATAATCGAACACCATGATTCCGGACTACCAAACACTGATGCGGCCTCTGCTGGAATGTATTCAGGACGGACAGGAGCATCTCTTCAAAAACGTCATAGAGCAACTGGCCGACCGATTCGAACTCACACAGGAAGAACGGGAACAGTTAGCTCCCAGCGGCCATAGTGCACTTTTTTCAGGTCGCGTCGGCTGGGCAAAAACCTACTTAAAGAAGGCGGGACTGCTCGAACAGAGAAAAAGAGGGATACTCTCAATCACCTCTCTGGGAATAAAGGCTTTAAAATCCAAAAAGAAAATAGACGTAACCTACCTGACGGGATACCCGAATTTCGTCGATTTCTACGCCCCGTCGTCCCGCAACGACAAGACGCGGGAAAACGAGTGCGCGCCTGCTATCGATCCGGAATGCACGCCTCCCGTCACTCCGGAAGAGACGATCGCCCACGCCTACGAACAGATACACAATAAACTGTCGTCCGAACTGCTGGATGTCGTACTGATGCAGGATTTCGCATTTTTCGAACGGCTCGTCGTCGAGCTTCTGGTCAAGATGGGCTACGGCGGTTCGATTCAGGATGCGGGACAGGCGATCGGACGCACGGGAGACGAAGGAATCGACGGTATCATCAAGGAGGACAAGCTGGGTCTGGACGTCGTCCATATCCAGGCCAAGAAATGGAACAGGAACAATACGGTCGGACGTCCCGAATTGCAAAAATTCGTGGGTGCACTCGCCGGACAGGGAAGTACGAAAGGAATTTTTATCACCACTTCCTCTTTCACCAAAGAGGCGCAATCCTACAAACCCCAGGGAGTCAAACTGGTCAAAATCGACGGAGAGAAACTGACACAGCTCATGATCGAATACGGACTCGGGGTCACGACTGCGTTCTCTTATGAAATCAAACGGATCGACCGAGATTATTTCAACGACTTAGACGATTGATGCCCATGCTTTTCAGAATCGGACACGGATACGACGTACACGCATTGGCCGAAGGGCTGCCCCTCGTGCTGGGCGGCGTCGGGATCGAACACGACAAGGGGTGCGTCGCCCACTCGGACGGCGACGTGGTGATCCACGCCCTCTGCGACGCACTGCTGGGCGCCGCCGCGCTGGGCGACATCGGGCTGCATTTCCCCGACACATCGGACGACTACAAGGGTATCGACTCGAAACTGCTGCTGCACCGCGTCGCGGAGCTGCTCGCCCAAAAAGGCTACCGCATCGGCAACGTCGACTGCACGATCCGGATGCAGCGACCCAAACTGCGTCCCCACATCGACCGGATGCGCCGGACGCTGGCCGACGTCATGGGAATCGGTGTCGACTGCGTTTCAGTCAAGGCCACCACGACCGAGCGGCTCGGCTTCGAGGGCCGCGAAGAGGGCGTCTCGGTCTCGGCCGTAGCGCTCATCTACCGGGAATAACTTTCGGGACTATCCTTCTCTGAATCGCATCGCCGTCCATAGCCGGCGAAGGATGCATGCGAACTCTTGCGAACAGAGCATATCCCTGTGTCGGGTAGCTGCGGACTGCCGTTCTTCGGACAATCAGGGAAAACGTTTTCGCTAAGCCGTGTACAGAGCCGAACTTGTTCAGACTGTGCCGAGGCGAAAAAAATGGAGAAAGAAACGCCATACGCAATCGTCGCAACAACACGAAACGGGATCGGGATAATTCCATACGATTCTTCCGCTGCGGCCGCACCAAAGTGCCAAAATGCCGGTTCAACGTTCCGATGCTGCCAAACCGACACTCGTAAGCCCCCCAAAAAAGGGAATATCTTTCGAATCATGCAACAAACTGATTATCATATACAGTAATATATTTTATTAAATTTTCTGAAAAATTTATTAAAAATATTTACCAACTTACCTTTATTTGTATTATCTTTGCATCGGTTAAGGTTAGAAAACAGATCCGCCGCAGAGGCGACTCGAACGCGGATCGCAATTCAGGTTAAGTATGGTACGAATGATCAAAAACACCGTGGTTGCCTCGCGGACGCTGAAGAGCAACCTCACCAACAAACTGTTGGACATGATGACCTCCGACTGGTTCCTCAAAGTTCTAGAATCGAACAAGTCGAACATCGATTAAGGAAGAGATCACGAAAGAGCGGTCTCTTTCTTTTTTTCAGACAATCCGATCGCAGGCGCAGGCCCCGCTCACAATAAACCCCGGTTCGCAAGGGGATGAGTGTTTTTTAAGAACGGGGAGGTAAAAAGTGTAAAACGCAGATAATCAAGATATATAAAATCTGTCTTTTGCACGAATTTTAGGCAGAAAAGCCTGAAAAAGTAGAATTCGACGGGAGTTTCGTTACCAAATCGTAACCCCGTCGAATTGCTTTATAATAGCATATATGCGACTGAATTACAATTTCTTGCGCAAATATACGTAATTCTTGAGAACTCAACAACCGATACCTTTGTCACATTAAAAATTGTTGAGTTATGAAAAGTACGTTCAAAGTTCTGTTTTATCTAAAAAAGGATAAAATCTCGAAAGACGGGAAAGTTCCGGTCATGGGGCGCATCACGGTCAATGGCACGCAAGCCGGTTTCAGTTGCAAGTTGAATATCGACCCCGCACTATGGGATGAGAAAACCAATTATCTGAAATCGCAACGAAATACGCTTTCGCGCGAAATTCACCAGATGCTTGAAAACATCAAAGCTCAAATCGCCAAACACTATCAGTCGATCAGTGACCGTGATGCGTATGTTACGGCCAATAAGGTCAAGAATGCTTACCACGGTTTCGGCGACCGATATAAAACGCTCATAGCAGCTTTCGACTACCATTTGGACACCATCAAAGCACGAATCGGTCACGACAGAACGCTGCGTACCTACGATAAACTGATGGGAGAACGCCGTTGCCTGATGCGGTATCTGGTTCTGAAAAAACTGGAAGATGTGACTTTGAAGGAGTTGGATGTCACGTTCATAGAAAGATATTACGCATGGATGCTCTCAGACGGACATTGCGGCAAGACAACGGCTTTCAAACGCACCCAGACGTTGAAATGTGTTTTATATGTAGCCGTTGAGCAAGGCTGGATAGACCGTCATCCCTTTCTGGCATTCAAATGTGCTCCGGATTATAAGCCCCGCATGTTCCTGTCCGACGAAGAAATACAACGGCTTATGAATATAGAATTGCGTTATCATCGGCAGCGGGCCGTGCGGGATATGTTTATTTTCTGTTGTTTCACCGGACTGGCTTATATAGATCTGAAGAATCTGACTTACGATCATATCGTAACAACTCCGACGGGAGAACAATATATCTACAATCGCCGTCAGAAGACCGGTACGCCTTATCACATCATGTTGCTGCCCATTGCGCAAGAGCTTATCGAACGATATAGGGGGTATCCGGGTAAAATTGACGAAACGCGGGTCTTTCCCGTGAAAGATCGGAAAAGTATGTGTACAACGATAAAACGGATTGCCCAAAAATGCGGCATTACCAAAAACCTATCGACGCACATCGGTCGGCATACGTTCGGAACGACGGTCACGTTGGAGAAAGGAGTACCTATCGAAACCGTTTCGGAAATGCTCGGACATAAGCAGATTACGACGACTCAGATCTACGCCAAATTAACCGCCAACAAGATGAAGGAAGACGTACGTCTTCTTACGCAGCGCATCGGCAATCTGTATGAACTCACACAGCCTACGACCCGGCTGCTTTCCAAAGAGGCTTAACCCTAAACGAACGGCGACCAGATCAGTCTGGTCGCCGTTCGTTTACTTATTCCAGGGCCGGAAGTCGCGGTAGTTTTTCTTCAGCACCTCGAAGATACCGGATTCGGGATAGAGGATTTTCCCGCCGAGCGTCGTATAGGGAATCGCTTTCGTATCCCGCAAGGTCTGCAACGTCCGTTTGCACACATGGAAGCGTCTGCAAATCTCGTCTCCGGTCAGATAATGCTCCTGACCGATCGTCGGCCGCAAATGTTTCATGGCCGTTTCGATCTCGCGCGTGGTTTGCACCATCCAATCCGTCAGTTCCTTGAACTCTTCGGATCGCGTCGTAATAATGTCCGACATACTATCTGCGGATCAGAGCTTCGCGGATGACGCGTTCGATGTCGGTCTCCCGGTAATAGAATTTGGAACCTATCGTGGAATACGGAATGATTCCCCGGTCGCGGTAATTCTGCAAAGCCCGCTGCGAGATGTGCAGCGCCTCGCATACTTCCTGCGTGCTGAGTCATTTCTCCCGTGTGGGCGGGGCTACTTTACGATACAATTCCGTTACGGCGACCGACAGGCCGCACAGACGCTTTCTCAGTTCCAGATAGGCGTCGTTTTCCATCATGGTTACTTCCATAAGTCGAATGTTTTATGAATCGGTATTTAATAAAATTTGAGTGCTGGCCTCGGAGGTCGTTTCACCTCATTGCGTCGTTTCAAATCCGGTGCACACAGCCGGATTTGCCGCCGTGCCGAATAATAATCTGCTCTATGCATCAGCTTTTCGGCTTCCGGCGTAAAGAGCATTACGCCTTTCATCGCCGCATAATACGCCTCGTCATTCGCCACGATATGACGGGGCTGTAACTTCAGACGAATCAATTCCGGCAATAATTTCCGCATGTATAGTTCATCGGGCCGCTTCGCTTCTTCCGTCGTCGCATGGAAGGATGCTTCCGGAGGCAGATCGTATTGCAGATAGAACAGGTTTTCGAGCGCCCGTCCGGGTGTCGTCTTTTTCAATTCTTCGGAGATGTGATGCCTGAAACCCTCTTCGCCGTTCGTTCCGACAGCGAAACGTACGGCATGCAGCGTTCAGTCGAGCGTCAGGTAAATACTTCTGATTCGGTCTTCCCGCATATCCGTTACATTTTTATTGCGGCACGTTTGCCGCTGGCGGGACGGGAATGCCGCAGCCTGCGTTCCGTTTCCCGCCTTTCGGTTACGGTGCCCGTTCCGGGCAGGGAAACATGCTGTTTCGCATCCGGCGATGACTCTTTGTATTCCGTCAGGAATCTCCCGTTCTGAATGTTGTATTCCGTGCGAAGAATACCCGCTGCAATTTCACGGGCCTGCTGCTGCAAGGCACCGTACCCGAAGTCGTGCGTCGATTGCCGGTTTCCCATACGCGCCCGGTCGCAATCCCGGAGTTTCGACGCCACCTCGGAGAAGAACTCCCGATGTCTGAAACGATGCAACCCGTCGTCGGCTACAGATGCGGCGTACCCGTTTTCCGCGATATACAACAGCGTTGCGAGATCGTGATTGCCTGACGATACCTGTGTCCGGTTCCCGGCAACGAACCTCTCGAAGTCCTCGTAGCACGGTGATATGGAATATGCTGCCGAACATACGCCTTCCGAAAGTACCGATGTCGGAATCCACTTCTCCTCGGTAAAACTGTATCGGGATCTCTCCAGTCCCGGATACTCGCTTTTCAGATCGCTTTTCACGAATTTGTCGATACACTTGTCCGCCATCGCGGCGATTCGGGGCGGCAAATGTTTCAATTCATAGATTTTCAGCGTATCTGCATCAGTCCGCATTCCGAAGAAACGATCCGTCATGTATTGCATATAGCAGTACATGGCCCGCCGGCCCTTGAGCGTATCGCTGAAGAGATAAGTTCCCTGCGAAGAGGTTACAGCCCGATAGAGCGGTGCATCGTCGGGCGCCGTACGGGCACAATGCATCGTAAATCTCCGGTATTCGGGATCGCGCATCAGCTGTTCCCGCCGCCCTGCCGGAGAGAGGGGCGAAAGACCTTTCGAGAGTGCGAAAGCCGCATCCCGGAGCGAAACGGCCGGCTCGGGGTGTATATCCTGCCGGATAAAAGCCGGAGCCAGCTTCCCGTAAAAATATTCGTTCGTCGTACCCCGGCGGGACGGAATCATTCTGCTGTCGGAAAAGGTCAGATGCAGCAGCGTGTGGTCGGGAACGACCGATGAACGGGAGCAGGCGGCAACTTGTTCGCGTACATAATCTTCGAAAGACTGACGTCCGTTTTCTCGGACGGCGATACGCACGGCCTGCATCTGCGGATTCATCGTAACGAAAACACTCGCCGGAATCTTGCGCCTCATGAGGCTGTCTAAAAAATCTGCGATTCGGGACATGAACGGTAAATTTCAGAGGATTTTACAAGACAGAATCGGAAATAATATCTATTCCCTGACACAACGCACCAGCCCTTTGCCTTTTCCGCCTTCGAAATTCGTCCACCCGCTGTTGATCTCGAATTTGAAATAGACGCTCGGATACGGCGTAGCGGATGTCGGTTCGGACGCCGCTCCGGTCAGCGTGACGGCAACGCCGTCACGATCCAGCCAAAAATCGTCGTTCCCGACCGGTACGGGATAAAACGTCCCCTTCGTATCTCCCCTGAAGCGCTGGAACCAATAGCCGTTGTCGAACGCTCCGACCACATAAGGTTCTCCGGGAAAGACGTAATTCTCGAAAGCCGTCCATGTATAACGGCTCGGCAGCCGGTACCCTTCGGGGCAGGGGTCATGCACGCTTTTCGCACTCGCCCAACCGTAAGTGTCCACGGGTGCGGGATCGCCCCAAAGGGCATTGTCGTAATAGGTATAAAGTTTGGCGTACCACCCCGTATAGACATACGTCGTCGGGTGCCGGGTCATATAGGTCAGATCGTATGTTTTGGCTTCGGATTCGTTCGTGGTGTAGATTGTCGGCCAATGGTTTATGAACCGATCCTTACGTCCTGCGGCGTTGTAGACCTCGTTCGACGTAAAGGGATCCTTACGTCCCCATGTATAGACCAGACCGTAGCGGGTTTTCAAATCCGTACCGATGGCTCCCAGATTCCGATCTATGACAAGGAACTGTTCGCCCGCTCGGTTCGTATACCGGTCGTCCTGCGGCCGATCGTTGGGCAGGCACCATATATGCCAGCTCCAGAGAATCGTCCCGCCGGCATCGTACACCGCGACGAGCGCATTGCCCCGCTGACCGTTCGTGCGCACCGTAAGACGGTTGTCCGCAAGCGTGAATCCTGTAATGATCTTGTTGTCCTGCCACAGCAGCCCGGCGGATGCCGGAGCGTATTCATCGCCCGCCTCGATTCCCAGATAGGCGTAATTGCGGCTGCGGGACGTGCGATACGGGGTAACATCGAACGTAACCTGATCGCCGGTGCAGATATGGCAGTTCGCCGTTCCGTAATACAGGCCGTCGTAGACGAGAACCCGGTTGTCGATCTCATTTTCGCCCCTGATAACAAGCTCCAGATTATGCCACGTGTTTCGGCGGACATTGAAATCCGACGTGTTATTTTCACCCGGATAAACGATGTATTCGACAAGGGCTTTATCCGTGCTCCGTTCCGCGAGAATCCGCAGGTAGGTGGCACAGGCCGGAGCATTTTCAGGGCACTTGTCCTTCTGGTCGGTGATCGTGTCTACCGAGCCCTGCAAGTTCTCGAAAAGATACGCTGTACCCGCGGTTCTCCGTTCATTGCCGACAGGCATCGCCTCGCCGTCATAGTAGTTCGCCTCGACCGTCGAAGAAATACTGCCCGAATCGAAGGGACGTATCGTCCGCGGCAGATTGCAGAACTGCACCGAGCGAAGACTGAACGACGGTGCGACGGCGTCGGCGACCTCGATGGTATAGGCGATCTTCGCCGCACTGCGCGTTACGCGAAGCGATGAGGGGGTACACCGGCCAGCGCCATCGACGGCCAATGTTCCCCGATCCGTCATCGGGATAGCGTCCGAAGACTCCATCACGTCCACTGCCGTTTCGTAAAACTGGATTTCGAACGCATTTTTATCCCCCAGATCCTGCCCGGCGTTCGCAATCGCATAGCTCTGATAATTGCCGGGAAGGACGTTGAACACCAGCGGCGAGGAAACGGAGGGGAAATAAAAATGATATTCTGTATCTCCGTACAGGTATAAATTTACATCCCGAATGCAATTTTCGTCCATTGCGCGGGTGGCGGCCTGCTGCTCGGTCGTCAGATGCAGTTCGACCCTGACGGGCGATTGTTTTTCGGGCGCCCAAGCCGGTATCTCTACCGCTTCGGTGCAGGCTGCGAGCATCGAAAGCATGCCCGGGAGCCAAATCAACAGTTTTTTCATCGTGACAGCGGTTAAAATTCGGGGGTTGCGATTTCCTTATCCCAGCCGGGAATGTCGATCGTATCGGCTTCGATCACCGGGCAGCGGATAATTTCCACCTCTTCATGTTCATAGACATGGCAGCCTGCAAATAGAGATGCGATAAGCGCGACCGCCGTTGCTGCAAGAAAGCCGTACGCGACGGCATATTTGATTTTCAATCTGTTCATAAGTTCAATCGTTAAGTTCGTTTTTTTCGGTATTCCTCATAATCCACGGAGTAGAACAGCGGCTTGCGGTTGCACCAGTAGGCCAGCCGCCATTGCTCCCGCGAGGGTTTCCCCTCGTGTTCGAAATCCCGGTACGGCTGCACGAAAGGCTGACATCCCAACGCTTTCAGCTCCCGGATACGTCCGAGCGCATCTTCGGTGTCATCCCTTATCAGCACATAGAAAAATAGTCTCCGGGCCGGAACGCCGTGCTTACGGAGGAGTTCTATGGCTTTATGAACGTCATCCTGCATGGCACGGCTATCGTAGGCCATGCGTAGAAAACGTATCCATTTGACCCGTGCGAGCAGCGCGGCGATCTCCGGCGTGCGGGCGATACGCCGGGCATCGAGTCCCTGGTTGAAATCCACCCGAATACCCATGCGGACGATCTTCTCGATCTGCATAAGTCCCCACTCCGAAGCCAAGACATTGTTGTCGAGCAGTACAGCACGCTTATGCCCGTCGAGGAATTCTTCGATGTCAGCGTGTGCCCGGACTTCACCTTCCTTATGGGGCACGACGCACCACGAACAGCGGTTCACGCATCCGCGCGTCAGAAACCCATAGGCTTCCTTGACCCCATAAAGCGAGTAATCCGGGCATATATGTTCGATCTCTTCGGGAAGAATCGTCGCATAGTCCCTGTAACCCGTCCCGGCACGCACGACCTCGCAATCGTAACGGTCGGTGCAATCCCGAGAAAAGGTAAAGACCTTCGACATATAGACCTTGTCGTAACGGCCCGTTTCGGGATCGGCAAACTCCACCGTATCGCCCCGACGCTTGTGCCATGCCGAGAGCTTCATCAGCGCGAGATTCGGGAAATTGTGCCCGTCCACATCCACCAATCCGATTCGCATGGCTATTGTTTTAAGAGTTCTGTAATTTCCGGATCGAGATTGCCCCGATATTCCATGCGGCCATCCAAGCGGCAGGCTTCGAGGAAGTGACGGCGGCCCTCTTCCTTGCGCCCCAAACGCGAGCAGGCAATGGCCCGCAGGTATTCCGTCACGGCATCCTTCGGCAATGTCGCCAGCAGCTCCAATGCCCGCTCGTTGTGATCCATCGACAGATGGGCCACGACGGTATTACGGTCGTTGTAGTCGTTGAGAATGTACAAGGCTTTGGCGTATTTGCGCTTTTGTAACAGCTCCACGCCGCGGGCATAGACCGTATTGAGCTCCGTGGTATGGATCGTATCCTTTACCATTCCTTTTCGGCGCAGGTTGTAGCGGAAATTCACGGCCCGCAGCTGCGGGTAGATCATCGCATGGATGTAATCATAGTCCTTCGGGAACCGCTGCCGGATGGCCTGTTCCCGCCGGTCGGGATTCTTTTCCTCGGCGATCAGCTCCAGAATAGCGTCACGGTTTACGATCTCCCGGTCTGTTCGGATGCGCGTCATCAGCTCCGGCCAGTCTTCGGCCACCCACTGCACGGTCAGCATCGTGTCGATGCTTCTACCGTATCGGCGGACAAGGTAGCGTTTCAATGCCTCGGCCCGTCCTTGCGAAAGTCGTTCGTTGAAAGCGTAGGCTCCTTCCGGAGACGATGCTGCTGTCAGCGTGATGGTATCGACGTAAAATTCCTGCTGTTCGACGATCCGCCGCATCAGGGAGGTGATCTTGTCCAGCTGCCGTCGATTGTCGCCCAGCGTATCGACCACGCGGGTATCACCCACGAAGAACTGAATGTAGTTACGATCCTCTACGGTCACGAATTTGTCGATGACCTTGATACGGTAACGCGGCATAGTATCGACAAAGGAGATCATCGAGGATACGACATAGCTCAATGTATCCGACGGCGGCAGGCTGTAGGCGCTGTCGTCCACGGCCAAGACCTGCCCCTGAAGCGTTACCAGCATCTTCTTCGAGGTCTCATCGGTCTTAATCGCTTGGGAATAGTAATACGTGACGGTGCTCCGCCCTTCGACCAGCGAGTCGAGCCGGACGTCTTCGGGATAGGGAAACTTCACGAAGCGGTTGAAGGCCGCCTCGCGCCCCACGGTATCGGGGCGGAAGCGTTCGACATAGGTTTCGTACTGCCAGTAGTCGCGCTCTTGCAGCAGCGAGAAGCGTCCGCCGCGGATCACCAGATCTTCGAGCGCCACGGATTCGTCAGGCTTGTGCAACACAGGCGTGATTACGACGCTGCGGCTGCGGCCCAACAGCGCCTTCGGAAGCGTGACGATGAAATCCAGCGTAACGCGGCCGTTGCGTTCAGGAATGGTACGGGCCTTCGCCACGACCGTCACCTGCTCGATCTGAAGCGCCATCACGCGTTCTCCGTCGGCAAGCGTATCCACGGGTGCAAGAAAGAATGTGTTGCTGTCACGCTGGAGTTTTACGACCTGCGGGCGGGAGTCCTGCTGCCGCTCCTGCCGCTCGGCGCGGGTAAGCTGCGCCAAACCTGCCGTCGCCTGCTGCCGCTGAAGCCGTCTGGCTACCGAGCAGCCGAACAGGCTTCCGAGCGCTGCCGACAGCAGACCTATCTGCAATATCTTATTGCATATCTTCATGGCTAAAAGATATAAGAGAATGAGACTTCCAGTTTTGTCGGCGCCAGCGTCCAGCGTCGGTAACGGTAGATGTATTCATCCTCCCAGTCAGAGACGGTCGGGTCGCGGCGTGTGTCTTCGGTATGGAACAGCCCTATGCCGGCTTCGAGGGCGATATTCCAGCGTTTCGAGAGCATCCACGCATATCCGTAACTGACGCCGAGGCCATAGGCATTGCCCTTATATCGTTTTGTCCGGCTTCCGAGGTCGTAACCGACATAGGTAAGATGCTGTCCGAAAAAGTGTCCGACGAAGGATTCGTAGAACCAGTAGCGGCCGCCGAGCTGCACGGCGTGGAAGTTCATCGAGAGGGATGCGGTATTCACCGGATTCCAGTAGCCGGACAGCTCCAGCGACCAGTTGTCCGTCAGGGCCGCTTCGGCCCCGGCGTTCAGCGTTGCGCCGCATGCGGCAAGGGCGTTGGCCCTTACGGCGAAGATCTGCGCCGCAGCCCTGCGGGGCGCTCCCCACAAAGCCGCGGTCAGCAGCATGAACAGAATGATTCCTTGTTTTTTCATTGGAAGACGATTCGTTATTCTTTGATACATCGCACGGGATTGGCCTGACAGCGCAGTTCGCTCGTCGTGCGGCGTGTTCCTGCCAGATAGATCGAGGTGCAGGATACGCCGTCAAAGAACGACGCTCCGTAGTCGAAGTTCCAGAAGTAAGGCGTATTGGTATAGACCTGTCCGTATGTCCCGGCACCGGAGTAGCTGTCGCCGTCGAACGTCCCGCCCGCGGGATAGCGCACTGTTTTCGTCCCGCTGTATACGATATTCACGCAGTACGGAAGCTGTGTTTGCGACATGGCGATCCCTTCGAAGTCGCAGGCGTCGGGAACCCGCCATCCGGGAGGACAGGGATCGTAGATGGTCTTACGGCAGACCTTGCTCACGTCGTATCCCTGTTCGGTGGTGTTTCCCCAAAGGTTGTGATGACTCCGGAAGAGCCAGTCCAAAACATCCTCTTCGGGCTCGTCGACTTCATAGTCGGCCTTATGGATAAAGGTCGTGGGATGCTGTGTCGCCCATTCCACGCTCATAACCTCCCGTGCGTCATAATCTTCGGGACGGATCGTTCCGTATGCGTGGCCGTCATGATAGATGAATGAGGCGGGTCTGGCATTGTTCGTAAACGAGGCCGGATACGGGAACGGGTCCTTGCGGCCCCACTGGTAGTAGAGTCCGCAGGCCGTGACTTTCGTATAGTCGGTTCCGACGGCTCCCAGGTTCCGGTCCATGAAGATGTCTCCGGAGCTGTATTTCTGCGATGACGACTCGGGATTGTAGTCCGTAACCCAGATGTGCCATGACCAAACGCATTCACCCCAGGTGTCGAACAGTCCGATCAGCGCGTTTCCCTGCTGCGTCCCGGTACGGAAACGGATGCGGCTGCCGTCATAGCCCAGCGAGGAGATCACGCTGTTGGCCTGCGTCCCGGTCTCCCAGATCAACCGTGCATAGGCTCCCGAAAGCCGTTGCGGCGCAATGTTGAGCGTCGCGCAGCCGTTGCCCTGCACCGTAGCATCGAACGAATAGTCGCGCAAAAGTTCCGGCGCGATGTAACAGTTGGCGGTATTGAGCACGTCGAGTTGTATTTCGGCGGGCATAAATACGGCGTAGATATGTCGAAGCGGCCCGAGTGGAACGTACTCATAGATCTGCTCGGTCGAAAGCAGATGACCGTACTCCTGCGGACCGTCGTACCAGCCGTCGAACGTATAGCCTGCGTCGGGAACGGCCGTGAGCGTGCAGTTTTCCATGCAGAGCGCCACGATCTGTTCTTCCGGACTTTCGGACTCCGTTTCGACATGGAGCGCCCCCTTGACCCGGACGCTTCCTCCGCCGTCGGTATGAAAGATGGCGGCATTGGCCATGCGGTGCGTAAAGTCGTAGCTTTGCGTGAATCCCAGGGCATCGGTCAGCGTGATGCGGTAAGACAGAAGCGAATTTTCCGGTGTGTAAACCGGCGTGTAATACTCCATTTCGTAGGCGTTCTCGCCGGAGGAATCGAACAGATCGAAATCATGGACGGCACCCTTATCGCCGTAATTGAAAGCAAACCAGTTCAGATCGCCTGAAAGAACCTCCAGCCGTCCTCGGGTCGGGGCCGTGTCATCGGGACTATCCACGTCGATGTAGAGATAGCGCGTGCCGTCCAAAAGACAGTAACCGCCGTAATTGTAATCGTCGAAATCATCCCGGACACGCAGGGTATAGGAAGAGACGCGGGTGTCCACCTCCTTATCGCCTAAAATCGAGATGTTGAGCCGGTAATGAACGTTCGCCCGGACATTGAAATCCGAAGTGTTGTTACCGCCCAAGTAGACGTAATAGGCCAGTACTTTCGCCCCGCGCACGGCGCGGATCAGTAGATACGAAGCATTCGCCGGAGCATTTTCGGGGTTCTTTTGTCGCTGGTCGGTAATCGACGATACCGTACCCTGCATGTTGGGCAGCAGATAACAGTCGCCCTCGGCCTGCCGTCCCGCAAGTTCCACCTCGAGACAATCTTTATAGTCATCAGGATTCTCCGAGGGCGCGGCCGCATCGAACAGGAATGTGGACCGGGGAACCGAGAGCAGTTGTACGGACCGCAGTTCGATATCTGCGGGCTCGACGGCAATCGCATAAGAGACTTTCGCGACGCAGCGCCGGACTTCGACAGTCGGCAGGGTCAGCACACCACCGGGCGAAGGACTTATCGTAACGTCGCTTTCATAGGACATCGGAAGCACATCATACTCGTCGGCATGCGTGACGATGAAATCCTCCGATGCCGGACTATCGCCCAGATCGCGGCCCAGGTTGGCGGCGATACGCATCCGGTAGTCGCCGGGCAGACACTCGAAGCGCAGCGTCGCAGAGGTCTGGTAACGGTGCAGGACGATCTGGCCGTTATCGTCGCAGAGGTAGAAGTTCAGGTCCCGAATCGTTGCTTCGTCCGCACGGGACACGGTAATCATCCGGTCGGGACGAACCGATATTTCGACCCGAATTTTCATCGGGCGGCAGCAATCCGGTTCATCCTCATAGATGCAGCTGCACAGAATGCTCAGCGGGAGCAATAAGCTATAAAGAAATCGCTTCATCTTGTGTCAAGAAAAAGGGTCCCGCCCGAAAGACAGAGCGGAACCCGGTGCAACAATTCGGATTATGCTCCGAGATCGACATTCTGCGTTACGGGAGTCTCCCAGTCGGCGACGGTGATTGTCACGGTGCAATCCTGACCTACGAGACCCGTGATATTGGCCGCGACACGGTAGTAGCCGTTTCGGAGAATCTCGCCCGCGGCCTTGCCCGTCAACTCGACCGAATAGGTCACCTCCGAGCGGTCATCCGTAGTCGAGGTGCTGCCGTCCGAATCGTATGTGGCGTTAATTTCCAGCAGGATGCGGTTGCCGGAGGTCAATGTGCCGTTTTCGAAGATGTAGAACAGGCTGTTCATCTTTCCCGAAGCCGTGGCGGGAGTCTGCGTGTGGCTGAAGGTCATGGCCCCGGGTGTCGGCGTTCCGGCCACGACGAGCGACTGCGAGGCGGCACGCGACAGCTTCACGGAGTTGATCGTAAGCGACCCGGCATACTTGTCGGCAAACGACGGGTCGATGGTCGTCTGAAGAGCTACTTTAGCGACAGTGCGTTTGAGCGTGATGCCGACATTGGTCGTGGAGTTCACGGCGCCGACGGTCTGCGATTTCATGCCCGACATCACGAAGCCGCCCGAACGTTTGGCTGAGGTGGATACCTCGGCGAAGGTGCCGTTATAGTCGGCAGTCGACTTCTCCACGAGGGACGTAAGGGCCGCCCGGGTCTTGGCCGACGAGGCATCGTAGTTCGCTACGGCGTAGAATGAACAGGGGGTGCTGGCAAGAGATTTGGGCAGGGAGAATGTCGCAGATTTCGCGGCCAGCTCGCTGGATGTTAACTCCCGGCGGATAATGAAGTTGTCGGCATTATCGAAGACGAAGATCGACAGTGACGACAACGAAGACTCTCATGCCTCGGCCGAGGCTGTCGAATCGAAGAAGGAGCGGGTGTCGGCATCATTGGTAAGAGTAAGTGCGATACGTGCCCCATCGGTGAAAGAGCTGGGTGAAGATACGACTTCGGTCTCCTTGTTGCAGGAAACGAATGTGGCAGCGAAGACTGCAACAGCAAAAAGGATGTTTTTCATGTTATTTGGATTTTGAATGCAGTGATGCACTATGCATCGCTTTCTGCTGCAAATGTATAATACAAAATCACTGAAAAATACACTTTTCCGGATGCCTCTCGGGAAAAATCAAAAAGTTTTTTATAAAGTATGAAAATATAATCAACTGAAAAATAACCTGTTAAAATTTCGCAAACGGAGAAAAACTTTCTGATTCTCTCGTCCTTGACAGGCCTCCGCACTCTCTATCCCAAGTGTCTTTCAACGACCTGCTCGTAGGCTTTCTTCAATTTATCCAAAAAGGGAGTCACTGCCGTACAGCGGTCGAGCAGCTTGGTTTTCTTTACGTAGACATCGTTGATCGTTATATGGAATATATCGGCCAACGCACGAACAATTTCGATAAAGCGAGCCTTTCGGTCACCGAGCATGATAACCCCGCTTTTATGAATGGCAACAGCAAGTTCCAGCAATTCCTGCTGCGTTCCAATCCATAGCAATTCACCATCCTGGCAGGATAACGGAGACGAGTAGTCATGTCCCGAGGCATATTTCATACTATTACTGACAATATTAATTTCGCAGTCGAGAATATACATAACTTTATAAATAAAGGTCGTCCTTAAGACATTATCTGCATACTGATTGAACATAGGATGAGATAATACGTCAAATTCAATCCGGCCGTAATGCAGTATTCTCAATATTTCATCCCGGTCGTTGCAATTAGCGATCATTTCAGTCATCATCTCTATAAATTCTTTGTAAGCTTGAGTTAATTCTAATAGATTCGATTCATTATGGGATAGCAACGCATATATACGGGTGTCGATAAGCGTTTTCATAATTGAAAAAGTTACAGACTGATTTATAATCGTTGACACTAATTATGAAAATGCCATCGAAATAATATTAAACATGGACTCAAGCCTATAAAGCTACTTTGACAACCAATATAAAAAAGCCCGCATCATAAATGCGGGCTATTAATAACAGAAAAATTATCTCATTTTTGGTTGTTCACAATAGTCCGGAGGAGTATTATTGCAATGAACGCAGATAATATCTTCTTTTATAACGGTCTTATTTTGAATTCGAATTCGTAATTTCCGTAGGGCAGGCGGTATTTCCGGAGTGGGAGTCGTCCCCAGGAATCGACGCACCCCAGACCGTACTGCGCCTTGTCGATGCAGAGCCATACGGCGTCGTCGGGCTCGATCTCCTGCGAGTGTCCCTGCTGCTTGGTCAGCCCTTCGTCCAGCGCCTCCTGCGCATAGTGCAGGGCCGAGGCCGAGAAGGGCTCCGAGGCCGTGATCTCCACGCCGCGGCCTGCGATGTCGTGCTGCCGCCAGCGGCGCACGTCGCTCTTGGTTCCGGTCTCCTGCGGACGGATGTAGGGGTAGAACTGCTCGTCCACGGTCTGCCGGTAGCGGCCCACGAGTGCTCCGTCCTTGCGGTCGGCGTAGTTCTCCCACGGCCCGCGGCCGTAGTAGTCGATGCGGTCGTAGGCGGCGGGCATGCGCATCCGCATGCCGAAGCGCAGCAGGTCGGGTTCGCCCTTGTCCGCAGCGGCGTGCAGCATCTGACGGATCAGGATCTCCCCGGCGTTGTCGATGCGGTATTCGATCTCCAGCCGTCCGGTCACACGTTGGAGGTCGTAGCGGGCCGTGACGACGGCCACGCCGTCCGAGAGCGTGTGGTCGAGCGACACCAGCGTCAGCCCCGGATCGGCCCATGCGCGGTTCTTCTCGTTGAGCTTCGCCCCGAAGTCGTTGTCCGTCGGCGCGCGCCAGAAATTCGGCTCCACGACGGCCCCTGCGTCGAGCAGGCGCATGCCGTTGGCTTCGTAGCGGGTGATGAGCCCGTCGGCGCGGCGGAAGTCGATGCGTGCGGCGGGGCTTTCGACGATCAGGTAGTTGCGGTCGTCGTCGCGGACCGTGAGCGTGCCGATCGGATTGTGGCGGTCGGCCATGCGTTCGGCGACGGCGAGCGGCTCGGGTGCGGCCGCACGCAGCGTGAACTGCTGGTAGGCCATGCGGTGATCGGGTGCGAGCAGCGGTTCGGCGTCTTTGAGCCGGTATTCGACGTTGAGCAGCAGTTCTCCGTCGGCGGGGAGCGTTTCGGGGTCGAGCGGCAGCACGACGGCGGCGGTTTGCTGCGGGGCGACGCGCAGGTCGGTGACGATGCCGCTGCGCACGGGGTCCCCGTCGCGGAGCACCGTCCAGCGCAGGTAGCAGTTGTCGAGCGGTCGGAAGAAGTTTTCATTGAAAACCGTCAGCGTGCGCCGGTCTGCGCCGAGCGTGGTCCACACGGGCTGCTGCCAGTAGCGGGCCTCGTGCATGTGGGGATTCGGAACGCGGTCGGGCGAGATCAGCCCGTTGTCGCAGAAATTCCAATCCGAGGCGTCGTAGGGATTCCAGTCGCCGCCGTAGCCGTAGATCATGGCGCCGTTTTTACCCGTTTTGCGCAGCGACTGGTCCACGAAGTCCCAGATGAATCCGCCCTGATAGTGCGGATATTGGCGGATCAGCGCCCAGTATTCGCCGAATCCGCCCAGCGAATTGCCCATCGCATGCGCGTATTCGCACTGGATCAGCGGCTTCCGGGGATTGTTCCGGAGGTATTTTTCGCACTGGTCGTAGTCCCAGTACATCGGACATACGATGTCCGTGTTGCGGCCGCCGTTGTTGTAGACCGCACGTTCGTAATGGACCGGCCGCGAGGGGTCGTAAGCCTTCACCCAGTCGTAGCAGGCGTCGAAATTGGGGCCGTCGCCCGCTTCGTTGCCCAGCGACCAGATGATGACCGACGGGTGGTTGATGTTGCGCCGCACGTTGCGGATGTTGCGTTCCAGATGCGCCTGGGCGTAGGCGGGATTCTTGGCCAGCGTCTTTTCGTCGTAGCCCATGCCGTGCGATTCGAGGTTGGCCTCGGCCACCAGATAGAGTCCGTAGCGGTCGCAGAGCGCGTACCAGCGGGCGTCGTCCGGGTAGTGGCACGTGCGCACAGCGTTGAAATTGTTCTCCTTGAGGATGCGGATGTCCTCGATCATCCGCTCTTCCGAGACGACATACCCGCCGTCGGGGTCCATTTCGTGGCGGTTGGCGCCTTTGATAAGCACGGGCTGTCCGTTCACCAGCAGCTGTCCGCCCTCGATCTTCACCTCACGGAAACCCGTGTGCAGGGGGATGGCTTCGATCTTCCGGCCGCCCGGCTCGCTGAGCGTCACCAGCACGTCGTAAAGCGCGGGAATCTCCGCCGACCACGGCTGGACCGTCCCGGCGTCGAGCGTCAGACGGGCTGTCGTGTCGGCGATCTTCACCGTTTCGGAAGCTACGGCTTTGCCGTCGGGAGCCGTGAGCGTCACCTCCGCCGTACAGCCTTTGGCCGCCGCAGGCAGTGTCAGTTCCACACCGAGCGTTCCGCGGGTGTAACTCTCCGAGAGGGCCGCATCGAGCCGCACATCGGCGATATGGCGCTTTTCACGGGCATAGAGGTAGCAGTCGCGGCCCACACCCGAGAGGCGGAAGAAATCCTGATCCTCGAGGTAGGTGCCGTCGCACCAGCGGAAGACCTGAAAGGCGAAGAGGTTCTTGCCGGGCTTTACGAAACGTGTGATGTCGAATTCGGCCTCGAGTTTCGAATCCTCGCTGTAACCGACGAACCGTCCGTTGACCCACAGGTAGATGTTCGAGGTGACGGACCCGAAATGGGCGATGACCTGTTTGTCCGACCACGAGGCCGGAATTTCGATCTCGCGGCGGTAGGAGCCGACGTGGTTTTCGGCCGTGGGCACCTCGGGCGGATTGTTTTCAAATTGCTCGCGCCACGGGTAGCCGATATTGAGGTATTGCGGATCGCCGTAGCCGTTCAGCTCCCAGAGCCCCGGAACGGGCATCTCGCCCCATGCGCCGTCGTTGAAGCCGGGACGGAAGAAGTCCGTGGGACGCTCCTCGGCGTTGCGCACCCACGAGAATTTCCACGTCCCGTCGAGGTCGAGGAAGCGTTCGGAGGCGTGCGGGTCGCCCCTCCGGGCGGCGTCTGCGGATTCGTAGGCGAAGAAGGTGGCGTGCATCTGCTGCCGGTTGATCTCGTTGACCGCGGCGTCGTGCCATTCCGTAAAAGTCTGGGCTGAAAGATTTGCGGCAGCTGCAAAAAGTAGAATAAAAAAGATAGCTTTTTTCATTATTTATATAATTAATAAGAAAACAATCAAAGCAGAAAATTACCTTACCTAAAAGAAGGTGACCCTAAAAACACACCTATCCTCGAAGAAACAGTTGAGTTTTCATCCGCATCAGTTGCCGAGTCTGGTCACACGAACCCAATCGACCTCCATAAACGACGGGATATCTGCATCCTGAACCTCACTACGCCCTGCCGCACCTATCGAGAGTATCAGATAATACTGCCCTCGGAAAGGCCACTGCATCAACTCCGACTCGTTCGGAAAATGCTGATTCGCATAACGCATCGTCTCCTTGTCATTCGTGTAGAACACGATCTCTTCATCGGTCAAATCCGCCGAATATACATTGAACGTTCTCTTGTTGTAACCCGCATAAGCAGCTTTCCCGGACGGTGTTTCCTGATGAATATCAATATAATGGGAATGAAGCGTCTGCTGAACATAATCGTTCAGATAACTGTGTTCCATAATATCGATCTCTCCGCCATGAGGCCATCCCGGGTAGATCTGGTACGCAGGCTCCGGCATTAGCCAGATTGCCTGACCTATGCTGCCTGCATCTTCGACAAAACGAGCACAAACCTCGATCCGACAGTTGTTAAACCATTTCTTGCCCTGAGTCTTGATACCGCCCGAAACGACCTGGCCCTCTTTCTTCTCGATGGTAAGAATCAGCTTGCCATCCTTGACATAAGCCTGATCCGGACTGCCCGACATATAAATCTGCCAGGCTGCCGTACCATACGGAACATGTGACCAACTATCGTAATCCAACCCGTCTGCCTGATCGAAATCATCGTAGAAAATAATTTCGTTTTCGGTCTCCGAGGGTATGGAATAATTCCAATAATTAGGATCGGCGACAAACGTATTGCAAGTTATCATGCCAGTACCGGAATCAATACCAAAATCGTATGGTAACCCATCATGAGTCCCTTGCCAAATATCACCTCCATTCCAATCATCAATTACCAATACATCATTGATCCAAATACGCCGTCTAATGCCTTTAGCATAGTTTCCACCCTTTCCATCGTATGGCGTAATCATTAACCGGATTTTTTTAAGATTATTGATAGTCGGATACCCTGCTTGGAAGATCGCTGTATAGAGCGGAAGCCAACCGTTATCATTCCCAAAATAAATTTTTGTCGGGTTGTTGACCATACCATAGGCTGTGTATGCATTTTTGTTGCCGTATGAGAACATAAGATAAGGCTCATTATTAGTATTTATCTTACCGCCGACAATAGACAAATCCCCTTGAGAAATATTCACGTTCGAAAATGTCCATTCGAAATAACCGTATTTATATTTATCAATAGAAAAAAGACGACCAGCCGCATTATTTATCGTGAGTGTTGCCGAACCCGTTTCGCTGTCAAGGCTCCAACCATCACCCCCACTCCAAACGGGAGATCCCCACACGGTGCTGAAAGTTTTCGGGCTCACCTCTGAAATCTCTGTTGAAGGAGAAAGTGTAACCGTAAGTGTCCTTGGCGCACAAGCAATTGATTTGGGCAATTTTACTTTAAATGTCTCATTATCGACGATTGTAATTACGGCTTCCCGGCGATTAGTCGAAACTTTCCACGGAATATTGGCATGGACTTTATATGTTTTTTCCGCTCCACCATAATAGAAACCCTCGGTAAAAGGGGCACCACCATCAGCAAACTCCAGATAATGCATTCCCACGGTTGTCGGATCACCAGTCAAGTCATAACATTGACTTGCAACAAAGTCATCGGACATGACAGTCGGATCCGAACTACAACTTACAATCAATAAAAAAAGCGGAATACCAAAACGTGTTTTCATAATCAATCAACCATTCGGTTAGTACTCGACAAAAAATATCTGCTCAGGACCATCTTCCAAACCCGCAGTAAATCAGATTATGTAAAACTTATTTAATGATAACATTACAAATTCCTGCTGGAGATACAGAAAAGGGTAAGGCTGTCAATCAGTCGATCCGAATCTTTTCGCTCAATCGAATATCCCGCGATGAAGCGCCGACCGAAATCGTGAAATCACCCGGTTCGACCACGAAATCATGGCGGTTCATATCGTAAAAAGCAAAGGCGTCCGGTGACAGACGAATCTCCACACTTTTCGTTTCACCGGGTTCGAGCCGCACCTTTTCATATCCCTTCAACTCTTTTTCAGGGCGAGGAACACTGGCCACCTCATCACCAACATAAAGTTGCGCCACCTCGGAACCAGCGAAACGACCAGTATTCGTCACCTCGAATGATACCACGACATTCCCGTCATCCAGTCGTTCCATCTTCAGATTCGCATAATCGAAAGTCGTATAGGAGAGTCCGTAGCCGAACGGGTACATCGGTTCGGTGCCCGCCCGATCGTATCCTCTGTATCCAACGAAAACGCCTTCGTCATAACTGACTCGCAGCGGGCTGTTGTAAACCTGAGCAACGTTCGCACGATAGCTGTCAAACGTCGGATTATCCTCCGCCCGACGCTCTACCGTAATCGGAAGACGCCCGCTGGGATTGATCCGACCGGTCAGGATCTCGGCAATCGCACGACCGCCTTCTTGTCCCGGATACCAGGCCATAAGCACGGCACGCGCCTTATCGACTATTGGTGTGAAATCAACCCCGCCGCCGGCATTGACCACCACAATCAGATTAGGATTGAGCATCGCCGCTTCGGCAATCTCCTTCAACTGCTGTTGCGGCAGCGAGAACGGACGATCGCAATTCTCGCCTTCGGTCGAAGAGTCGAAGCCGGCACAGTAGATGACGGCATCAGCCGATTCGATCTCCTGCTGCGGTAAAATAGGCGAATGACAAGCGCTGCACATCCGGAGAGTCCCGGAATCCCAGGCATTGTAATATTCCAAACGCACCTTGTAGCTTTTGCCCGCCTCGACATCCACCGATGCGCGCTTCATTGTGATAAAATGGTCGTACCAATCGGCAATAATCTCCCGATCGTCGATATAAAGTCGGTAACCGTCATCACCGCTGATCTGAAAGACTGCCTGCCCCGTAACCGACGGAATGAACGTTCCCGTCCAACGTGCCGAGAACTGCGTAGCAGGCACACCCTCCATCGGAGCATTCTGCCAGAAAAAGTCGATTGCAGTGGCATCGACCGTTCCGACGGCGTTCCCTTCAAGTTTCGGATTGGCGAAAAATTCCCCTCGCAATCCGGGTTTGCCATCCGGCGTAAAGAAACACCCCCGAGCCGTTAAATCCACAGACAGTTCAGGTGCCAATACCTTCATGCGGATGCGCTTATCTGCATTGCGAATCCCCTCTGCCACAGATACGGTTTCAAAGGGCATAACAAATCCGCTGCCTCCGCCCGTAGGGATATTGGTCGCATTGGGCCCCATCACAACCACATTCCGTATCTTTCGAGAGAAAGGCAGCATATCGCCATCGTTTTTAAGCAATACTACGGCTTCGCGCGCCACGGCGAGCGCCGTTTCCGAAGAGACGGGATTTTTTTCGGGGATCGACCAATCCCGCTGCTCCCGATCGAAGAACCCGAAAGCTATGAGCGTCTGCACGATATGACGGCATTTTTCATCGATCGTCTCCTCCGTCACAGTTCCCGTCGCCAAGGCCACACGCAATTTATCCGGATTCATGAACTGGCCCCACGACATCTCAAGGTCCAAACCGTTATTGGCTGCTCCGACAGTTGAATAGGTCGCAGTCCAGTCGGACATGTAGATACCCTTAAAATTCCACTTTTCCCGCAGTACGCCGATAATCAGTTCGCGGCTTTCGGTGGTATGTATGCTGTTAACCGGATTATAGCTCGACATCACAGCGCCGACTCGGGCTTTCTGTACAGCTTTGCGAAACGCCGGCAGGTAGATTTCGTGAAGCGTCCGCTCATCAATATCGGAAGAAACGTTATGACGGTTCCACTCCTGATTATTGCCGCAAAAATGCTTGATCGTCGCCATTACACCGGCCGCCTGCATACCTTCGATATACGCCACGGCCGTTTCGGACGTCAGAAAGGGATCCTCGCCATAATATTCGTAATTGCGTCCACAAAGCGGCGAGCGATAGATATTCACCCCGGGGCCAAGCATGATATGGACACCCCGTGCCCGGGCGTCCTGACCGAGCGAATGGCCGTAAGTCCGGGCCAATTCCCGGTTCCATGTCGCGGCAGCCGCGATACCGCATGGATACATCGTACTGTGAGTGTCGTTGCGAACCCCCTGGGGGCCATCGGCCATGCGTATCTCCGGAATCCCCAACCGGGGAATGGGCCGAATAAAAAAACCGTTGTAGCCACCGATATAGGCAAGTTTTTCTTCGAGTGTCATTTGCGCAACCAACTCAACGGCACGCTTTTCTATTTCGGGTGTAATCGTCTGCCCCATCGCTGCGCATGAGAGGACGAGGGACAATAAACTGAAAATTTTCCTTACAATCATATGAAACATTATTTAAGCGAAATACGAAGTGTCATGCCGGACTTCAGGATATGGATTTGCGGGTTCTTATCCTGCCGGCGAAGCGTGACGCGGAGCCTGTCGGACGCGACACGCTCGATTTCGAGGGCGAAATCGCTCCCGAAAGCCCGTATATGGCGCAAGGCCGCACGATCCCAAGCGGCCGGCAACGAAGGAGTCATCTCAAAAGATCTGAATCCCGTCGGACGAATGCCGAACAATCCTTCGGTAAAAATACGGCAGTAGAGGCCGCTCTCGGCAGAAAGCTGCCGCATCGAACCGGAGCCTTCGGGCCATGCTTCGATAAAATAGGGGACATGATCGCCCGTAAGGCGCCGAGCTGTAAAACGATGCAAAAAATCGCCCGCCTTATCGGCATAGCCTGCCCGGAAAATACCCCGCAGGGCATGGAGCGTCGAGCGATCCCAGAAAACCGAGTCGCCCTGCTCCGTCAGCAGGCCGTCCTCCGTACGGAGTTCGGGACCGAGCAGCGCGGCAACCGTCCCCTCGCGGCGTTCGGAAAGACCGACGACGAGGGGCATGCAGATCCAGGCTCGCAGTTTATCGTTGATTTCCGAATAGCGGTAGGCATGATAACCGGCCACGTCACGGCCGAAAAACCGTTCGATGGCCGCGGCCAGCTCCCGGGCCTGACGCAAATAGGCGTTCGTCTGCGACGGTTTCACTCCGATTTCCCGGCCCAGTGCAGCAGCCGACAACAACGCGTCGTAATAGAGCGAGGAGGTGGCCAGATTGGTCCGGCCGACAGGGAAACGCCCTTCCAGTTCGTCGGAATCCGACGCCACGACCCCGTCGGCGGTCCGGTTGCGACGACAATACTCCAGACACCATTCGACGAACGGCCATAACTCTTCAGCTTCGGTGCGGTCGGCACGCGCAAGGGCGTAACGGGCCGCCCCGTTCGCACACATCGCCGCATCGCCGCGGTCTCCCGCCCCGTTCCAGATGTCCGTACCCTCGGCGATGATCGAACTGGGCAGAGGCCGATAGCCGGCATTCATGAAACGGGCGTAGTGGCGGAATGTGTTGATGGCCGATTTATTGGCCGTCGCATAACCCAGAAAAGGGAAGAACGGAATCACGTATTCGCACTGGTCGTTGGTCCAGACCGCCGCATAGAAAACCTCGCCGCCGGGAGCGTGCATATATCCGCCCCGCGTTCGGATGATGCTTTCGGCGGCCCGGAGCTTGGAAAAGTGGAACGCCGTATTCAGCACCGAATCGGGCGTTTCGAGCACAAGGCTGTGCCCGATGTCCTCCCGTATGAACGCACGGCGCGCAGCCAGCTCCGCGGCGACGTCCGGACGTCGGGGATTTTCACCTTTGCGGTATGCCTGAAACACCGCATCGAAAACCACCGAATCGCCGGGCGCGACCTCGAAACGTCCGCTGCCCGAAATATCGGTCCGCAGGACGTAACTGCCCTCCACGCCTTTCGCAGGATCGGTTTCGAACGTCTGCATATATTCCGGGATATAGATCGTACGCGTGCGGTTCGGGCTGCCGTTGCGCAGCACATAACGCTCGCACGTCAACGGCAGGGTCCGGGAAGGAAAAATAGTCCGGGTCATCGTCACGGCAGGTTCGGAAGCATAGTCCGACACCAATCCCAGTTTCGACCGCCCTGTTCGCCACGCGCTGCGCACCTCCATCACCCCGTCGAACCGCACCTGTTCCACCGTTTCCGACTGCAGGGCGAAGCCGTCCACGCTCAGCAATGACGGTATGTCGGTCGCCATACGGAACACGAGGCTGGCATGCGTATCGTTCGGAACGGTACGCAGCAAGGGAAAGACCAGGGAGCGCTCTTCGCAGAATGCGCCCCGCTCGTCGACACCCCACCGCAAAACGAGGGAAGTCGTCTCGCCGGTCATCTCCACACAGTCCTCATGCGGAAGATCGGCTCCGGGCCGCCAAACGATATGACGCTGATCGGTTCCGATCTGCCAGCGCTGTCCGTATGCCGGTACGACGGCCAGAACGAGCAGACAACATGCTAAAAGTCTACTATTCATCATTTTTTACTTTTTCAAATCGTCGATCCGTATATCGAACCGGTCGTAATCGGCCGTCCGCCAGGCATTCCGCGCCGTGATGCGCGACAGGGCGAACAACGGCGAAAAGGTCCGCACGCCAATCGTCCGTCCGTCGGGCCTGAACTCTAAAATCCGCAGCCAGCAGTCGCCGCCGTTGCCGAACCAGCCGCCGTCGCCGGCCTGCGAGTTGAACATCATCTGGGGAATCCGGCGCCCGTCGGCCGCCCGGTCCACGCGATAGGCCGAAGTCGTCCGGTAATCGATCCCGGCAACTCCGTCGGCACCGCTCTCCATGTCGATCTTCGGAGGAGTCCCCGTATGGCCGCAGAGCACCAGACAAATGTTCTTCGAAGGATAGACCAGTTTCTCCCAAACGGCCTGCGGCCAGTTTCGGGGCGTAAGTTTGTAGCCCTCGCCTTTTTTGCGACTGCCGTCCGTATCGAGAAACGAATGGGTCAGGACGATTACCCGGTGGTTGCGGTATTTTTCCGACTCGATCAGACCGCGCGCCCAGTCGAGCGCCTCGTCGCGGGGCGCGAATTCGAAAGCGATCACCAGCAGATCGCCCCACGCCGCATCATGGAATTCATAGGCGGCATTCTCCAGCGTATGAACATTTTCGTGATTGAGGCCGACAGCGGCCAGATGCGCGACGATCTCGGTATTGCGTTCGGGATAGATGTACTGCGGCATCATCGAAAGGCGATTTTCCGCCGCAACGTAGCCCACGTCGTGATTCCCTTGACAAACGATATAGGGAATCCGGCCGTCCAGCCGTTCCAAGGCCCGTGAAACGGCACTCCATTGCTGCCGCGACGTCTGGTCGCCGTTGTGGAAGTGCGCGGGATCGCCGCCCGTAAGCTGATCGTTCTGTTCCACCATGTCACCGGTGAACAGCGCGGCCCGAATTCGCAGACGATCGATATTTTGAGCGACCCACGCCGTCATCAGTTCGAACAGCGGCTGGTTGGCGGCGAATTTGATCTGGCTCTGCGGGTCGGGTATCAGAATCATGGAGAACGACCCCTCCTCTTCGAGCGTCGGCCGTACGGGAATCTGCGGCTCGCTGTGCCGCACTTGCGCAAAAAGGGTCAGCACCGCCCATCCTGCGATCAGCGACATCATCAATTTTTTCATTCGATGCGGATATTTCGGTTATCGTTTTGCCGGAAGCCGATGATTTTTCGGATAACTGAACGTATTGTCCAACAGCCACCGGCCTTTGTAAATCTTGAAATATTCGGGGCCCGTGTATACGGGAGCTCCGTCAATGGCGACCAGTGCATTGGACCACCACTGTTCGGTCGGCCGCAGCACGATGGTCGGATAGCCGGAAGGGCCCGACGAGGCGCTCTTCAGGTGTCGAAGCTCATCGGCTACGGCGACCTCGTCGAAGCGTTTGCGTTTCGGATCGAACTTATAGAGCCGTTCGGAAGTCGTCAGCCACAATTTACGCTCGCCGTAAGCCGGGAACAGATCGTGCGGATCCGCGCCGCCGTCGGGCAGCGGAAGCGATTCGCGAAGCGTCAGGGCGGGAACTCCCTCCTTCAGTCCGTAGGCATAGGCATTGAGCGTCGTGTAGGCCGTTGCCCACAACACCTTGTTCTTCCGGTCCCAGACGACGTTATGGCCCGACTTGAGCGGATAGACTGCGACGGCCTCGGTTGCCGGGAAACGGTCGTAGTCCACCCGGTAGATCTTGAGTTTGTCGCCCGCCGGCGTGTTGCTGGTGCTGCATGCCACAGCGACGTTGCCGTCGGGCAATACTTCGGCCGAATGCGGAAATCCGCCGCCGCTGGCGGCATACCAGATCATCCGGTGGTCAGCGATGCGGATCAGTCCGATACCGCCGTTCGAGACGACGAGAATACACAACCCGCCGTAGACGGGCTTGATCTCCGTCGGGCAGTTGAACCAGTTCCGGTGTTCGGCAGGGAGTCCGGATTTCGAAACATCCCACGTCCATACGATCCGCTGCGTCGCAGCATCGGCGATCGCCACATAATGCCGGGCCTGCTCGGCCAGAACGATGTACCGCGTCTTTTTATCGGGTGCCGGCCGCCCGACTGCGGTTCCGACCGCAAACAGCAGGCTGACTGCAATTATAAAAATCGATTTATTCATTTTTTCAGTTTGGCTATTAATGATTCATGTCACTGCGGAACGGTATCGGTTCCGTTGAAAAAATAAGGGGCATAACGGTATCCTTCCTGATCGTACAACTCCTTCAGGCGAAACAGCCGACGGGAAAAATCGGGAAAATCACGTCGATCGCAACTCCACGCCACTTCGGCAAGCGCAGCCAAACGGGGCAACAGCATATGCTCGACCTGTCGGAAATCGACCATATATTCCCGCCATATATTTCCCTGCACGCCCAGTATGCACTGTCGCTGACCGCCGTCGAGACCTTCGTAAGGCGAAAATTCGTATGCCCGGCGTACGGTTACGTGCGGAACGTCGTCGGGTCGTCCCGTGGCGACCGTTTCCCGTTCGACCCGTGCCGGATCATGCGTCTGATAGTAATCGAAATAGAAGTAATCGCAGGGAACCATGACGACCCGATTGCCGTGTCGCGCCGCCTCGATGCCGCCACGGGTCCCGCGCCACGACATGACGGTAGCGTCCTGCGATACGCCGCCTTCGAGAATCTCGTCCCAGCCGATCAGACGGCGGCCGCGGTCACGGAGCCATTCCTCGATCCGGCGGACCAGATAACTTTGCAGTTCGGCCTCGTTCCGCAGCCCCTCCCGACGGATACGTTCCTGACAGAACGGACACGATTTCCAGCGTTTGCGCGGCGATTCATCCCCGCCGATGTGAATATATTCCGACGGAAAGAGTTCGAGAACTTCGGTCAGCACATCCTTCAGGAATCCGAGCGTCGACTCTTTGCCGATGCACAGAACGTCCTCGCTCACGCCCCACGTCCGCATCACTTCATAAGGACCTCCGGTGCACCCGAGCCAGGGATAAGCCGCCAATGCCGCCACGGCATGACCGGGCATCTCGATTTCGGGAATCACCATAATACCCCGTTCGGCCGCATAGGCCACGACTTCGCGGATCTCGTCCTGCGTATAGTAGCCGCCGTACGGTTCGTCCGTATACTCGGAAGAGGTCCGATGGTCGCCGACAACCGTCCCGCGGCGTACGGAACCGGTTTGGGTCAGAGCCGGGTAACGGCGAATCTCGATCCGCCAACCCTGATCGTCGGTCAAATGCCAATGAAAGACATTGAGTTTGTGCAAGGCAAGGATGTCGATAAACCGCTTGACCTCGCCAATGGGTGAAAAATGGCGGCAGACGTCGAGCATGGCTCCGCGATAGGCGAAAAACGGTTTGTCGTGAATCCGTACAACGGGAATCGTTCCTCGGTTTTCGAACGCCAGTTGCCGCAAACTTTGCAGTCCGTACAGGACAGCGCTTACGGAACCGCCCCGCAGTTCGATACCCCGACGGGTAACATCAAGCACGTATTCCTCCCTGGCCAGCGAAGAATCGCCCGCAAGCGACAACGCAGGGGCCGCAGCATGGGATTCGAGAGCGAGTTTTCCTCCGAGAATCGGAGCTGCCATTTCCGAAAAAAGCCGGGCGGCCCCGAGCAAAGAGTCGGGGGCCGATACAACGGCTCCGGCTTTCAGCCGAAATACGCCGACACCCCGTTCGACGGAGAGCGGACATGGAACAATGTCGAATGTTCCCGGCCGACCGACGACCGGATACAGACAACAAATGCCAATAAGTGTAATAAATCTTTTTATCAGAGTCATTCGTTCGATATTTGATTATTCCTCGGAAAGTTTAGTCACCCGCACATAGTCCACTTCCATTTCGACCGGCAATTTGGCATCCTCGATTTCTCCGGCCCAACCGCCGAGTGCAAGATTGAGAATCAAATAATAACGAGTCTTAAACGGCCACTGCATTCTTTGCCGTTCATCCAGGAGATGCAGGTTCATATGGCGAAACGTTTCTACGTCGTCGATATAAAACACCAGAGCGTCGTCGGAAATCTCGACCGCATAGCGATGAAACGCCTTGATGTCGATCTTGGGAGTCCGCTGATCGCCGGACGGTCCCGCAGCAGTATGATGATGGATAAAGTGGCTGTGCACGGTCTGATAAACGAAATCATCGCAATTCAGATGTTCCATAATATCAATCTCCCCACAGGCGGGCCACCCCGGATATATCGGTTTTTCCGGCATCAGCCAAATGGCGGGCCAGGCTCCTGGCGCCAGTCGGCCGAACCGTGCTCCGACTTCGATCCGATGTCCCGGACCAAAAGCGATCTTCCCCAAACTCCATATACCGCCGCATCTGTAAATCCCGTTTTTCTTCCGTGCCCGCAGGATCAGTTTTCCCTTCTTGACACTGGCCTCCCTGACACTCTCTGACATATGTTTCTGCCAGGCAGGCGCACCGGCGGGAATAAAACTCCAGTATTCAGAATCAGGGATGCGCGACTTTTGATCGAAATCTTCCGAAAAGACAACGACTTCATCCCGTTCCGCAGACCTCTCTTTCAACGAAGTACAAGCCGGCGTTCCGGCCTGTACTTCCGTCGAAAGTAAAGAAAGCGAATATGCAAGCGCCCCGAAAAACAGTTGAGTTTTCATCCGCATCAGTTGCCGAGTCTGGTCACACGAACCCAATCGATCTCCATAAACGACGGGATATCTGCATCCTGAACCTCACTACGCCCGGCCGCACCTATCGAGAGTATCAGATAATACTGCCCTCGGAAAGGCCACTGCATCAACTCCGACTCGTTCGGAAAATGCTGATTCGCATAACGCATCGTCTCCTTGTCATTCGTGTAGAACACGATCTCTTCATCGGTCAAATCCGCCGAATATACATTGAACGTTCCCTTGTTGTAACCCGCATAAGCAGCTTTCCCGGACGGTGTTTCCTGATGAATATCAATATAATGGGAATGAAGCGTCTGCTGAACATAATCGTTCAGATAACTGTGTTCCATAATATCGATCTCTCCGCCATGAGGCCATCCCGGGTAGATCTGGTACGCAGGCTCCGGCATTAGCCAGATTGCCTGACCTATGCTGCCTGCATCTTCGACAAAACGAGCACAAACCTCGATCCGACAGTTGTTAAACCATTTCTTGCCCTGAGTCTTGATACCGCCCGAAACGACCTTGCCGTCTTTCTTCTCGATGGTAAGAATTAGCTTGCCATCCTTGACATAAGCCTGATCCGGACTGCCCGACATATAAATCTGCCAGGCTGCCGTACCATACGGAACATGTGACCAACTATCGTAATCCAACCCGTCTGCCTGATCGAAATCATCGTAGAAAATAATTTCATTCTCAGCTTCGGGCCATTTGGCGACATAAGCCGAAAGATATACGGTGTAATTCTCGGAACGCCCCTCTTTGGAGACAGCGAACTCCTGACTTTCGGGCCATTCGCCCACAAGCGACTTGGGATCGGGTGCGATAGTGGCCCCTTCGGCCAGCCGGTAATCCACTCCGCTTATCTGTCCGCCGTACTGAATCTCCCCGATACGAGCCGTATGGTCGTCCGGATCGATGTCGGCATGATAATTCAACTCACCGATCGTCAGAACAAACGATTTCAGCAGTGCATCATCCGCCGGCTCTCCGGGACTGTCCGAAGAGCAAGCTGCCGTCAGAACAGACAATGCACCGAGCAATAAAGCATTTATTTTCATATTCATTCTAATTCTTAGGTTCATCAATCATCCCAATCGAAATACTCATAGGGAATCGCATACTCCCACCAATCATAGGTCACCGTTCCGGACGAGCATCCGAGGAATACGGAATATTTACTGCCGAACTTAATCTTGCTCGATCCTCCGTCCGACCCGTCGGCGGCATAGGAATTGAACGCCACTCCGTCGAGCAGCCATTCGTAACGCGTGTATCCGTCAACAGTTTCCGACATCCGCAATCCGATTTCATGAGGCGTGGAAGGGTCGAATGCAATATTTTTATGCACGGCTGTACTATTGGCGTTACGCACCGATATATCCGTTGTTTTCTTTCCGGCATTCAGATGCCAGCGGATTTCAAAATCGCCGTTGCAGAAATAAAGCGTCGACACTGCCGTCGCATCCCATTTCTTGATACGAATCTTGTAATTTCCCGTACAGAACTCATAGCGCAGCAATCGACCCGGCGAGAAAGTAACGTCGCCGTCGGCAAATGAAGCAGTTCCCTGATTCACCGACCATTTGGTCTGTTCCCCGCTGTTGAACTCGTAATGTTCCGGAACGGGATCGTTCGCCTGGCGGAGAACAATGCGCTTTTCGACCTGCGTTACGCCTTCCGCCTTGATTGTCCGGAGGATAATCGTCGCATTGCGGATCGAGGTGTTCGGATTTTCACCGATCGTAATAACCAGTTTATCCGAGCCTTCGAACGAGGTTTTCTCAAACGAGAACCACTCCTGCTGTTCGTCTTCACGTGAAACAGTCCATGAAGCATTGGAAACAACATCAAGACTATATGTTTTCGCCGTATAATCGGTTTTAATTAATGTTTCCGCCGGATCAAGTTGTACGCCGACTTGTGCTACGGTTACTACATGTACCGTTTCGCCGTGGCGGTCGCAAATCACAAGATCAGCATACCTCCGTTCGCCTTTATTTTCACCGGCAGAAAAGGCGATCTCACCATCGCCTGAACCAGCCAAATCCGACGAAACATTCAGCCACGAGGCATTCTCGCCAAGACGCACGCTCCAATCCTGATTCGAACGGATCTTAAAACTACCCGAACTGCCGGTCTGAAGCAATTCGACGTTATCTGCATCTTCCAGATCGAGATAAGCGATTCCTTTCTGTCGGACCTGAATCCATTTACCGATCCAATAATCGCTTCGGATAATCAGCGTATCGATCCGGTCGTCGAGGGCCGAATTGTCCGAATAGCGGACTTCGACATCGAAAATTTCACCGGATGTTCCTTCAGCGGGAGTAATCGTACACCAATCGTCGTGCAGTCCATAGACTCTCCACGGATCGGTCGATTTCACCTGCAATCGGATCGGACTGGGTGCGGTCGCTTCAAGGATGTAGGCATCCTCCGCCTTATAGCGCAAATCGACCCATTTCTGTGATTCGTCGTCCTGACATGCCACTGCGAACAGCATTGTCAGCAAGGCCGGAAGCGCCGCGAAGACGCTCCGACCGTAAGATTTTCGAAATAGGAGTTTCATGCCAGATACATTTTAGAGAGGCTTATACTCGAACGATTCGATCGTCATCGTACCGGTGCCGGACTCGATGCCGAAAAGATAATTGAATCCGGCTTGCGTGCTGCCTTCCTGCCATACATCGCCGACATTAGTACTGTTGTCGAGTACCAGCACGTCATTGATCCAGACCTTTCTCGAAAGAGTCTTGTTCTGCTGGGTGCCGCTTCTTTCGGTCGGTTCGATCCGCAAACGGAGCGACCGGAGCTCCGCGACATCCGTGGGATACGAGCCGTCGGTAAACTGCTTGGTGTCATTCCAAAGTCCGCCCCAACCGTTGTCAAAACCGAAGCAAACCTTTTGTCCGTTAACCGTAAGCTCACCTCCTGCCGACAGCTGATGATCGTTGTTGCCGAAACGCAGCATCAGATACACACTACCGGCCCAATTGTTGATCGAGAAATAACCCGATTCGAGATTTACTTCGGAGAATTTCCAGATAAACTCACCGTACTTGTACTCGCCTTTGCTCTTGACACGCGCATTGCCAGCGGTTGCGGTCAGCGTATTGCCGTCCAATTGCCCGCTTTCAGGGGTAACGGCCGTCTCCTGCGTAACGGTCATGGTCTGTGTCTCAATCGGCGAATTTTCAGCCGCCGCCTTCAGCACAATCGCGATTTCCTCATCCGCAAAAGCCCGGGCAAAAGGAAGTTTCACCGAGAACGACTCCTCGTCGATTTTTTCAACCACGGCATATGCATTCTCCGAAGATACGGTCCACTCGACATTGGCGTCTACATAGTAGGTTTTCGTGTCACCCGCATATCCGAAAAACAGCTCCGTTTCGGGGTTTTCCAATGGGCGGAACTCCATTCTCCATCCCTCTTGTACGACTTCGATAGTTTCGGTTTCGAGATCGGTTCTCACCGTCACCACCGCAGTACGACGCAAACCGTCGCTGACAGAAGCCGTTACAGTTACCGTTATGGGGTCGTCCGACGCAGTACCGGATGACTTGTCCAGCGTCAGCCATTTCTGGTCCGACTCGGCTGTCCAGTCGCGGTTGGAAACCACGGTAAAGGATGCAGAACCGCCATCTTTTGAAATTTCCTCCCGGGGTTGCAGCTCCGAAAGCGTCAGATTGCCCTGACCGGTCTGTCTGACCGTAATAACCGTCGGCTCGGCAATTCCGTCTGCCTCGATCGTAATAGCGGCCGTTCGGCTCTCATAAGTCGGATTGTCTTTCATTTTGATCGTAACCACCTCGACCAGCGAACTTACAGCACTCAACGAAGGCGAAACCGAACACCACGGACGCTCGGCGAAACCCTCGCCGCAATCAACCGTAATTCGCCATGGAGTATTGGAACTGACATTGAAAGTAATGTTCTCGGGCAATGTCGGATCAGCGACATACGTATTTTGGGCGTCCGTAGCGAGTTTCGGCAGGATTTCGCCCTGCGTATCCACCGTATTTTCCTGGCAGGCGACGAACCCTGCCGCAGCTGCGATAACGGTCATTAACCGGAATGACTGCATGAATTTTCGAATTTTCATAATCGTAATAGGTTGTTTGATTTTTTTCGTACTGTTTTGCTTGGGGTCCGTTACCAGCCCGTATTTTGCGGAGCGAGATTCGGATTTTTGTAGAGTTCCGACTGGGGGATCGGATAGAGATACATCCGGTCGGCCCATGTCCGCTGTTCGCAGACTTTCCGACGGAACGTATACTCGCTCCCCGTGCGGGTAATCTCCACGCCGTGGATGCGGCGCTGGGTCGCGTCGCCGATCTTCCAACGGCGAACGTCCCAGAACCGGTGATCCTCGAAAGCGAACTCCACGCGCCACTCGTTGCGGAGCGCGGCAATGAAGTCGGTCTTGCCGGTGACGGTAATATCGGGCATTCCGACATTGGCACGCACCTGATTGATCGCCCACCGGGCCGAATACGGATAGGTTTCATCCGTGTAATCCGGGTCGCCAAACGCCTCGACCATCGACTCGGCATAGGTCAGCAGCGTCTCGGCATAACGGTAAACGATCCAATGGTGTTTGTTGGAAACCGGCGTGTTGGGATTGAGATCCGTGGATTCCTGAATATATTTGCGCAGAAAATACCCCGTGGGCGAACCACCCTCGGCAATCGACGCATAATCACTGCCGCCGACATAAGTTTCGATCATCGAGCCCTTGAACTGACTGCCGTTTGCGAGAATGGTCCGGGCGAAACGAAGATCCCGATTTGCATACGGAGTTTGAGCATTGAACTGCGGGTCGTCGCACTGCCAGCCGTTCACGCCCAAAGTCACCGGATAGCCGTTCTTCGTCTGGAAGGCATCGACCAATTCCTGCGTCGGGAAAGTCCCCGTGGCGGCAGTCGTTCGGCGGCCTTCGGTAAAGCGGATCGGGAAGTTGCGAAGTTCGAACGTGTTGTCATCGCTGTTCATACGCAGCAGGACGACCTCCGGCGAAGTGATGTTATTGCTTTTATCCGCCGGATCGAGTGAATAGAGACCCGTCTCGATCAGATCCAGCGCTGCCTTCGCCGAACGTTTCCAACGCTCGACATCCATCGAAGGATTGTGCAGCTCGCTCGCCGCATAGAGCAGTGCCTTGGATTTGAGTGCGAGTGCGAAGCCCCGGGTGATACGTCCCGTCTCGTTACCCGGCTCGCCGACATACGTATTGGGCAGGTTGCCGTCGGCGGCACATGCATCGCATTCGGCGACAATGAACCCGATCACTTCGTCGAACGACGTCTTGCCGATCGTATTGGCCTCCTCGATGGTCAGCATCCGGGTCGGCATGGCGATGTCGCCATAACGCCGGGCCAGTTCGAAGAAATAGAACGCCCGCAGCATCCGAGCCTCATAGGGGAAATAGCGGAGCTGCCGTTCCCAGTTCGGATAACTCGGTCCGTACTCGAAACGGGAAAAGTCCACATCGGCGATCGAAGCGATGAATTCGTTCGCCGCACGGATGCCGTTATAGAGCGACCAAGCGGTATCGTGCGTTTTGAGCGCCGACCAGTTGCCATTGTTGAAATCCTGCACTCCGCCTCCGGTATTGCCGAATTCGGCATCGTCCGAGGCGCAGTCGCGCATCGCCTCTTCGACCGCCCCGAAATCCTGAGGGATGTACGAATAGACGTTGGTGAGCATTTGCTTAGTATTGTCGAAATACTTATAGATATTGTCGTGCGTATTGAGTCCGTTCGTTTCGTCGAAGTCGAGGTAATTGCACGAAACGAAAACGGCAGCACTCAACAAGGTCGTTATGATTCGATATGTTTTCATCCTGTATACCGGTTAAAAATTGAACTTCACGCCTGCCCAGTACGACCGCACCGAAGGATACGCAGCCCCCAACTGTTCGGGATCAACGGTTTTCAGATTGTCCAGACTGAAGAGGTTCGTACCTTGCAGATAAATCTTCATATCCGCGAAGCGAAGAATCCGTTTGGGCAGCGTATAGGCAACGGTCAGGTTACGCAGTTTGATGAAGGAACCGTCCCGATACCAATACGAATTGTTCCGGTAGTTGTTCGCATTCGACAGGGTTGTCAGTCGCGGCATGGTCGCCTCCGAAGCGCGTTCGGCTGACCACGGGATCTCGTGATCGAGCAGCGTTTGCGAAATGTTGCCGTTGCCGATCAGCGGTTTGTAGAGCGGGCAGTTGAGCAGATTGACCGTGCGCCCCGTCATGCCCTGAAAATCGGCAGACAGTTCGATCCCTTTGTAACCGACATGGAACCCGAAGCCGAAATAGAAACGGGGAACACTCGATCCGTGCATCCGGACCATATCCAGATCGTCGATCCGGTTGTCGCCGTTCTGGTCGCGGTATTTGAAATCGCCGGGACGCACCGTCGAGAACGTCTGTACGGGACTTTCGTTGATCTCCATCTGGCTCTGGAAAATGCCGACGACCTCCAGTCCGTAACTTTGTCCCACCCGGTTGCCCCGGTGGTAGAGATAATCATAGGGCTGATACTCCTGACCGTCAGCGATCACCTCGCTGTCCAGATAGGAGGCGTTGGCGTAAACTCCGTAGGAGAAATCCTTGCGGCGGTCGTTCCAGGCAATCGAGGCGTCGAATCCCCGGTACTCATGCTCGCCGGCCGGTTGCAGCCCAACGCCGATGCCGATGATACCCGACACGGTGGCCCCGGAAGAGATCAGGATATGGCTGCGCCGCTCGAAAAATCCCTCGACGGAAGCCGTGAAACGATTACCGAACGAACGCAGATCGAGCCCCACGGTTACCCGGCGGGACTCCTCGGGGACAAGCCCTTCAGCCGCGAGATTCCCTTCAGCCAAACCGGAATAGGCCGCGACGTTGTTGGAAAAATAGTAACCGTGCGCATTCGTATTCCCGAACGACTGACGCCACAGTTCGTGCGACAGATTCCCGTCCCACCCCGAAATGCCGTAAGAAGCGGATAATTTGAGCAGATCGAGCTGCTTCGCGTTTCGCAGGAAGGGTTCTTCGGAAAGGACCCAGGCGGCGTTTACCGCTGGATAAAAGTGGAATGCATCGCCCTCGGGCAGATAGGCCGAACCCGAATAATTGCCGACGATATTCACCGTATAGCGATTGTCGAACGTGTAGCCGACTGTGGCGAGAGCCGATTGCCGACGAACCGAGTTATTCCGACCGTTGGCCGTGTAGGCCTGCTGGTCGTAAATCAAGGCCGCCTGCACATGATGTCGGCTCCAACAACGGTCATAACCGATTTTAGCCTGCAAATCGGACCGCATGTATAACGAGTAGAAACTCTGACTGTGGCCGACAACTTCCGAATCCTTGCCGTAAACGGCCGGATGGGTGATCAGCGTTCCGTCCGTAGAAACGGAGGCCTGCGCATCCTTATAACGATAAGTCTTCGTCGCCTGATCGAACATGGAGCCGACATTGTCGAAAGCCACCGACACCTCTGCCGAGAGGCCGGGAGTCAGCGCATCAAGATTCTGTCGTAACGACAAATCCCCCAAAAGCATTCCGATGGTCTGCCGGTAATTGCCGCTGTCCATCAACAAAGCTACCGGATTATTGGCCCCGTAAATACTCGTACCGCCGTAAAGGCCGTCGTCATCGTATCGTATGGGAAAAGCAGCCGAAGGCGTGTTATAAAGGATGTTGTAAATATCTCCGTAATTGGCACGGTTTGTCTCAGCGATCTTGCCCATCACGTTCAGCCGCATCCGCGTCGAACGGGTTATGTCCACATCGATGTTGGCCCGAATGTTCAAGCGAACATCCGTCGGATCGGTTTTGTACCGGGATTCGTTTTCATTGCTGCGAAAAAAGCCCCGGTCGTGCATATAATCCACGGCCGTATAATAACGAAACTTGCGCGACCCTCCATCGAATGTAAGATTGAGGCGATGATTCGACGCTGTGGTGTTGTAGACTTCATTCCACCAATCAACATTCGGATAATACGACGGATATTTTCCGCTGCGGAACGCATTCAGTTCGTGGGCATTGTAACGAAGCGAAAGGCCGTCATTCGTAAGCGCCTCGTTGAGCGAACGGGCATAGGTAAAGGCATCGGCAAATTCCGGTGCGCGAAATTGCGTGCTGACGCCGTACTGATAGCCGACACCCACTTTCAGCTTGCCGGGCGTTCCCCGCCGCGTGGAGACCATCACGACCCCGTTCGCACCGCGCACACCGTAGAGTGCAACCGCTGCGGCGTCCTTCAGCACGACGACCGATTCGATCTCCTGTACCGTAAGATTCTTAAGATCCCGCGGGAAACCATCGACAAGTACCAGCGGAGCCTGTCCGTGAATCGACAGCGAAGCGATGTTATCGGCCGTCGTGCCGACTCCCTGATAAACATTCAGTCCGGCGATTCGTCCGTAAAGGGCTTTGGCCGCATCAATCTGCGGCGCATTGTCCAGCACTTCGCGGCCCACTCCCGCCTGTGTCCAGGCGCTCCGATCCCGGTCGACACCGATCCCGTAGCCGAGACTTATGGTATCGGGAGCACCTGCGACCGGAAAACCTTCGTTCTGCCGGGCGGAGGCAGATAACAGACACCCCGCAAACAGCAATATTATAATGGTATTTTTCATATTCTGTAATTATTTAGAGACCCCACATGCTACCAGCCCGGATTCTGGGTCATGCCATATCCCTTGTTTATCTCCGTAAGAGGGACAGGTGCCAGATACCATTTGGTATCCCAGGTGTTTCTCCATGTCCGGTCATCCAACACAAAGGGTTTGAAAGAGAAAGCCGTAGGGTTTTGAGAATTGTTTCCGGTCGATGTCAGCCCATAGAGCTGTTTACGGAAATCCGCTTCGCGGCCCCAGCGGATGAGATCGAACCAGCGAACCTCCTCGAACCCGAATTCGAGCGCCCGTTCGCGCAGCACGGCCTCCCGGAACTCGTCCTTCCCCATTTTCTCATGGAGCGCAGACAATCCGACACGTTCTCGAACTTCATTGACACAATCATAGGCCATCGTATTGGGCATGCCGACATACTCGTTGATCGCTTCGGCATAGCTCAACAATACTTCCGACAGACGCAAATAAGGCCAATGTGCCGGTTGACCGTTGCGGTCATTGAAATCTCTCAAAATGAATTTCATCTGAAAGAATCCGCTGCTGGGGCTGACATAATTCAAATGGTTGGTATACAAAGGAGCCAATGTCCCGTCGTAATAGGTGTCACCCGGCACGACGCAGGTTTCATAAAGACGCGGGTCTCTCGTAGGTGTGCCGTCCAATGCGAAAAACGGTTGTTTCGAAGGACGCTCCCAGTCGAAATCTTCCGGGAACTCCGCGCCGTCGGCCCAAGGGAACATATTGACGTAATTGAGCGTCGGGCCGGAGCGTACGCGCTCTTTATAAAAATCCGCATGAATCGAATTGTCATATCCCCGACGGGTCGAAATAAGAATTTCCGGACTGCTGCGTTCGAAATATCCGGATCGGTATGCTTGTCGACGATCTTCAGGCTTCTCCGTTACGGGTCGGACCAATTCATATTGCCTGTTTTTATCCAACTCGTCGAAAAAAGCCTTGCCCGCTTCAACCGCCTTGCCCCAACGTTCCCGATCGTAATTCCCGTAACAGGAATATGCATCGGCTTTGGCATGGTACGGCGTCGCCGAATTGAAAGTCGGGGACGCGGCGAACAACAATACCCTTAACTTGAGAGCCATAGCCCCGGCCTTCGTCATACGGCCTGCATCCGTATCAGATGCTTTCCACTCCAAAGCTGGAGCCGCCTCATCGAGCAGCTGCACGATATAATCAACCGTTTCTGCGAAAGTATTGCGCGGATAATGCATCTCTTCATTGGCCGCAACCGAATGTTTTAACAATGGCACGCCGCCCATATAACGCAACATTTCGGCATAAGCAAGCGCAATGATCATCTTCGCCTCGGCCACGCGTTCCCTGCGGGCCGAGGAGGTAATATCCGGAATCCGGTCCGCATTCTCGATATAGATCCATGCATAACGGATCGCGTTGTATTCCGGTTCCGAACCGAAGCGATAGGCTTCGCGTCCTTGAAGATCGCTCGTGCCGATATTGGAACTCAACGCACCGTTATAATAAAGGTTGACCGGACCATCACTCATATTGTTGCGAAAACTGTAATGAAGATCCGTAATAGCTTCAAGAATATTCACCCCTAATTTGTCATAAGGACGATCTCCTGTCGGCAAACCATAAGGCAAATAAGTATACGCTTTGGTCAGGACTCGGTCTGCATTGACCGCCGAACTGAACATTTCGTCGAGTGTAGCTCCCGAACTTTCGGGATGGTCGCCGAGAAAATCATCTCCGAAACGGATATCCGAACACGACGCTAACAACAGGCAGACTATCGCTGCCCATATGTGGATTTGTTTCATAATCAGAAAGATTTAAAAGGTGACATTCAGACCGACACTATACACTTTGACCAGTGGATAAGCTCCATTATTGTTAGTCAGGGATTCCGGATCGATGAAATCAAGTGGAGTGAATGTCAACAGGTTGTATCCAGTCAACGAAATGCCCAGTTTTTTGATTCCTACCGAAGCGAGGCGTTTGCTGTTCGAGAACGTATAACCGACCGACAATGTTTTCAGACGCAGATAGCGGGCATTGCGTAGCCAAAGCGTAGAAGCGGAAGAATTCCAAACCTCCGATTTTTCAGCAGCACGCGGTAACGTTCCGGTCTGATGCTCGGGTGTCCAGCAATCATCATAAAAATATTGGAGTAACCCGCGGCCTCCCGCATTCGTATAGGGAATACGGTACTCGATTTCCATCATCTTGTTGACGTGCGTCGCTCCCGTCCACTGCATTGAGAAGTTAAGCCCTTTCCAATTGAATCCGGCATTCAGACCGAAAACGTATTCGGGTCGGGTCGAGTAGCCGGTCACCATCGTATCGTCACTGTCCACAATCCCGTCGCCATTCAGATCGGCATACATGGCATCGCCGGGTGCAACAGCGACATAAGGCTGTGGCAAGGAAGAATCGAGAACCATGTTTCCTTTGGAATCAACCGTAAAGTCGCTATTCTGATACAGCCTTTCGAATTTGTAAAGTCCCGTATAGCGTCCGGTCGGACCGCCGGTCTGATGCTGATAAGCGAACTGGCTCTTCACCTCGTCCATGTACAGAATCTTGTTCCGGGCGAACGACACGTTGGCATTGACGTAATAGTTGAATCCGCGCCGTGTCGTTTCCTTCCACCCCAAGGCGATTTCGTAACCGTGATTGTCCACTTCGCCGATATTCAGCGCGGGCAGACCTGCCGCAATAATGCCAGGGGTCGAGTTAGGCGACAGGAGAATGCCCGTACGGTGTTCAAAGAAATAATCGAAATTCAGGGAAAACCGATCTGAAAAAAAGTTGACATCAAGACCATAGTTTTGTTTGTCGGCTGTTTCCCATGTTACATCGGTATTGCCCAACGTACCTTCCCCGTAAGCTTCCAAACTATTCGGGTTGTTAATACCAAAGCTATAAGAGCCGTTTTGTGACCAAACGCTCGGCATATACATAAAACGCGACCCACTCTGATCGTTACCTACACGTCCCCAGGATGCACGGAATTTGAGATAGCTGATCGCATTTTGATGACGCATAAATCCCTCTTCGCTCAAAACCCAGCCTACTGATGCCGACGGAAAAGCTCCGTAACGTGTTTTCCCGGGCGCGAAATTCTCCGATCCGTTGTACCCGATATTCACATCGACGAGGTATTTGTTCCGATAGCCGTAGGTCACCCGGCCGACATACCCCACATAACTGCGCGGGATATACTGAAACGTACCGCCGCCCGCCACAGGATAGTAGTCACGCGACTGATTGTAGAGAAACATGGCCGACACCTTGTGGTCGCCGCTCACACCGAACGAACGCGAATAATTGATTTTGGCTTCGATATACCAGTTCCGATCACGCCCATAATCGTTTTCCGAATAATTCAGCGGTTGATCTTTGCTATAATCGGGTGCAGCCTCCGAGGCCGGAATGTAAACGATGGTCTTATCGTAATCCGGATCAGTCTGTGGTTTGGTCGGATCTTCAAGATACGATTTATAATAAGCCCTCTGATATTCCTGCCGCCATCCATTGGCAGTACGGCTTTTCGTTAGATTAAAACGATTGTCGTAAGCGCCTTTGATCGAAACCGACAGGCCTTTTGTCAGAAAATCAAAATTTTGTACGATCTCTGCATCACAATTAAGCGTAGTACGGTAGATCTGCTCATACCCGTAGCCGAAAAAAGTGCTGTATCCGTCGCGCAGTTCGATCGTAGACGGAATGAACCCGTTCGGGATCAACGTTCTTTTACCGTTGACAAAGCCCGGACTGGACATCGGCACGGCCCAAATCGTTGCATAGACCCATTCGTTGCCATCAGCGACCGTCAGCGGATTCTGACTCTTGCCCACATTGCCGCCGATGCCGATTTTCAGGGCAGTCGTCCGCGTCAGATCGAAATCCACGTTCGCCCGATAATTATAGCGGTTGTAGCTGTAATTATTGTCGTAATCGAGGTATTTCGTCTGTTTCAACACGCCGTTCTGATAGAGATAACCGAGCGAAACGAAATAACGCACGTTCTGACCGCCACCCGAAATGTTGATATTATTTTTCGTTTGCAAAAAAACACTGTTGAACATCTTATCCTTCCACCGGACGTTCGGATACATAATCGGATCGGAACCAGTACGATAAGCCTCGATGGCCTCCCGGCTGAAATACTGTGTTTTGTCAGTCACGCCGTCGTTCTGTTGTTTGATATTCCAGAAGCGGGCATACTCATAGCTGCCAGTCTGCTGGACATAGGAAAGCGGCTGCTGCACACCTGTAATCGAACTGACGGAGATTGAGGGGCGACCTTCCTGTCCGCGTTTGGTCGTGATGAGAATAACGCCGTTGGCACCACGAACACCGAAAACCGCTGTCGAGGCAGCGTCTTTCAGAATCGAGAAATTCTCTATTTCATTCGGGTCGATCTGCGAAAATTCGCGTTCCACGCCGTCGACCAGCACCAGAGGAGCCGCATAATTGCTGTTCAACGAACCAACACCGCGGATATAGATCGTTGCGGCGTCGTTACCCGGCTGTCCGGAGGTCTGTACGGTCGCCACGCCGGGAACCGAACCGGCCAATACATTGGTAATGCTTGCAACGGGTGCCTTGACCAGTTCCTTGGTATCGACGGTCGCTAAAGCTCCGGTAATCGACGCCTTGGTCTGCGTGCCGTAGCCGATGATAACCACATCGTCGAGCCGCGCGGCATCCTCTTCCAGCGTAACATCGAGCTGCGTACGGGTCGAAACGGCAGACTCAACTGTCTTATAAGACAGATAAGAGAAGGTCAGAATAGCTTCGGCGCTTTTTACGTCGATGGAGTAGAGACCGTTGGCATCGGTGGCAGTTCCGTTCGTCGTTCCCTTCTCGACGACGGAGACACCGATCAATACATTGCCGCCGGCATCCCTGACCGTTCCCCGAACGGTAATCTTACGGGAAGGTGTATCGGCCGGTGACGTCTTCGCAGCCTCTTTCCGCGTATACAGGACGACCTGCCGTTCGGAAATCCCGAATTCGGTCTTCTCATCCAGGATTCGGCGAAGTATTGTTTCCAGCGAGGCGTTACGAACATCGAGGCTTATTTTCCGTTCAAGATCCATCGTCTTGTCCTTGTACAGAAAAATATAACCTTCGTCCGTTTCGATTTGGTTGAGCACCTCTTTCAGCGGTTTGTCTTTCACACGCAGGGAGATACTCGTATTCTGAGCCAGAAGAGCGCTGCCTGCCCACAAACAGAAGGACAGACAAAGCAAACATCCCTTTTTCAGAACATGGGTTCGTAGATTTTGATTCATACAGGTTTGATTTTCAGATATAACACTATCGGAATTCGCAAAGAACGGAACGGTTCCCGCGAATAGTTCAGGATGGTTTTCGTATCGTCATAGGCAGTAGTTTAAGTCGGTAAATATCATGCGCATGTATCATTGTCGAATCGTGATGTCGATTTCCCGTTCGCCGGAGCGCATATAGGAAATGGGAGCCAACAGTTTAAGATGGTTCAAAGCGCTTTCGAGTCCGGTTCTGAGTTCCAGTTTGCCGCTGATCATAATCTCTTCCGTCAGGTGCGAATCGCAATTGATCCGAACTCCGTAAAAATGCTGCAACTGCATAAACACCTGTTCCAGAGGCGCGCTTTTGAATTGGAGGAAGCCTTCGGTCCAGGAAACAAAATTATTGGTATCCACCAAGCGTATCTGCCGTTCCCCGGTGCGGGCGTCGTAGGTGAACATCTCCTCGGGTCGAATGCGGCTGCTCTCACCCTGTTCGAGAGCGGTGACATCCACCGAACCCGACACCAGCACGACAGACTGTTTTTCATCGTAGGCATTGACGTTGAATCGGGTACCCAAAACCCGGACCTCCATGTGCGATGTCTCCACGATAAAGGGACGGTCGATGTCGCGCGCGACATCCAGATAGGCCTCGCCACAGAGTTTCACCCGGCGTTCGCCCTCGGCCCGCTCGCAGATTTCCAATTCCGATCCGGAATTGAGCCATACGACCGTACCGTCGGAAAGCACCGTTTTGGTCTGCTGACCGATCGGCGCGGAGAGCGATCGGAACTGCAAGTGCGGCGTCGGATCATCCCTGAAATTTTCGGGGAGATAAGAGATGCCTGCAACGAAAGCAACGACTGCCGCTGCTGCAAGCCACTTCCAGTAACGGCGGAGTTCTGTCCGGCGCTTCGACATTGCAATGTCATCATCCATGAGTAGTGTGGCATCGTAGATCCGCCGCAATGCATTGAATTCATCGCGCTGCGTATCATTCCCTTCAGCCCATTTCATCACTTGGATACGTTCCTCCAAGGAGGCATCTCCCCGCAGATATTTTCCGATCAGATTAAAATTCTTTTTCATAAAAATGAAATATGCGCATGTATATATTAGTTCCCCGAGAATCGGGAAACCCTAAACGAAAAATAATATTTTTCGGCCGATTGCTGAAATAAAAAGCCGGGCGACAACTGCGGCAAATGCACCGCAGACACGTTAACCCGCAAAAAACGAATGTATTGAAGGGTGGTTAAATCCCCAGAAAAAGATAGATGAGCGGCAGGTAGTCCTTCAGGTCGGTGCGAAGTTGTTTCAGCGCCTTGGTAACATGGTACTCCACGCTCTTTTCGCTGATGCCGAGTTCCTGAGCTATCTGCCGGTTAGACATTCCCTCGAACCGGCTGAGCATGAAAACGCGGCGGGTCTGCCTTCCCAGCGCATCCAGCGATTTGTGCAGAATGGTTTGCACATCCTCGGCATAAAGCGCATGCGGGTCGCATGCTTCGAGCGTATTGATTCGGAACTGTATTTCCCGGGAAGCATCCGATCCGACGCTTCCGTGTATCTGATATTTCAGGCTCTCGCGCCTCAAATAGTGAAGCGCTTTGTTGCGGATGACCGAAAACAAAAACGGAAGCACGAACTCGACCTGTTCACCGGCAGCCATCTTTTCCCACAGAACGGCCATGGCTTCAGCGGCCATACATTCAGCCTGGGCAGAATCATAAGTATAAGATTTCGCAAACAAGACACACCTTTGGTAATAACGGTTGAAGTCGTCGCCCAAAAATCGTATGTCAGTTTGATTTGAACCCACGCGGCCTTTTTCTTTATAATACAAAGTTAGAGAAAATATTTCGACATTCGCAAATCCTGATTCAATTTGAGGCTTGATAAAATGGCTATCAATTATTTATAAATGATTTGAAAATTCCACGTATGTCTTTGTGCTGTTTCCGAGACTACCTACTCCCCGTTTAGCACGTTATGCACCGCATTTGCCTTGCTTCCGTTTCCGTGGGCAAAGCTATGGCAGGGGGTCGGAAAACAACCAAGATCGGAGCCCTTCGGGTTCAGACAAATAAATCAGCCGCAATATATAAGTTGCGGCTGATTTATTTGTCCTGAAATCTTGTTTGTATTCCGCCCCTCTGAAATATAGCCCACAGAAACGGAAGCAAGGCAAACGCGGCCCATACGGCATAAAAAAAAGGTCGTAGTTATGAAACAGCACAAAGACATACGGGAAATTTTGAAACGGAGCGGCACCGCTCCCACCGGCATCTGCGGGTTTTGGGGGTCTGCGGCAAGTTTCGCGGCTGTGCTTTTCGGCGCGTTTGCGGCGTTCAAATTTCTCGCGGGTATCTATCTCGGCGCGGGCGGTTTTTGGGGGTTCTGCCTCTCGTTATGGCTCTTGCGGCGGTGTCGGGACATCGTGTGTCTCGTCCTTTCCCCTGGGGGCGTCCTCGTGCGGTTTCTTCTGCGGCTGTTTTACTAACATTCAACACTTTACAACTATGGGAAAAGTCACATTGTTATTCGCAGGAAAGAGTTACGACACCGACGTACAGAACGTGCGGGAGAATCAGATCGTCATTTTCGACGGCCCTTACAACATGCGTCAGCGCATGGTCGTGGCCGGAATCGCACACACACAATCCGGTTACAATTACCGATTGATCGACCCCGAAACCGCCGAGGAGCACACTGCCGATCTGATCCGCCCCTTGCGGGACAAATTCGGTATCGGGCACTATTACGACGACGAGCACCCCGAATTTATGGATGCCTCCGAGGTCGCGGCGCTCCGCACTCGTGCCGACGCCCTCAAAGCCGAGCAGGAAGCCGCCCGACGTGCGGCGGCGGACGACGCGGAACGGTTACGCACCATCGGCGCGGAGCGTCTGCGGCAGATCGTTCCCGACGATGCCGTGGCCGTCATCATCGGCGAACAGCACGAAAGCGAATGCGACCCCTATACGGACTATTTCGGCTCGCGTATCGTGCGCACGGTGCTTCTCGGATTCTCGACCCACACGCGCGATCTGTTCCCCGAAATGCGCAAGGCCGCGGCCCGGTTCGAGGGCACGGCGCACCTGGCCGAGCGTAATGCCGAGTACGAACACCGTGAAAAGTACAGCATGGGGCACGGCTATTACCTCGGCACGCACCGTTATTCGGGCTGGCAGGTCAGCAAGGAATCGTGCCGCGACAAAGAGGGCATTATCAAGCGTTTCGCCGTCGTGGCCGGAAATCCCGAGAACGTATGTATCGAGAACCCTGCACCCGTGCAGAACGCCGCCCCCGAAACCGTGGCCGACGCACGTGTCGAGATCGTGGAATACTCCGCGAAGTCGATCGCCGTATTCGGCGATACGAAACCCCTGCGCGACACGCTCCGCGATCTAAACGGGCTGTTTCGCGCCTACCTTACGCACGACGGCACCCGGTGCGCCGGGTGGATTTTCTCCAAACGCCGAGAACAAGAGGTGCGCAGCGCATTGGCCGCCTATCTCAAATAACATTCAACCCGGGGCGGGCATCCGCCTGCCCCACAACACCCGAAACCATGAACGAACAGATAACAGCTATCGCCGCGCTCCTGCTGGAGATCAACGGCAAAGAAAAATACACCGCCTTTTTCGATTTCAGCGGCCATGTACGCACTTTCAGCATCCGGATTTATTCCGGCAAGTGGTCGAAAGGGAAAGACCCTCTTTTCAACCTCTCGTTACAAAACAAGGACGGACAGCAATGGCGGAATTGGGACAACGCGCATGCCATGTCCGGCGATTCGATCCTCTCATTCTTAACGACTTTATTATGAAATCATACGAAGAAATCATACAGCGCACGGCGGATTTCGACTACATGATGCGCACCCGGTTGCCGGAAAAGTACATGCCGGAGGTATTCGGCGTCACGGCCGAGGAAGACCCCGATCTGCGGCAACTCCTCCACAACGCATCGCGTAACGGCATAGGCATTACCTACCTGCTGTTCAAAATACCGTACGACCGCCATAAGCAACTGATCAAATACCTTTCAAAATAATCTTAAAACCATCACACCATGAAAACGAACGAAAACAACACCACGACCGCAATCGCCGCTCAGAGCACGAAATCGACCGTTCTGCTCTCCATTGACAAAATCCGCCCCAACCCCAACAATCCGCGGCGGAGTTACGATGAAAACGCCCTCGCGGAACTGGCCGCCTCCATTGCCACACACGGCCTTATTCAGCCCATCCGGGTGCGAGCCGCAGAACAGGACGGCTACATCATTGTCTGCGGCGAACGCCGCTACCGCGCCGTGCAACTACTCGGCCAGACCGAGATCGAGGCCATCGTCGATACCGCCCCCGCGGACGAACGGGCGATCTTCGACCTCGCGCTTTCGGAGAACATTCAGCGCGAGGAAATGCCGCCGCTCGACGAGGCCGAAGCCTACAAAGCCGCCATGCAGACCCTCCGAGGAGATGCCGCCGCCGTGGCCGCACGCTTCGGCAAGAGCGAGCAGTATATCTACTACCGGATGAAACTCGACGAACTGATCCCCGACATCAAAAAACTTTTACGCGAAAACTCTATTACATTGGGTCTCGCTATGGAGTTGGCACGATACGGAAAAGACTTGCAAAAGACGATCTGCAAAGACCGCCTCAAAAACGAGGAGGGGTGGCGGAAATACTCTGTAAAGGAGTTCAAGCGAATGGTGGACGCCCATTATACGAACGATCTGGCCCGGTATCGCTTCGACCAGACGGCGTGTGCCGCATGCAAGTACAACGCAAATACCTACGATATGTTCGCCACGGGAAGCGGACGGTGTACAAACCGGGAATGTCTCGAAGCCAAAAACCGCGAATTCATCGAGCGAAAAAGCGGAGAACTGATCGCGCAAAACCCGAAATTCATCCTTTGCAAAGACCGTTACGGATACGACGACCATGATAAGGCCGTAGAGCATATGACCGAAAACGGGGTCGAATGCAAGGCGTTCGAATACGGGCAGGTGCAGGAAATGCCCGCTATACCCGCTGAACCATGTCCGGCGGATTATGCCGCCGATGCCGATTATACCGCGGCAATGCAGATCTATGAACAGCAGAAAAAGGCTGCCGAGGAAAAGACCGCCGACCTGCTGGCCAAGCACGACGCCGGGGCGATCCGTATCTTCGTCAAGACTTCGCGCGACGACGCCCGGCTGGTCTATGTGAACCAAGCCGCTAAAGGCAGGGAATCGACCGGGGAACTGATCGCCCGCCTTGAGGAGAAGAAAATCCGCAACACGGAACTCGCACACGAAAAAACCGTCGAAGCCGTCCGGCAGATCGTCCGCGACGAGGAGATCGCCCCGACGCCGTTTACCCAGCTGGAAGACAACATTCTCTATTACATCATGCTCGGAAGCCTGCGGCGCGAGCACCTCGCCGCCGTGGGATTCCCCAAGGCGTATTATTTGACATCCGAACAGAAAATCGCTGTCGTCAACGCGCTGACCGACGAACAACGCGATCTCATCACCCGCGATTTTCTTGTAAAAAGCCTTACATCCGACATCGGTTTCGACAAAACGGGGAAGCAACTGCTGATGGAATTCGCAGCCCTGCACCACAAAGAGAAATACGAGATTACGAAAGCGCAGTTCGACGAGGAATACACGAAGCGCAACGACCGTCTCGACGAGCGTATTGCCGTGGCCGAAGCGCAGGAGAAAGCCAAGACCAAAGCCGCCAAGAAAGAGGGCAAAACGGGTAAGAATTCTAAGAAAATGACAAAGAAAGCCGCCTAAAGTCTGATCGGGGACGACCTGCGGGCCGTCCCCATAAAACCGAATGAATCATGTTGAAAGAATTTATCGACGATCTTCGCCGGCATGGAATCGCCGTTTTCGATCTGATCCATGTAGGTGCGGGGAATCACATTTTTTTCGCACGCCGAAACGGCCATACTTGGGGTATCCGGATTTCCCGGCAACGAGGCGAACACCGTTATACCGTGCATATCTTCTCCGAAGAATCGGACATAAGGGGCACTTATTCCTGTCCGCCGGGATTGTTGCTGACAACTATCGAACTGCGATTCAACGACCTTGCGACACCATAAATAAGTCCCGGTTTCCGTCTGCGGCATGACTGCCGCAGACGCGAACGGGCGGACGCCCGCGGCTCCCGCCATACCGCCACCCCGAATTGTGTCAAAACATCATCTGACGAACCTATGAAATCTTATATACGTATCACTCCCGATGTGGAATATTTCACCGATTACGACCGTTTCCGCGAGGCGCAAATCTACTGCGCCGTCGCCGAAGACGGCACAAGCCTGTTCAGCCGCATCGAGAACCGCCGCTTCATGCACACGGTGCGGCACGATCTTTCCGAACGGGTTATCGAGCTGCTATGCCGGCAGATACATCGTGAAATATGCACATTGCACTATGGCGGACAAGTCGTGGAATGACCTGCCTGCCACACCAGAGAATTGTAAGTTGTAAAATATTAAAAGTGCCCGGTAAAACCGGGCACTTTTAATTGGGTTCAACCCCGGATCAATATCTGTGTTTCGGATACTCCGGAAAGAGGATCAACCAACATAGTCCGATGGCGACCAGTACCGACAATATTCCCATTGTCAGGCAAAGAGCCGTTAGAAAGTGTGCGAACATCGAATCTTATTTTTCCCGTTACAGCAGTTTTGCTTCTAACAACTCTTTGGCAGGTATTTCCACCGTCTGATGCCGGGCTCCGTTCTTCTCGATGATTTCCAGCAAAAGCACCTTGTCGTCGGAGATCGTCAGTTTGGGCAGTGCGAATACCGTCCGCTGACGCTGGTGTCCCCTCACGACTGCCGGATCGTTGCATACACGCAGGATTTCGAGCGTCGACTGCTGTTGTGCCGTACGCTTGGTGAGTTTGCGATCCGCTACAATGAAATGTCGTGCATCTACCTCGAATGAGATATTCGTGTCATTCGAGATACAGGAGTGAATGTATATCACGTCATTGAACACGTAAATCCCCAACACTTCGACTTCAATGCCGTACTTCTTCGTGCGAATGCCCTTCACGTCCGTACGGTTTTGGCGGTATATGTCGCTCAACATGCGTTTTATGGTCGCAGGTTTCTCGCGCCCTACCTCGCGCAGCAGCACCCGGCCTTCGGATGCTGGGGCCGTTGGCTGCGGATAGCCCACGGCAGCCGGTTTCTTCATACTTTCTGGTTGCGGTTCCTGTACTGTAAGATTGAGGGTCGAGACAGCCGGATTCTCGGCATAATAGACATCGAAAGTGAAAAATCCGCCGTCCTCGGTGATGACCGTCAGGTTTGTTTCTGCTGCGAAATTCCGCACGGCGGCTTTCACGCGCACGACGTTCTCGGCTCCGTCGGCCTTACCGGCGATGATGTCCATCGAACCGATGTCGATATACGTAACGGGCGACGGGAAAAGGATATGCACGGTTTTGGTGAATCCCGCTTCGATCTTGCGGGATTCGATCTGCTGCGGCCCGTCCTGCATGGCCTTCGCCGCAGCGTGTGCTGCCCAAATTGAGGAGACAATCAGGAATAGATAAATGAGGTTTCTTTTCATGTTACTGCTGTTTTGAAATCAATAATAGCTGATGGTTGGCTTTGAGGGTGATCTTCACCTCACGGAGCTTCCCGGCGACATACTGCGACGAAGCCTGCAATCCTCCGCGCGCCAGCTCGGACAATACCTGCTGCCCGGCCGAACGGGTGACGTTTACGCTCGTGCCGGCGGTCTGCCCGACGGACGCCAGCGCCTCTTTGAGAGCCGTCCGCTCGCGGGAGTTCGGGACGTTGAGTCCCGGCTGGCCGTCGAGGTCGTAAGCCGCGGCTTCGACGGCGAAGATTCGTCCGCCGTATTCGACGGACGACACCGTGACTTGCAGCCGCATCCCGGAGATCGTCGCAAGACCGTATAACGGAGTGTTGCGTGGGATCACCGTATCGTCGATGCGCACGGCTTCCAGCAGCCGCAGCTGCACGATGCTTCCGGCACGTATGACCTGTGTCTGAGCGACGCAGGCCTTGACGGTCGGAATATCGGCACGCGCAACGCCTCCTGCCGCCGTGAGAAATGCCAAGTTACGCTCGACGGTGAAATCCGCCCGCGGGTCGAGCGTCGAGGCTTCGACCGTACCCTCCCGAACGGGCCGCATGACGGAAAGGCGCGAATCTTTCCGCTGCTTCGTCGGCTCAACAGCTTCTTCATCTACGGCCACTCCGCCGCCGAGATACTTCCGGGCGAGCTTGTACTGCTCCTCGGCCAGTTCCAGCGGGTCGGGCTGCTGCCGCTCGGCGTCGAGCTGGGATTGCAGGGCCGCGACCTGCTCTTTCAGTGCTTCGACCTCGGTATTGCCGCAAGAAGGGGCCGGGGTGTAGAAAGCCGCCATTTCACCCGATATCCTCCGGTAGGCAGCATCCGATTCGTCGATCGCCGTCGGTGCTGCCGGAACTGTAGCATCCGCCATTTCCCCGGTCACAGGCAAGCGGTCGTCCATAACATCACCCAACGATTGTAGTTTCTCGCGCCGCTGCTGCTCGTACTGCTCCTGTTCGTAGACCTTGCGTTTGTCCGTTTCCGCCGGCTTTACCGTCGCTTCCGGAATCGTAACATTGTATCCGTCCGTTCCCGCCTGCTGCGGAGCCGGTTTCGGGGCGAACAGGTACCATAGGAAAATGCCGCACAGCAGTGTCATCACCGTCACGACACCTACGAACTTAAGTTGCCGGAGGTGCTGAGGCGTGAGAAAGTGCGATAGTTTTTCAACCGCTCCGTTATCGCTCCTGCGTATCATCTTCATCTGTATTTAGAGGTAACGGGCGCGTTTCCGGTAGTAGCAATGGCTGCCGGAGGTGTCCAACGGCGGGAATCGACGTCTCCCGACTCCGCATTCCACCGAACAGAATCATCAGGGCGACCGCCGCATAGACGAGCAGCAGCACAGTAACCAGCCCGAGCCGCTGGCGCGGCGTAAGACGTTCCATGCGGGCCTTCAGCCACGCTTCGGCCCGCGTCTGTAAATCCTTAGCGCTCATAACTTCCGAGGTCTTTGTTTTCGAGAATGCGCAGGTCTTCGATCAAGAATCCCTGCGGGTTGTTGTCCGAGCGTACGGCATTTCGCAGGCGGCATGTCGTGACGAGCGTCCGCTCCGTCACGTTGCTTTCACGGACGATCTTCTGCCGTGCGAAGGTCTCGACAGCATAGGGATAGCAGTCGAAATCGCATCGGATGCTGTCCACGACGACATTCTGCGATACGTTCGAGGCGATGATGCGGTTGAAATATCCTTTCTCTGCGAGACTTTGGTAATAGGCGATGGCGCTTCCGTCCGCAAGGTACAGCGCCCTGCGGACATTGCCTTCGATGGCCTCGCGGTCGGGAGAGAGGGTGAAGAAGAGCTCGTGGAAGCGCCGCACGTGTTCGCGGGCTTCGACGGGACGGTTCTGGGCCATATCCTGCGAGAGAGCCAATATCAGCGACTTGCCCTGATCCAGTACGTAGATCTTCTGCCGCTGGGCTTCCGCGAAGCGGTAGGATGTCCACACTGCCGCCACCGAGATCAGCGTGCAGGCTCCCAGAAAGAGCATGCTGAAGAGCCGCAGGTGGCGAAAGGACGATTCTATATTCCTCAATGTTTTGAATTCCATATTTTATTACGTTTTATCGTTTCTTCAAAGCCCCTTTTATACGGCCTCCGACATTTCCGATCGCCGCTCCGGCGACTCCGGCAGCGCCCATCGCCACGGCACGTCCTGCGCCTGCGACTTTATCGCCGTAACTTCCGGCGCCTCCGGCCTGAATGATCCACGACGCAACGGTCGGCACGCAGAAATATCCGATGATTCCGATAATCATAAAAATGCAATAGACCGTATTGCTTCCGTCGGGTATGAACGTCGGGTCTTGCAGTCGTTCGATGTCCTGCTGGAGCATTAGAATCTGGATGCGCGAAAGGATCGCACCGAACAGGTCGCTGACGGGCAGCCACAAATAGATACAGATATAGCGTGCCAACCAAGATGCCAGCGTATTGTGGAAGCCGTCGTACACGGAGAAGGCGAAGGCCACGGGCCCCAGCAATGCCAGAACGATCAGGAAAAACGTCCGCACGGTGTCGATGGTCAGCGATGCCGCCTGGAAGAGCGTTTCCAGAAACGTCCGGAATGCCTCACGGACTTTCTGACCGAATTGATACCCGGCTCGCTCGGCATACATCCCGGCAATCGCCATGAGGTCTTTAGGCTTCCAGCCCAATTCGTCAAGCCGTTTGTCGAACTCTTCATTACTGATAAGATAGGCTTTTTCCGGATCGCGGAGCATCGCCTGACGCTGCAATTCATCCTTCTGTGTCTGGTATTTTTCCAGATCGAACGCCTGTCGATCGACCAAATGCGATGTGGCATTGCTGATGGGTGACAATAGGCCGTTCAAAGGCCCCAGCACGAGGGTCGGGAAAGCCATGATGCACAGCCCCAGCACAAAAGGCCGCAGCAGCGGGAATACCTCGATCGGCTCCGCGGCGGCGAGGGATTTCCAGACCCGGTATGCGATGAAAAACAAGGCGCCCAATCCGGCGAGTCCTTTGGCAATGCCCATCATATCGCTGCACAACGGCAACATATCGGCGTACAACGAGCGGAGAATCTGATGCAGGTTCGTCCACTCTACGGCTAACGGCATCGTCATAGGTTACCAATATCTGTCGTTATGGCCGCCGTACAAGGCCCGCACACGCTCCGAATCCCCGCGCTGACGGCTGCGCAGGAACGACACGGAGATATTCTTGCGTGTATAATATTCCGTAAGATTGCGGTATTCGAGCATCTCGTAATAGATCCTGTCGATAATATCCAGCCGCTCCTTGTCGGTCATCGAAAGCCCCGACGGAGTGATGATCTGCTTCAGGTCATTCAACAGGTCGGCACTCGCCGACAGCAGCTTCGTATAGCCTGCGGCCATTGCCGTGAGTTCCTCGGCCGAGTAGTTCGTATCGTCGAGCATCGACCGGAAATTCGAGATGTATATATCGGAGATGTCGCCCACGAGCAGCATCGTCTGCTGCACGCGACGGGCGCTTTTGACGAGGTTATGCACCGACCGCAGCGCATCGTAATATTTCTTCGACTGCTCGTAAATCTTTACCGTCTGCTGAAAACTCTGAAGCAGCGTACTTCCGTTCCGGGATGCTTCGACGACCTGCTTGGTGGAATTCACGATACCCTGCGCCAGATTCGAGGGGTCGCTCACCACCCACTGCGCCCGAAGCGGATGGCCTGCCAGCAGCATCGCTGCCAGCAGGCCGAAGCCTATTCGCCGTCCCATCGCACCGGAGCCTGAAGGATTACTTCCCTCCCTATACGCTGCGGCCGGTCGTCGCGGACGAAAAGCCCGAAACATCCGATATGCAGAATATCGTTGGTCGTGTGATGAATGACGCATCCGCCGGTTTGCCCGTACAAGACATGGAGCCACAGACCGTCATCGCGTTTGAGAATGACCATGTCCCGCACGGGACGCTCGCCGCAGAAAAGCGTCGCGGCATATCCCGGAGCCGTTTTGCGGATCGTGATCCGCTCTCCGTATTCGTTCTTTCAGCAGCCGCAGATACGGTCGTCGGCAGCCTCGGATTGCAACTCCCGGATGGTCTGTTTCAGCGACTCGATCTCTTCTTGTGCCCGGCGCAGCCGTTCGTCTCGCGCGGCGAGTTCTTTTTTGGATATGAACATGATTTTCGGATTTTAGGTTAATGATATTCATTGCGTTTTCGCTCGGCCAACTGGCGTATAGCCAGCTCGATATTGCCGCCGAGCTTCTCCGTGAGACGTTGCAACTCCAGTTTTTCAGTCTCTTCGGTGGTATAGCAGAGGTATTCCTCAAGACTCGTTTCGGTAGCATAGACAGCAGAGTGCACGCCTCCGAGTCCGATCCACACCTCTTTGTAGCGGCGCTTGGGGTCATTGGCCCGATTGATCGACAACACCTGATTGCGTTCCTTATCACTCAATCCCAACAACTCCTGAATCTCGTCGAACTTGTTAGCATACTTACGCATGTCCAAAAGGATGCGGCAGTCGCAGTTGGCGATGACGCTCTCCTTGAGGACGGGCGACGACAGCAGGTCGTCCAACTCCTGCGTTACGCACATACACTCGCCGAAATACTTGCGGCAGGTTTTATACAAATACTTGATAAATCCCGCCATGCCCGCCTTGGCGATAGCTTTCCATGCTTCTTCGAGCAGTAAAACTTTGCGAATACCCTTCAGCCGCCGCATTTTTGTAAGGAAGGTCTCCATGATAATCAGTGTAATGACAGGATAAAGGACTTTGTTTTCGCTGATATTATCCAGTTCGAAGACGATGAATCGCTTATCCAACAAGTCCAACTGCTTGTCAGAGTTCAAGAGGTAGTCGTACTCCCCGCCACGATAGTAAGGTTCGAGAACATTCAGAAAATTTTCAATATCGAAATCCTTTTCCCGGACGCGCTTTTTTTCCAACAGACGGCGGTAATCCGTTGCGACGAACTCGTAGAAGGTGTTGAACGAAGGTGTGGCCGCAGTGCCGGTCTTGAGTTGCGAGAGGTATAGGTTCACGGCATTCGACAAGGCCACCTCTTCCGCACGTGTCGGTTCCTCGGATTCGCGCTTCCACAAGGTCAGCAACAGCGCCTTGAGCGATTCGCGCTTCTCGACGTCGTACACTCCGTCTTCGACAAAGAAGGGGTTGAAGGCAACGGGGGCATCCTCCTGATAGGTGAAATATATCCCATCCCGACCTTTGGTTTTCTGCCGGATAAGCGAGCACAATCCTTGATAGGAGTTTCCCGTATCGACAATCACGATATGTGCGCCCTGTTCATAATATTGCCTGCATATATGATTGAGGATAAAACTTTTGCCTCCCCCTGAAGGCCCGATGACCACACGGTTCCGGTTGCTTATCCATCCTTTTTTCATCGGGTAGTCGGAGATGTCGAGGTGGATGGGGATACCGCTCACCCGATCCGCCATCTTAATGCCGAAAGGCGACAAAGATGAGCGATAGTTCGTCTCTTCGTTAAACAGACACAAGCCCTGTTCGAGAAACGTATAGAAACTTTCTTCGGCGGGAAAATCCCCTTCGTTGCCGGGGATCGCCGCCCAGAAAAGCGTCGGAACATCCACAGTATTATGACGCGGCGTGCACCCCATAAGTGCCAGCTGCGCCCCGACATCGTTACGGATCTGCTTCAATTCCTCGCTCCCTTCGCCCCATGCCATGACATTGAAATGGGCGCGTATCGAGGTCAGAGAGAAGGAGTGCGCCTCATTGAGGTAATCGTCGATCCATGCTTTATTGATCTGGTTCGAACGGCTGTACTGCGCGAGCGACTGCATGTTACGGGCCGTACGCTCGAACTGCCTGAGGTTCTCGTCGCTGTTATCCAAAAACAGATATTGATTGTAGATGTGGTTGCACGAGAGCAGCAATCCTACGGGAGCGGCAAATGAAAGCCGACAATCGGAACGCTCCGTCGAGAGGCGTTCGTAGCGGTCATCCGTACGAACGCTGCCGGGAAGGTCGTCCAGATCGGAAAGCGTATGCAGACACAACGCCTTGTCGCCGATCCACATCCGGTCGGGATCGAGACGCATGTCCTGCAACGGGGTCTTCCCGGACGGTGACAGCGTGAGATAACGTTCGAGGATTCCCGAAGATTCGGGAGTTCCGGCAATCTCGTCCGCTCCGAGACGCCGCAGCCGAATATGGCCGCTCTCGCGGACGATGCTGGCGAACTGCTCCACAGCTTCCAGAAAGCGCGTCGTCGTATCTTTGTCCTGCAACTCTTTCGGGACGAGCGTACCCCGGCACAGCACACTGCAATCGCTCTGACGGCGGCTTTGCGCACGGGTTGTCTTCGTAATAAACAGGTAGCAAGTATGATGCAGAAAAGGACGTTCGTTGAAATGCCGCTCGAACGACCGGCTCAAGAAACTCAAATCGTCTTTCCCGATATCGGAACGATACCGCTCCTGAACGAAAATATCCTGCTTGTGCACCACGGTATAGTCCGGAAGCACCTTCACCGCTTTGAGCCATACGCCGTGCAGCGCTTCATATTCCTGCGAAGAGACGGTAAACAACTCCGGAAGCGTAACCTCGAACGCCACCGTGATGTTGGCGTCTTTGGAGAGGATACAATCGTGTTCGACCTTTCAGATCGGGAATTTCCGTTCGAGGGTTTCGGTTTTCAAGGTGTTATTCATGTTCTTAATGTCGGTTTAGAATTCTTGCCACACTTTTTCGGGAGACGATACGTCGCGGATGCCGCCGTGCGGCGAGGAGCTTCATCAGTCCGTAAGCCCCGTACTTGCGGTTCAGACGGAAGGTCAGCGCCACAAGCGCGCCGCCCATCCCCACGCCCGCGACAAGGCATGCCACCTGATCGACTCCGCCCATATAAAGTACGACTACGAGAATGAAAACGGCGAGCAGGCCGCCGGCGAAGAGGAAGAGGTACTGCGCCCGCAGCCCCTTGAACTCCACCTGGCGGCCCACGCCTTTATTGATCGGATATTCGGCCATCGTCTAAAGGAAAAACGAACGCAGAATCGTGGCGGCGACGATCAGGAAGATACAGGCTCCGAACCAGCTCGCAGCGGTTTTAGACGTATCCGGATCGCCCGAACTAAACTTCTGATAGACCCGCACTCCGCCGATCAGGCCGATGACGGCGCCGATGGCGTAGATCAGCTTGGTCGCCGGGTCGAAATACGACGTGACCATCTGCGTAGCCTCCTGAATGCCGGCCATGCCGTTGCCTTGCTGCGCTGCGGCGTGCTGCACCGTGGCGAGCAGTCATACGGCGATTCATGCCGAACTGAAAATGAGTTTTCTTTTCATGGATGATTGTGTTTTTTAATTCGACTTCAGATTTTCTCTCCGGGCGCTGGGCCCGTGATTCATGCGTGCTGCTCATCCTGCCGTCAGCCTGAATCGTAGTATCCGGGAGCTTTCATAGCTTCGCTTTTTTTTAAGTTGAACAATCTATTTCGGAGCGGCAGCCATACGCTGCGCCGCTTCCTTCTCGGCATCGTCCAGATAACGGGCGATGATCGGGCTGGCGCCGGAGATGGCGTCCATGAGTGTACGCTGCACTTCCGTATGGCGGATGTCACGCAGCACTCCGGCCAGGGTTTGCCGCTGCTCTTCAGGCACGGCCTGCCCCTTGCATAAGGCGAGGATGCAATCCAACTGCTGCGGAGAGAAACTCTGCGTCCCGGCAGGCGGGGCCGTCGTTTCGCATCCTATGTCCATCACCTCTTCGGTCGCAGCTTCGCACATCAGGGTGTTCTCTTCCTCCGCGGTGAGCGCCGTAGGTTCCTTATGTATCCACCCCTGAACGGTCGCTTGCACAGCGCGATGTTCCTTATCGCTGTCGCTTGCCGGTACAAATGTATGGTCGCTCTTGTCTGAATTGTTCCCCTTGCGCCGGGAGTGGCGTGACGCGGCGCGTGCTGGCGTCCGCTGACCGGCGCCGTAGTCCCGGGTGACGACCAGCGCATCGTCTTTAGGGGTAACGGCTGCCGTCCGACGCGTGCGGCGGCGCGGCGGGTCGAGACGGTCGGCTTGCCGTCGATGCCAACGCGCCAGCGCCCGGCGCATCGGGCTGAAGCAAATTTCGCCCAACTCGCCCCGGAAGAGGAATTTATCCAGAAACAAATAGCAGAACAACACAAGGAACAGCACGACGAGGGCTTCCGTGATTTTCATAACGGGTGTCATTCTTACAGGATTTTATTGAGTCCTTTGGAGCAGAGCGACCGTATTTCCGTCCGGTGCCGCTCGAAGTGCTGTTCCAATACGTTGTCTATGAAGTTTCCGACCGTAAAACGCCGGTTGCCCGCAACGCCCACGAGGGTCGTGATCTTACGGAGCAGACGCCGATCGATATAGACGCATTGCCGGGCTTCGGAAGGAGTGTTCTTCAGAAACCGCGACGCATAGTCTTCCGCATCCGAACGCCTAACGCGCGGCTCCGAAGCAGACGCTTCCGCCGGCTCCGGGGCTATGGCATCTGACGCCGAGGCAGCCGGTTCGGGGCTGGCCATCAGGCTGCGCAGGTACTCTTCGTCGATCTCCTGTTGGGCGGGAGCCTTCCTGCTACTCATGGCTCGGAAGTTTCAGTACGGCGCAGATCTCCGTCATCAGGCGGTCGAAACCGCACTCGGCGACGAAAGCCCGGTCGGGCGGCAGCAGCGTACACCGGTACACCGGGCCGCCCGCTTCCTGAATATCCTTATTGAAGTTGCTCCGCACGGGAATATGCGTGCGCAGATGCCGCAGCCCCAACTGATCGAGGACTTTCTCGTACTGCTCATAGAGCGGCGTCCGCTCGCGGCGATCCACCAAGTTCCAGAACAGGAACAGCTCCCGAAGATGCGCCCGTCCCGTCTTGATCAGACGGTCGTTGAGAACAGAGGCGAAATTGAGCGTGCTTTCCAGCACGATCCGGTCGGCTTTCATCGGGATGAAGAGGTAGTCCAGTTCGACGATCGTGGAGAGGACGCCTTCGTTGCCCACCGTTCCCGGAAGGTCGAACAGCACGACGTCGTATCGTTCTTCGGCGACAGCGGCCCATTTCCGCCATTCCGACATCGCCTCGGAAGGTTTGCAACAGAGAATACGATAAGGTTTCACCCCTTTGTTCTCGGCGAGTGAAACGAGGAGTCTGCCGTAGATCGCCGAAGATTGCACGACGGCCTTGTCGCGGTTCGAGAGTTTGAGGATGGAGTGCTGCGGGTAGTCGCAGTCCACCACCGCGACGCGGATGCCGTGCAGGTAGTGCAGCCACGAGGCTGCCAGTACTGTGAGGGTCGATTTGCCGACGCCACCTTTCTGGGAGGCGAAAGCGATGCACAAAGGGTTCTGTTCCATACGAGAATAATTAAGCGATTAATATTTAACTTGTTCCGATACGCGGATACGTACTTGCGTATTCACGTATCTTCGGCGATTCATACGCCTTTGCGGATTCGCATACTTTTGTCGGCAGATACGGATATAAGCTGTCACATACGAACTTCGGCATCTATGCAGACATCTACATCCGTATCCGCATAGCCGCGCAATGACGGATGTACGGGAGGAAGAGGCTACGCGGGCAGGTAGATTCGTAAGTACCGATCCGCGCACAAAGAAAATGCGAAAACGCCCCCGTTCGGCGGCTCCGAAAACGGGTGGCGCCCAAAGGCGCGTATCGGCGTCCGTTGGCAGGTATATATCTGATACAACATAAAATAAAACGCTCTACCTTTGCCTCCGAAAAGAGTAATCCCGCCGCGACGCCGAAGGCGCGCACCTTCATCCGGCCCCTGGCCGGATTTCTATATGCGCCCGCATATAGCAAGGGGTACTTTCAGCCGCTCGGAATATTCCGAGCCGCCGAAAGTGCCGCCGCGACCTGCGGCGCGGCGGACGGTTACTCCCGAGTCGTAACCTCAAAACACGGATGCCCTATGGATGCTGCCGATAAACCGACCTCCGCCGCGGGCCGCAAAGCCCTCGACGATCCGCGCATACATCGCTATTACGTTCGCCTGACAAGCGAGCAAAACGAGCGTTTCCTGCGCATGTACGAACAGTCCGGAATGAAGAATAAAGCCGATTTCATCTGCCACCGCATCTTTGGATGACCCTTTACGGTCGTCGTCCGAGACAAGAACACCTACGATTTCTATGTCCGGCTGACGGGATTTTACGCCCAGTTCCGGGCTATCGGGGTGAACTACAACCAGTGCGTCAAAGCCATACACACGACCTTCGGCGATAAGAAAGCGTTGGCCTATCTCTACCGTCTGACGCTCGAAACACAACGGCTGGAACAACTCGTGAAGGCGGTCGTCGAACTTACGAAGGAGTTGCTGCAATGGTGCCGAAAGTAAACTCCGGGGCCAACGTCTACGGCATACTTCAATACAATCGCATCAAGGTCGAAGCCGGTGAGGGCCGGATATTATACATGCAGGGAATACCCGAACGCAGCGACGGCAGATTCAGTATCGAGGAGTGTGCGGAAGCCTTCGGGTACTACACGGCGCTCAATCCCCGTATCCGAAAACCGGTCGTGCATTTCTCGCTCAACCCCTCACCCGAAGACCGGCTTTCGGAAGCGCAGCTCACGCGACTTGCCGCCGAGTTCATGGAACGCATGGGATACGGTCGCCAGCCCTATGTCGTCTTTCTGCACGAAGACATCGCACGGCGACACATGCACGTCGTCTCGGTGCGGGTGGACGAGCAGGGCCGGAAGATCGACCACAACAACGAACTGCGGCGCGCCATGGCGGTTTGCAGGGAATTGGAACACGAGTACGGCCTGCATGTGCCCGAAGACGGCGGCGGCATGCAAACAGAACCGGAAGAATTGCACCGGGTCGATTACCGTCGGAGCGATCTGAAGCATCAGCTGCGCAACGTCGTGATGACACTCAAACAGCAGTACGGATTCCAGTCCCTCGCGGAGTTCAATACGCTGCTCGAACGCTTTGGCGTCGCAGCCGAAGAGATCCGAGGCGACGTGCGAGGCAGACCATATCGGGGGCTCGTTTACCACGTGCTCGATGACGACGGGCAGCGCACGGGAGCGGCGGTCAAAGCGTCCCGGCTGGGCGATTTCTTCGGATGGAAGGCGCTGGAAGAAAAATTCGACGCCTCGAAACAACGGCTTCGGCAACATCCCGCAACGCTCGACCGCACACGCCGCGAAATCGACCGCGCCCGGAGCGGAGGCCGCAACCGCAAGGAATTCACGGCCGAACTTCGGGAGAACGGTATCGACGCAGTTTTCCGGGAGAACGACGCCGGGCGGATTTACGGCGTCACCTTCATCGACCGCACGAAACATCAGGTGTTCAACGGCTCCCGGCTCGGAAAGGAGTATGCGGCCGACGCTTTCGAGGCGTGGTTCAACGGTCGGGAGCAAGAGTCGTCCACACCCATGCCGGAAGAGTTACGGCCGTTGCCACCCCTCGAACCGCCCCTGCCGGGACTATCTTCGGTCGAAGAGTTCGAGGAGTACATCGAGACCCATTACGTTTCGATGCCCGGTGTAATGGGCGAACTCATGGAATATACGCCCGAAAAGGAGTGGGAAACAGCTCCCGAATACCGGCTCTTCCCCCGCAGGAAGAAGCGGCGGCGGAAAATCCGGAAAAGAATTTAACAACCTCGATACGTTACGATCATGCAAGAAGAAGACGATCTGCGCGGCTTGGCCAAAGTCGCGGATTTCATGCGGGCGATCAGCTTTCTGTTTCTCGCCATTCACATCTACTGGTTTTGTTACGAGTGGTTTACGCAGGCGGGATGAACGCTCCCTGTCGTAGACCGCATCCTGCAAAATTTCCAGCGGACGGCTGCCTTGTTCTCATCGCCGCTCTGCACCAAGCTCTTCTGTACGGTATTTCTTGCATTGTCGTGCATGGGAAACCGTGGCGTGAAGGACGAGAAAATATCGTGGAAGCATATCACCGCGGTAGGCGGCATCGGCATACTGCTATTCTATGGCAACGGCTGGCTGTTCGGGATGAATGTCGCTACGACCCTGCGGGCGGCGCTTTATACGGCGACGCTGCTGGCGGGATTCCTCGGAATGCTGGCGGCCGGGCTATGGAGCAGCCGTCTGCTGAAAAACCGTATGACGGATGATCCGTTCAATGCCGAAAACGAGAGTTTCATGCAGGAGACACGCCAGCTGAAAAACGACGATTCGTTCAACTTCCCGACCGAATTCACCTTTCGGGGAAGGAAACACAGCGGATGGCTGAACGTCGTAAATCCCTACCGTTCAAGTGCGGTTTTAGGGATGCCCGGCTCGGGAAAATCCTATGCACTCATCAACAATTACATTAAGCAGGCCATCGAGAGGGGCTATGTGCTTTATACTTACGATTATAAATTCGACGATTTGTCGCTGATCGTCTACAACCACCTGCGAAAAAACCTTAAGGCTTACGGCGCTACGCCACCGAAATTCTACGTTATCAATTTCGACGATCCACGCCGCTCGCACCGATGCAATCCGCTCGCGCCCAATCTCATGTCCGACATCACCGATGCATACGAGGCCAGCTATGTCATCATGCTCAATCTCAACCGTTCGTGGATACAGAAGCAGGGCGATTTTTTTGTCGAATCGCCGATCGTGCTGCTCGCGGCGATCATCTGGTTCCTGAAGATTTACGACGGCGGAAAATACTGCACCTTTCCCCATGCCATCGAACTGCTGAACAAACCCTATGAAGAGTTATTCACAGTATTGATGGCCCACGAAGAGTTGGAGAACTATCTTTCACCCTTCGTCGATGCATGGAAAGGTGGAGCCGCAGAGCAGCTGATGGGACAGATTGCCTCGGCGAAGATTCCTCTCTCGCGCATGATCTCGCCGCAGCTCTACTGGGTCATGTCGGGAGACGATTTTACACTCGACATCAACAATCCCAAGGAACCGAAGATTCTTTGCGTGGGAAACAATCCCGACAGGCAGAACATATACGGTGCGGCGCTTGGATTGTATAATTCGCGCATCGTCAGGCTGATAAACCGCAAGAAGCAACTTAAAAGCTGCATTGTGATCGACGAATTACCGACGATCTATTTCCGGGGGCTGGACAACCTGATCGCAACGGCGCGTTCCAACAAGGTCGCCGTATGTCTGGGTTTTCAGGATTTCAGCCAGCTAAAGCGCGACTACGGCGACAAGGAAGCCGCCGTGATTCAGAATACCGTGGGCAATATCTTCAGCGGACAGGTGGTCGGAGAAACGGCCCGGACGCTCTCCGAACGATTCGGAAAGATCGTGCAGAAGCGCCAATCCGTAAGCATCAACCGCAGTGATACCTCGACGTCAATAAACACCCAGCTCGACAGTCTTATTCCTGCGTCGAAAATCTCGACGCTCTCGCAGGGCGTATTCGTCGGGGCTGTATGCGACAACTTCGGAGAGGAGATCGAGCAGAAGATTTTCCATGCCCGGATCGTCGTGGACAACGAAGCCGTGAAAAAAGAAATGGCGGAGTACAAACCGATCCCCGAAATATCGTCGTTCCTCGACGCCGACGGACGGGACATCATGCAGGAGAAAATCAAGGAGAATTACCGCCGCATCAAGCAGGATGCGCTCGACATCATTGAAGCCGAGATGAAACGCATAGAGAAGGATGGAAAACAGGATACAACTGAAAAATCAATAATTTAATAGTATAGAATAAACTGTAACTAAAATGGACACAAGTGTCATTTAGAAATGAATATTAAGAGTTTTTTTGAAATTTGAGTGTAGGCTCTTTTCTTTTTCGTAATTTTGGGAAATAAAAATTTAATAAGACAGGGTATTAAAGTGTTATAAACTGATTATTAGACATAATGAAGGACATTGATACACATCCAAACGAAAATATAATAAAGGCTGCGTTAATCAATAATTATGCTCATATAAATAGCAAACCATTCGTGGTTTGTAATGAATTAACTATTTCTGAAGAATACAAAATCGTTGATTTAGTTTTTTGTAAGGATCATTTAAGCTATGCGTATGAAATCAAAGCGTGGAACGATGATATGCGCAGATTGCCATCTCAATTAGATGTCTATTGCAAACTCTTTGATTATGTCTATGTAGCTACTACCACAAATCATCTTAATCAACTCCAATCAATACCTGACTTTGTTGGTATTGTTCTTTATTCAACAAAGACAAAAAAAATCTTATATAAACGACAGGCAAAAAGGAATCATTTAATAGATAAACAAGAGCTGTTAATGTCTATTCCGATTCTCTTCATTAGGAATAATAGCTTACATCCTAAATATACAAGATCAGATAATAATTTGTTTTCCTTATCACAAGCACATAAACTTTTTATAGAACATATATCGAGTAAATGTCGTTGGACAAACAATGATCTTAAAACAATTTTACATTACGAGGATATCTTAATGAATACAGACTATATATCATTGGATTATAGATAATCTTTTTAATTGCTCAATAATAAAAATATTCATTCGTACAGACAACCAAAATGAAGGTGTTGCTCCCGGCTTAAAACCCGTTGCTGCACTTCTTATTGTTTTAACTCCCCAACAATCAACATCACTCGGGAAAAGAGAATCTGATATACATTTTTTTGCTACATCTATATAAACGTCTGCATAGTCTCTCTTTTCTCTTTTTTGACGATAATAATATATTTGTTGTTTAGAAATTGTAGGGACATCTATTCTTGGAGTCCATCCTCTGCTGTAGTATGCCGCTTCATCATTACGTTTGGGAGTAATACTACCATAATCGGAATATGACACCTTAATATCTTTGACTGCACTAATTATTTGATCATAAAGCAGCATCTCTGAACATTTAATATGTCCGTCCATATTTCCGCTTAAACTGGTTACACTGTCAGGAAAAGATGTGCTGGTAAATATATACTCCACATTACGGACAGTCTCTAATATTGCAGATGTTTTGCCCAAATAGTCCACAGCTCTTGCTGTTGCCATCTTTATAAGACCATCAACAATATATCCTTGATCATAAAAGATAAACAGCTGTGTATCTTCTTTAATATTGTCTCTTATGATTTTTATTTCTTCTTCAATAATATCTTCATCTACAGCTGGATATATTTTATATCCAATTTTATTGTATTCCGCTGTAAATGTTTTAATTTGTGCTACAAAGTTTGTATAATCATTATCTTGATCATTGACAAGGAGCATAGGAACGGCATTAGGGTATTGCGTATGTAATTCGGCGAATAATATTCTCCAATTTACATACCCATATTGAAAATCATATAACTGATCTATTTGCTCATTACTTAAACTTTCTTCAGATGTAATATCGAAAAATACAAATGAAGAAGGATCTAAAAAATCATCTAACGCATCAACCCTTTTTTGCAAATCTCCTATTTTGTCGTTTTTGCTTTTTCGTCCACGAGTAATCTCAATCAATAATCGAAAATTAGGATTAGCAAATATCTCTTTAGGAATGTTTTTCAAGGCACGATATTCTGCATCTCCTGTTTTAATTTGCAATGTATATTTCATAGATCAAACTAATTAGGGAATGACTTTATTATACCGAGTTTATATGCACGATATAAAATAGCTTTTTCCGTTACTTGAAAAAGATTGCTTAACTGTTTGGGTGTATTTTTCCCAGATTTAATAGCATCTTCAAATGATTCTTTTGGAATTAACAATTCAGCTGCAAAATCATTTGCTGCATACTCGATACCTAAACTATCTTCGTTAGCATCACGGAATAATACTGTATCTTGGTGCTTGCCTTCCAAATCTGCTTTATGCAATGAATAATGCCCAAATTCATGTGCAAGCGTAAATCTTTGGCGAAGAGGCGACTGTAAACTATTTACAACTATAACAAATTTATCTCCCACCTTTTCTATATATCCAGATATGTCATCGCACAAAGGCTCAATTTTTAATTCGACATCTGATAATGATTTTACATAGGAAAATATATCAAATGTGGAATTTTTGACATATTCTGGTTTATTTCTGATAATATCTGCAGCAACCTCTTGTGAAGAATTTTTCACGATTGAGGTTGAATTTTGTTTAGTCATTCGCCGTCCCATCGTTATCTGTTGTTTCAAAACGTATTGATGTATCTTCTAATTTTTTTATTCTTTTACCCAATTCTTCAAGATCGTGAGATATATCGGATAAACCGCTACTAATCTTATCATCAATAATGCCTCCAATTGTAGCGTCTACCTCTTTGTCGACTCTCATCAACTCCAACCATTTAGTTTTAAGATGAGAATTAATAATTGTTTCTATTTTTTTATCAACGTTCAATCCAAACACTAATACAACAATCCCAATTACTGCCACTAAAATAGTAAGCAGCCATGAAAAAAAGTTATATGTATGATTCGTATATTCTTGTGGAGATAAAACTAACCCATCACGTTTTAATGACGTAAGTAATTCCATTGAGTTATTACTTAATGAATCAACTTTCAATAATTCTTCAGAATTAACAACCCACGGATATTTTTCTCCATTAACTATATAAACTTCATATCCACAAGCATGAAAAAGAAAGAATGCTATTGGAATTAATACTAAAATAATTGTTGGTAACCACGTGCAAAATCTTTTCATAAGCAATAAAACCATCTTTATATACAAATATACAGAATTCTATCTAATAAAGAATATGAATTAACTAATATTTGTCACCAAGTTATACTCCCATAAGTCATTTCCTGCCACCTCGCGCCTCTTCCCGCCAGAAGGGGCGCATTTGGTGTTATGAACTGAAAAAGGCTTTATCTTGCCGGCGGATTTTCACCATTCATTCGATTTATTCATTTAATTATCTGCATTATGGCAAGAGAACAGGAAAAGCTATCGAAGGACGTGCTGGCCGTCCTCGACAAAAAGACGAACGATCTGCGTCTGGTCAGCGAGATGAACGAGCAGACGGGAGAGTTCAACACCGTGAGCACGGCTCCTGGTGACCGGCGTAGAGCCCTTTCGTTCGACAGCCGAACGGTTTTGGGAACCTTTTTCGAAAATCTTCGCAACCAATACGGACGCCCGTCCGACCTGGGCTGAAGTTTCTTTCGGATCGGAATCGAAAAACTCGACCGTATCCTCGATTCCATCATCCAAGTCCGCGAAGGCAAGGATCAGGACGGCTCCCTGGCCAAAGAGGTCTCCGACTACGAACTCAACAACGAGGGGCGTATCGCCAAGTTCGCCGACCGCTATAAGTTCGAGGAGCGGGAGCTCCCGTGGGATCAGATTCAGGCGTTGGGCCTGAACAAAGAAATCCTGCTGGAGAATCAAAGCATGGGCGACATCCTCAAGGGACGTATCCCCAACAAACTGGTGCCGCTCAAACATAAGATGGACGGCCGCTGGGTCGATCTGGGACTCGGCACGATTTCGCCGATCCGCGACGATGCGGGCAATGTCCAACTCCGTATCTTCACACGTCTGGACGAGCCGCAGTACAAAATATCGCCGTATAAGGAGCTCTTCACGGACAAGGAAATCGAGCGCCTCGAAACCGACGGACATCTGGGTTCCACCAAGAAAATGAAAGATTTTACCTCGGGCCGCGAGTGCGAGTGTTATGTCAGCGTCCATGAGGCGACGAACCGCCTGACGACGCTTCCGGTCGATGCGCTGACGCTCCCCACCCGAATCTACGGCAAAGAGATCGGCGACGACATCGAGGCGCTGCGCTCCGGCAAGGAGATCTTCGTCGAAGACATCCACCTCAAGGACGGTCGGGTCATCTCGGGCCATGCACGCGTGGACGCCAACCGCGGAGACGTGGTGTTCCGCAACGACAATAATCCGCATCTGCGCATCCACGATACGGTTTTCGGAGTCAAGATAAGTGCAGACATCCAAGCGAAGCTGGCCAACCACGAGGTCGTCTTCATCCCCGGCATGAAAGTCAGCGGCAAGACGATCAGCACCGACCTTCGTTACAGCGACACGGGCCGGCCTCTGTTCGGCAACAACGCCCGCAATTACCGTTCGCGTCTGGGCGAGGAGAATCCGCGTCCGCGCCAGCGCGTCCGCCGGCGTCTTCCGTCGCTTCCCGGCGCACAACCCAAAGGCATGAAAATCGGTTAGCCATTATGAAACGACACGTAGAAGAGAAAGAGTTGCCGTACTTCGCGGCAACTCTTACCGCTTATTTGCGCGAAAGCCATCCCGAACTGCTCCCCGACAAACACTTCATCGCCGAGCGGAGCGACCATGCGGCGCAGACCTATGAACGTGCCGTTCGCAACGGCAACAGCGTCTACGAGGCTCTGGAACTCTCGAACGCCGTTCTGTACCAAGACCTGCGCTTTTCGAAATACGATGCGATCTTCGAGGTCGTGTCGGAATGGTTCCCGGAGGTCGCAGCCCGGCAGCGCACCGCTTTCTGCCTGAAACTGCTTCCCGTCTGCGAAGAGGCGTTCGAGATGTACGACCTGACCGACGACTTCGAAAGCAGCCCGTCCTATAAAAATCTCCTTTTAGAACTCACCGGACTCATCCAAACCCACATCGAACGGCATGGCATACAATAAAAGGAAACATCTGGAGGCGAACATCGTCGCCCTGCGTATCGCTTTCGCTCCATCGACGGTACTTACCCCGCAGCAGCGAGATGCCCTGGCTGCGTACAGCGGCTTCGGAGCGTTGAAATGCGTCTTACAGCCGGCCGCTGCGGACGACGACCTCACGCAATGAAAGACCGACCGGGAACTCTTTCCACAGGTGAGGGAGCTGCACGAACTGCTGCGCCATTATGCCGGCAGCGAACAGCGGTATAAAGACTTCGTGCAGAGCATGCGCAATTCTACGCTGACGGCATTCTACACACCGCCGGCCATCGTGCGTACGCTCGCCGAGACGCTCCGGAATGCAGGAGTCGTTCCCCGCAGGCTGCTCGATCCCAGCGCCGGGGCCGGGATTTTCCCGTCGTCGTTCCGGGAAGCCGCCGACGGCGAAATCGAAATCCTCTCCTTCGAGAAAGACCTGCTGACCGGACAAGTGCTCTCCGCACTGGCCCGGGAACGAGAGCAGGTCGTCATCGACGGTTTCCAGACCATCGAAACGGCCTATGACGATTATTTCGACGTAGTAACGTCCAATATTCCCTTCGGTGATACCCGGATTTTCGACGCTGCCTTTCGGAAGAGCGACGACCCGGTTCGAGGACAAGCGCTCAAGGCCGTTCACAACTATTTCTTCATCAAGGGTCTGGATACGCTCCGCGAAGGCGGTATTCTGGCGTTCGTCACCTCGGCGGGCGTCATGGACGCTCCCGGCAACGAACCTGTCCGCCGCTATCTGATGGAGCATGCGCGGCTGGTTTCGGCCGTGCGGCTGCCGAACAACCTCTTTACGGAGTATGCCGGCACGGAAGTGGCCAGCGACCTCGTCGTCCTTCAGAAATGGAGCGAAAAGCGGGAGCTTACCCCCGACGAGCAATGCTTCGTCAGTTCGTCCGAGATCGGCAACGGAATTTACCTGAACGACTACCACCGGGATTTCAAGCACGCGATCCATACGATGGTTTCGCATGAAAAAAGTCTCTATGGACAATCCGCTCTCGTACTGCACTACGACGGAGGTCCGGAACGGATCGCCGAGCGGCTGCGCGGAATCCTCGCAAATGATTTCACAGCCCGCCTCGACACCGAACGATATACGCAATATCTCCGTCCGCTCCATATCCCGCAGGCGCAAACCGTGCCGCCGACCGCCCGGAGGCAAAATCGGGTCGCGGCTCCGCAGCCCATGCTGACACCGGAGCAGGCATCCGTTGCACCGACTCCGGAAGTATCGGCTCCGGCCGCATCGCTTTTCGGCAGCGCTGCCGCCGTTCCGATCGCCCGCCGTCCGCTGGGACAGCGGCGGGCCGGGCGCAGAACGGATACGACCGGCATGTCCGATCTCTTCACGCAGGGAAATCTGTTCGCACAACCGGCGGAGGCCGCGGAGGCCACGGATGCCCCGGCAGCAATCGCTGCGCTGGTTTCGGAGAATAAAGATCCGCGGCCCTTTACCGGCACGATGCTTCCGCACTACAAAGAGCGGTCGTTGGTTCTGTTCGAAGGGCAAGTCGGGCGTCTGGGCGGCCTGACACGACAGGGCTGTACGTTCCATCCCGAAGAGCTGGGAACCTTGTCCCGATACCGGGCCGAACGCTATATCCCGCTGCGGGATACCTACCAGCTGCTCTGCCGGCTCGAAATGCAGAACGAGATCGAATACAAGGGCCTGCGGCGCAAACTCAACGGATGTTACGAGAACTTCACGGCTCTGTTGGGCGATCTGAACAAGAAGGAGAATGTCGCCTTCATCCTGAACGATCCCGGCGGGCGGGAGGTGCTGGGGCTCGAACGTTTCGTCGAAGGCCGAAAACAGCTCTCCGACATCCTCCGACGCCCCGTATCGTTCGACTCTAACGAGATCAAACAGGTCGATACGGCGACCGAAGCGCTGGCCGCCTCGCTCAACAAGTTCGGACGGGTGGAGTTTCCCTATATGGAGTCGCTCGCATCGCGTTCCCGGCAAGAGCTGATCGACGAGCTGGGCGATCGCATTTTCTACAATCCGATGGTTAAGGGGTATGAAATCCGCGAACGGCTCGCGGCTGGGAATGTCGTCGCCAAAGCCGAATGAATCGAAAATTACCTCAAGGAGAATCCCGATGACGATGCCAGCCGCCGCTCGCTCGCACTGCTTCGTGAGGCCGCACCCAAACGCATCGAGTTCGAGGAGCTGGATTTCAACCTCGGCGAGCGATGGATACCGACCGATATTTACGAAGGCTTCTGCGGGCATTTCTTTCAGGCTCCCGTATCGGTAAGCTATTCGTCGAAGATGGATGCCTTCGGCATCGAGAACCACGGGTACAGCCCTCTGATCTCCCAGAAATACGTCGTCAAAGGGGACTTCGAGGTCTACGACGGTATGGATCTGCTGCACCATGCCATGCTCAACACGCTGCCCAACATCAACAAGGACGGCGGCAAGGACGAACACGGCAAGACCATCCGGATTCCCGACTTCGAGGCCCGGCAGAAGGCCGACACGCTCATCACCGAAATCCGGCAAGCGTTCGTCGAATGGCTGCATGCGCAGCCCGACGATTTCAAGGAGCGGCTTACCGATCTCTACAACCGCAAATTCAACTGCTATGTCCGTCCACGCTACGATGGCAGCCACCAACAGTTTCCGGGGCTCGACCTGCGGGGGCTGGGCATCGAAGACCTGTATCCCAGCCAAAAGGATGCGATCTGGATGATCAAGCAGAACGGCGGCGGCATCTGCGACCACGAGGTCGGTACGGGCAAGACGCTCATCATGTGCGTCGCAGCGTATGAGATGCACCGTCTGGGACTGGCCCGCAAGCCGATGATCATCGGTATCAAAGCCAACATCCACGAGATCGCCCGAACCTTCCGCACGGCCTATCCCAATGCCCGTCTGCTCTATCCAGGCAAGGAGGATTTCACGCCGGAAAACCGCCTGCGGATCTTCAGCGACATCAAGAACAACAACTGGGACTGCATCATCCTTACGCACGAACAGTTCGGCAAGATACCCCAGTCGGCTGAGGTGCAGCAACGGATTCTCCGGCAGGAGATGGACGACATAGATGAAAATCTGGCGTCCTACGAAAAGCAGGGCGGACATGTGGACGGCTGGATTCTGCGCGGTCTGGAAAAACGCAAGGAGAATCTGGATGCCAAGCTCCACGAGTTGCAGGAGACAATCGACGCGCAAAAGGACGATACGGTGGATTTTCAGCAGATGGGAATAGACCATCTGTTCGTCGATGAATCGCACAACTTCAAGAATCTGATGTTCAACACCCGCCACAGCCGTGTGTCGGGACTGGGAAATACCGACGGCAGTAAGAAGGCCATGAATTTGCTGTACGCCATCCGCACCATTCAGCAGCGCACGGGGCGCGATCTCGGCGCGACGTTCCTTTCGGGAACGACCATTGCCAACTCCCTGACGGAGCTGTATCTGCTGTTCAAGTATCTGCGTCCCAAAGAGCTGGAGCGGCAGGACATTCCCTGCTTCGATGCGTGGGCCGCGGTATTCGCGCAGAAAACATCGGAGTTCGAGTTTTCGGTGACCAACGAAGTGATCTCCAAAGAGCGTTTCCGCTATTTCATCAAGGTTCCGGAGCTGGCCATGTTCTACAACGAGATTACCGACTACCGCACGGCCGCAGACGTGGGAATCGACCGTCCCGAGCTGGACGAGGAGCTATGCCAGATACCTATGACCGACGATCAGCAGGCGTTTTTGGACAAACTGGTGCTCTTCGCCAAGACGGGAGATCCCGAACATATCGGACGCACCGACCTGAGCGACGGGGAGGTCAAAGCCCTGATGCTGTTGGTGACGATGTACTCCAACAAGCTCTCGCTCGACATGCGGCTGATAAGTCCCGCGTATGCGGATTCGCCGGGCAACAAGGCCAGCCGCAGTGCCGCCAACATCGCAGAATACTACCGGCGATACGAAGATCAGAAAGGCACGCAGATGGTCTTTTGCGATCTCTCGACCTATAAACCCGGCATTTGGAACGTATATTCGGAGATCAAACGCAAACTGGTCGAAGACCACGGTATTCCGGCGCAGGAGATCCGCTTCGTACAGGAAGCCGCGAGCGACAAGGTGCGGCAGGCGATGTTCGACGCCATGAACGAAGGGAAAATCCGGGTGCTTTTCGGCTCGACGCAGAAACTCGGAACGGGAGTCAATGCCCAGAAACGAATCGTCTGCATGCACCACCTCGACATTCCGTGGCGGCCGATGGATCTGGAACAGCGCAACGGCCGCGGCGCACGGAAAGGCAACATAGTCGCCAAGGAGTATGCCGGCAATAAAGTCAAAGCCTATGTCTATGCCGTTCTGCGCACGCTCGATGCCTATAAGTTGAATCTGCTGCACAACAAGCAGCAGTTCATCGACCAGCTCAAGCGCAACCGGTTAGGTGCGCGGCGGCTGGACGAGGGGGCCATCAGCGAGGATTCGGGGATGAACTTCGCGGAATGGATGGCAGTGGTATCGGGAAATACCGACCTGCTGCAAAAGGCCAAGCTCGAAGGCAGGATCGCGGCGCTGGAGAGCGAGCAGACGATCTTCATGCGTACCCGACATGAGGCGCAGAGCCAACTGCAGCGCTACACGGCAGAGATCGGACGACGGGCTACGATGCTCGAACGTCTGAAACGCGACTGGGACTATATCAACGAGGTGGCGCCGCTGGACGCCAAAGGCAAGCGGGCCAATCCCCTGCGGATCGACGGCGTAGAATCCGCGGATATTGTCGCTCACGGCAAACGCCTCGTGGAAATCGACCGCACGGTAAATACCGGCGACGATTACCAGAAAATCGGCACGCTGTTCGATTTCCGCATTCTCGTCCGCACCGAGCGGATGCAGAAAGACGGGCTGGCGCTTACAGTCAATAAATTCATGGTCGAAGGGTTGGACGGCATCAAGTACACGTTCAACAACGGGCATTTGGCTGCGGAGCCGAAAACCGCAGCGACGAACTTCATCCGGGCGCTCGACACGATACCGTCACTGATGGCGACCTACGAGAAAGAGAAAAAGCAATTCACCCGCGACATTCCGACCTTCGAGCAACAGATCGCAGCCGTATGGCCCAAAGAGGAGGAGCTGAAGCGGCTCAAGGCCGAGGCAGAGTCGCTGACTCGGAAGATTCAGCTCGACATCGCACAGAAGCAGCAGGAGATGCAGGCGAAAACAGCTGATAACGGCAATGAGCTGAAGATCGAAAATGCGGAGATTGTGGACGAGGCCGCCAGACCGTCGAAGGCAGAGCTGCTTTCTGCGGCATCCGGGAGCCAAGAAGAACCGCCGGAAGAACGGGAGCACGTCGTGTCTCCGCCCGAATCGGACTTTATTCGCAATCATATTCTTCTCGTGCGGCCCGCGACGAACGTGAAGGCCAAAGGGCCGAAGTTATAAAAAAACGAGGCTGTCTAAAATTTGTTAGGCAGCCTCGTTGAATTTGAGTGGTTATTCCCGATCAATCGTAATCGCCGTATCCGGCACTGCTTGTTCCATTGTCTGATAGAAAATACGCTTACTCTCCTGCATGTCTTTCAGATTGATGAAATCCAGTACATTGTAATATTGTTTGCCATCCTGATCCTCGACGGGACAGAGTTTTCCGCGACGTTTGTATTTCTCGACGAAATCCGGATCGAGTCGGATGAGCTGGCAGACTTCCTCCTGCGTCATCGAAAGAGAAATACGGCGCTCCCGGCAGACATGCTGCAATACGAGGAGCATGTTCGAGGCTTTCATGTGGCTGCGAACGAGCAGAGCGAATTTGCTTCGCTCAATAAGAATCATCTTTTTCATGACTTCTTTACTTTATTAGTTGATGTGGTATTGGGTTCATTCCGGAGGGCTTCGAGAACGCGCGATCTGCTGTAATAGATTTTGCCGCCGTGCTTGACATAAGGGATCGTGCCGTCGCTCCGACGACGGGAGAGGGTACGGTCGGACATCCGGGTAAGCATACGGACTGCCGGAGTGTCGATCAGGTCATCGGGTAAAGGTCGAGAATTGTTTTGGATGAGTAGTTCGAGACGATTGAATCGCCGCAATACCAGACGTAACAAACGCAGAATCGGATTACCTTTCAATGGCTTCATTACAATGATCGTTGGTTAGACGATGCAATGATAGGAAACATTCCGATAGCAATAATTTAGTTAAAACAGGCAACTAAATAATCAACCCGTCGTAGCACAAAAAAGCATATCCAACTCGGATATGCTTAAATAGTACTTAATGCTTTTCTATTCGTTAATTTGCTTATGTATAATATTTTAACTATATTTGTCGTGAGTTCTTGGATATATTGTATAAGGGTGCAACAAAATGTAAGACTTCCGTCACCAATTCGTAACCCTTGCTCTTTTCAATAAAAATACCGTTCTGATTTACAGAACGGTATCTCAAAAACAGTCAGCCGTTTGGCAAGCCGGGGTTTTCGTATCGCAGCAGAAAGGGCGCCGTCACTTCGCCGGAACATCTTCCGGCTGCGCCTCGGCGGACGGAAGCCGCCCTTCGCCGCGAGCCGAATCGGCCAGCGGCCGTGCCTGGAATTCGCGCACCGGCACGCCGTACATCAGGCGGATCGGCCGTTGGACCCTCACGCTGTCCGCACGGCTGCCCGCACTCTTCGCGGTCTCCTTCACGCCCGAACAGGCCGCTCCGAAACCCAGCAGAGCGAGCAGCGCGGTTATGATTCTGGCATTCATATTCTTAGTTCTATCGGTCACGTTTCTTGCCGAATTCACAGACAAATATACTAATAATTTCGCATTTTTTCATGAATCGGTTCAAAAAACAAGCCAAAAAGTTTTGACATTCAATTGTTTTTATTTTACTTTGCCAGACAAATCTATTATTCTATTTTTATGAAAGGCAAAGTTAAATGGTTCGATGGCAAGAAAGGCTACGGATTCATTACTGGCGAAGACGGTAAGGAAGTGTTCGTTCACTACTCGGGCATCGTCAAAGACGGTTTCAAGGCTCTCAACGAGAAGCAGGAAGTTGAATACGAACTCGGCGAGGGCAGCAAGGGCATTCAGGCGATCAATGTGAAAGTAGTTGAGTAACAATCATACATTTTCACCCAGTGGTGGACGGTCCGCACGAAGCGGACCGTCCTTCTTTTTCAAAACGCCGTGCCGACGGAGACGAAAGACGCCCCTCGGAAACGGAACTCTTTGCCGTCCGGCATACGACGGACTGCCTCCGCCCGCATTCCGGGAAAACCGGCCGGCGACGGACAAAGGTAGATTTTTGCCCCGACCGGCCGGAATTTTGCCGAGGATTGTTTCGGGTTTATTAAAATATTTTGTAATTTTGGACGCGAAAAGAACAGATTCGGAACATCTGAACAATCATAACTTTAAAGCACTATGAAAGAGGCAATTGCAATTCTTACAGGTGGCGGTCCCGCACCGGGCATGAATACGGTGGTGGGCAGCGTCGCCAAAACGTTCCTTGCCAAAGGGTATCGCGTGATCGGTCTGCACTACGGTTATTCGGGTCTTTTCAATCCCTCGCCCCGCTACGAAGACCTGACTTTCACGCAGGCCGACTACATCTTCAATCAGGGCGGTTCGTACCTCACGATGAGCCGTTTCAAACCGACCGACAAGGATTTCGAGGAGAATTTCAACCTCAATTTCTTCACCGAGAACAACGTCAAGCTGCTCGTGACCGTCGGCGGCGACGACACCGCATCGACGGCCAACCGCATCGCCAAGTTCCTCGAAGCGAAGCACTACCCCATCGCCAACATCCACGTCCCGAAGACGATCGACAACGACCTGCCGCTGCCGGCCGGCACGCCGACGTTCGGCTACCAGTCGGCCAAGGAGGGCGGAACGGTCATCGGCCGCGCCGTCTACAACGACGCACGCACGTCGGCCAACTGGTTCGTCGTAGCGGCCATGGGCCGTTCGGCGGGGCACCTCGCCTTCGGCATCGGCTCGGCCTGCCACTACCCGATGATCGTCATTCCGGAGATGTTCAACAAGACGGAGATCACCGTCGAGAAGATCGTCAACCTGGTCGTTTCGTCGATCATCAAGCGCAAGATCATGGGCATCGACTACGGCGTGGCCATGATCTCGGAAGGTGTGTTCCACGCCCTGAGCGATGAAGAGATCAAGAAATCGGGCATCCATTTCTCCTACGACGAGCACGGACATCCCGAACTGGGCAAAGTATCGAAGGCGCATATCTTCAACGAGATGCTGGAAAACAAGCTCAAAGAACTGAAAATCAAGGTAAAGTCGCGTCCCGTAGAGATCGGTTACGAAGTACGCTGCCAGACTCCGATCGCCTACGATCTGGTCTACTGCTCGGAGTTGGGCATGGGCGTCTACAAACTCTTCTCGGAGGGCAAGACGGGCTGCATGGTCTACATCAGCCAGGACGGCTTCGTGTCGCCGCTCTATCTCAAAGACTTGCAGGATCCCGCCACGGGCAAGATTCCGCCCCGTCTGGTCAATATCGACTCGGACAAGATCCAGCAGGTAATCGACAACCTGATGAATTACATCACGCCGGCCGACTACGAGGCCGCCAAGGCGTACGTGGCCGACCCCGAAGTCTTCGATTTCAAGAAGATTCTCAACTGGTAGCACGCTGCCGAACCCGAAAGAAAACACTGCGGCAGCCGATCCGGTCTACCGCAGCGTTTTTTTCAATCCTTATCCCAACCGACCATGAACTCCGACAAAAGAGCCGAACGGGAGCAACACCGAGCCTGGCTACGCGAATGCATCGCCCGCTGCCGCGCGGAGGTCGCCCGCTACGAAAAGGCCGTCGAACGACGCCCGAACACCTACCGTCCCAGACTCGCAGAGGCACAGCATACGCTGGGAAAATTCTACTGGTGGCGCCACACGCCCGCCTCCTACCGCACGGCGCTTCGCCTGTTCACGCAGGCGCTCCGCAACTACGACAGCTACCGGGGGCGGCGCGACCTGACGCTCAACCGCCTTACGCTGATGAGCGATCTCCAACAGTTGAGCCTTCGTCTCGACGACGACCGCGCCGAGGAGGTGCTGCTCGGCCTGCTATCCGCTTACGAAAGCATGGCCGCCGCTGCACCGCTCGTCTACGGCGAGGACGTAGCCTCGACGCTCTGGCAGTTGGGAAACCTCCATGCCGACGCACGGCGCTTCGGCGAGGCCGAACGCATGTACCTGCGTGCATTGGACAAACACGCCGAGTTCGACGGGGAAGACCCGCACCGCTACCGTCCCGCAACGGCACAGTGCCGACGATCGCTGGGACGACTCTACGAGGAGATGCACGACGATGCCCGCGCCGAAGAGGCCTACCTCGCATCGGCCGCCATACTGCGCGAACTGTGCGAAGATCCCTTCGAACGGTGCAACCATCTTCGTTCGCTGGCCCGTACCCTCGTGTTGCTGGCCGACCTCTGCGAACGGCGGGGCGCCTGCGGCGAAGCGGCCCGATACCGCACCGAAGCGGAGGCGCTGGAGGCCGAACGCGGAGCATGACGGGAAGCGAACGATGGCGACGCCCCGCATCCGTGACGGATGCGGGGCGTCGTTGGTTTTCCGCAGAGACCGGCCTTAGCCTGCGATCACGCGCAGTTTCTTGCCCGTGAGTTTCTGAATATCGGCCAGCATGGGACGTTCGTCCGATGCACAGAAAGTCAGTGCCATCCCCGAATGCCCCGCACGGCCCGTGCGGCCGATCCGGTGCACGTAGGTCTCGGCGACATCGGGCAAGTCGTAGTTGATGACCATTTCCAACTGATCGATATCGATACCGCGCGCGGCGATGTCGGTCGCTACGATCACGCGCGTTTTTCCCGCCTTGAAATTCGACAGGGCGCGCTGGCGCGCCGTCTGCGACTTGTCGCCGTGGATCGCGTCGCAACCGATACCGGCCTTCGACACGATCCGCGCGATGCGGTCGGCACCGTGCTTCGTGCGCGAGAAGACCAGCACCGAACGGCCGTCGTTCTCTTTCAGCGCCGAGATCAGGGCCTGCTTCTTTTCGGGTTTCTCCACGTAGCAGAGCCGCTGCTCGATCGTATCGACCACCGACGCCACCGGTTCGACGGCGACGCGCACGGGATCGTTCAGCAGATCGGCGGCCAACCGTTCGATCGTCTTGGGCATCGTCGCCGAGAAGAGCAACGTCTGGCGCTGTCCGGGAAGCAACGGCAGCAAGCGCCGGATGTCGTGGATGAATCCCATGTCGAGCATCCGGTCGGCCTCGTCGAGTACGAAAAATTCGATCTGCTTCAACGAGATATGCCCCTGCCCGATCAAGTCGAGCAGACGCCCCGGCGTAGCTGTCAGCACATCGACGCCGCGCTTCAAGCAGTCGATCTGCGGACGCTGGTTCACGCCGCCGAAAACGACGCAGGTACGCAGCGGCGTGTACTTGGCGTAGTCGCCGAGCGACTCGTCGATCTGCAACGCCAGTTCGCGCGTGGGCGTGAGGATCAGCGCCCGGATCGGACGTCCGCGGCCGACGGGCGGCCGACGCAGCAGGTTCGCCAGAACAGGCAGCGCGAAGGCTGCCGTCTTGCCCGTACCCGTCTGGGCCGTACCGAGGATATCCCGGCCTTCCAAAGCGGCGGGGATCGCCTGCATCTGAATGGGCGTGGGTCGTTCGTATTCCTTGTCCCGCAATGCGCGCAACAGCGCATTCGGCAAATTCAATTCCTGAAAATTCATGTATTTATCCGTGAGTCCGACGTAAGATAAGTTTATCGATAATTGTAAAGTCGTGTGAATATGGAATCTCGCCGAACTCGTATTACGGCATCCTGCGGAGCCGGATTTCATATTGACATTTCCCGTAAACACCCGTTGCGGGCGCTTCACCCTTCGCACCTTCGCTTCGCCGGCCGGATCGATACCTTACGACGCGCTTCCCGCCCTTCGGTTCGGGCTGTCGGATTCGACGGATTCGTAATAAAATAACGGGGAGAAGAGCGGCTCCGAAAGCCGGCGCGAAAGATTATTACGCCGTAAAGATAGGTATAATTTCCCGAATAAACAAATTTTGGACGAAACTTCCTATGACGGCTGCGTCCCGTAGGCTTTCAGCGCCAACCGTTTCACCAGCAGGACGAAGCCGCCCGTGAGGATCAGGTTGAGCACGATCGTCAGCACCGAGACGATCAGCACCGGGCCGCCGAGGTTATACCCCAGCGCGATGAAGATCACGCCGGCGCCCACTTCGCCGCGTGTGAACATACCGATCGAAAGCGCCAGCCGCTCGCTCAGTTTGCGGTCGCGGTAGAAAAAGACGGGAAAGAGCTTGCCGAGATTCGACAGCAGCGAGACGATCAGCACATGCACGGCGATCGTCCCCCACGACATCATGGGCTGCGAGCCCGTCACCGAATGATGGCCGGACAATGCCTCGGCGTGCTGCACGCCGATGAACAGCGGCATACTGACGCCGACCAGAAACATGAACAGGAACGACACGAACGACGACGCGCGCGCCTCGGCCGCCGAATCCACATGGCGGTGACGCATCGTCATGCCCAATACGAAGGCAGGCAGGAGCACCTCGATATGAATGCCGCCCGACTCGCCGAACAGCGAAGCGGTGAGCGCGTAAAGCCCCTGCGTAAGTGCAAAAACGACGACGGCGTAGAGCAGGATCGATTTCCAGTCCTGCCGCAGGTCGTAATGCCCCAGTTTCCGCCATCCCGCGACCAGCAACAGCGTCACGATCGCCACGACGACGAACATCTGCCATTGAAGGCCGATCATCGCTATTTGCAGGGGAATCATCAGCAGGATGGTGTCCAGGTCGTCGAAAATCGCCAGCACCTGGATCTTGCGGTACATCCAACTCGATTTGAGGTGCAGCGCCGCCAGCATCGTGAAGAGGATACCGGCCGAGGTCGGGGCGGCGAACCGGCTCAGCAGCAGGTTCTCCTTCCATGCTTCGGCGTCGCCCCAGTAGACGGACGGGAGCATCACGAACATGTAGTAGAGCGTAATGAAAATCCACGGCACGGCGGCCGTGGCCATTGCGATGAAATAGTCGCTTACATAGGAGCGCCACTCGCCCTTTTCGATCTCGAACTCCCGGCCGACGTTGATCATGATAAACGCCAGACAGACGTACAACAGCGTATCGGAGCACATCTTGAACGAAGTGTAATCGGCACCCAGCAGCCCCGGCAGCAATTGCGAGGCGACGAGCCCCAATACGAGTAAAAGGGAAAAGGTAAGGACTTTTTTCATAATCAATCTTGTCGGTTCCGACGCGGTTCGGTCCGCGCGGCCGGCCGAGGCGGCTTTCCCCTCCTTCGGCTCCGCCCATGCGGGCAAGTATCGCCCGATCGCCACCGAAGCGGAATCCATCCGCAGGAGGGCTTCTCCCGCAGCCCGTGCGGCCCGCCGTCCCATCCGCATGCAAAGATACGAAAAGTCGAGCGCAGAAGCAAGCGTTAGCTTGATTATGCCGAGACGGAGTATCTAAGACACAGTCAAAGATACGAAAAGTCGAGCGCAGAAGCAAGCGTTAGCTTGATTATGCCGAGCGGGAGTATCTAAGGCGAAGCCGAAAACTATTAAGGCACTTCGGCCGATCTGTCCCGAAATTCACCCGATAACCGCAAAAAAGAGGCCGCAATGCCTCAGAAAAGTTCCTGTTGACCGTCGCACCACAAGTTGATCCGCTCCGCCTTGCAGCGCCGCGCATAATCCCAGGTATAGCGCGTCCCTCCCTTGCCGCCGTCGAACCATGCCACGACGGCGGCCGACCGCTCCACCATAAACTCGTCGCGGCGCAGGTAACAACGCGGTTCATAACGCGGAGCGAGCGTCGCCACCTCGTCCGCCCGATCGAGAATCCGCATATATCGGAGGCGATCCGCCTCCGGAAAACGATCCGCCTGCCCGGGGAAAGGAACGGCGCAGCAGAGCCACAATCCGGGCAGTTCCCCGCGCAGGGCGAGCACCGCCTCGGCGGCCGCGAGGTCGAATCCCAGGGCCATGCCGCTCCAAAACACACGGAAACCCCGGCCGTACAGCTCCCGCACGACGGCACGCAATGCGTCGTCGCACTCGCCGTCGTAGCGTCGATGTCCGGTAAATGCCGCCGTATGTTCCCTCGATCGATCCATTCGGTACGTCCGCTTCGTGCGGGAATGATGCTGCAAGTTACGCTTTTGGTCTGAACTTTGCAATCGTAGCGGGTGAATTTCAAATACATTTTGCCACTATGAAAGGTTCTTGTTTTTTCGCGATGCTGGGCGGTATGGTGCTCGGCTCGGTCATTACCCTGCTGGCTACCCCGAAGTCGGGAGCCGAAGTGCGGGGACAGATCAAAGATCTCGTAAACCGCGAAGCCCGGAAAGTCCGCGACAAATACCACGAGGTCGAGGGTAAGGTCGAAGAAGCCGCCGCCAAAAAGTAATTCGCAGCCATGTATTCCGACTCCACCGAACGCTCCTTCGCCGGCGCACTCGTATTCTTCCTCGTCATGGCCCTTTCGGCCTACGTCCTGCTGGTGACGGCGCTCGTATTCTGGCTGGCCGAACTGCTCGGGTCGCTGCCGCTGGCAGCGGTTCTGCTGGGCGGATTCACGCTGCTGATCGCTCTGCTCACCTACCAGCTGGCCGTCCGCGACGCCATCGCACGGCTGCGCGAACGTTGGGAAGTCGTCTACGAGGTCATGCGAACCGTCCACGACGGGTATCGGCGCGTGTCGGGATTCCTTCACCGGCTCCTGTGGTAAGGCCCCGCGCCGCCACGCAACCGAAAACGCCGGACTGTCGATGCAGTCCGGCGTTTTCGGTCTATATACCGCCGCTTAACAGAGCGTCTCCGACTCGATCTTCTTGAACAGCTCCACGTCGGCGGCCGTCGAAGCCATGACGTAGGCGTAAGCCTCTTCGATCTTCGAGGCGGCGAGTTTTCCGTAGATTTCGGCCGAAAGGAGGTACTCCTCACGATCTCCGGCCTGCAACGCCAACAGGTGCGTAATGGCCAGGTAACCGGCCATTTCGACCAGACGGCGGGCATGGAGTTCCTTGAAGCCGCAGGTCTCCTTCTCGATCTGCTCGACATGGGCGACCGCCTCCTCGAACTTCGCGCGCAGCGAGACGAGCCGCTCCACGAGCGGCTGCACGGCCTCGATATGCCCGGCTTCCTCGTAACGCTTGATCTGTTCGAGATAGGTGCCCTTAGTCACGTGGTTGATCGCCGCCACGACCTGCAACTGCGACGTGCCCTCGTAGATATTCATGATACGGGCGTCGCGGTAGAGCCGTTCGCAGGCATAATCCTTCATGAAACCCGAACCGCCGTGAATCTGGATCGCGTCGTAGGCCATCTGGTTGGCGTACTCCGACGAGAAGAGTTTCAGCAGCGGCGTGAAGCCGTCGGCCAGTTTGTTGTAGTATTTCATCTCCTGGCGCTCCTCCGCTTCGAGCGGACGCTCGTGCGAGATATGGGTGTACTGCTTGTAGATCTCCACGAAACGGGTCGTCTCGTAGAGCAGCGCACGCACGCCCTGCGTCTTGGCCTTCATGTTCGACAGCATCTCCGAAATCGCGGCGAAGCGGATAATGTTCTTGCCGAACTGCGCACGCTCGTTGGCGTATTTCAGCGCTTCGCGGTAGGCCGCTTCACACAACCCCACCGACTGCGCGCCGATACCCAGACGGGCGGCGTTCATCAGCGACATCACATATTTGATGAGGCCCATCTTACGGTCGCCGACCAACTGTGCCGGAGCGTTGGTGAAGACCAGCTCGCACGTGGGCGAGCCCTTGATTCCGAGCTTGTTCTCGATGCGGCGCACCTTCACGCCGCCGTCGCGCTTGTCGTAGACGAGCATCGACAGGCCGCGGGCGTCGGTCGTACCCTCCTCGGTACGGGCCAGCACCAGCGATACGTCGCCGTCGCCGTTGGTGATGAAACGCTTCACGCCGTTCAGGAGCCATGTGCCCTTCTGCTCCGACCACGTGGCCTTCAACATCACGGCTCCCAGATCCGAACCGGCATCCGGCTCCGTGAGATCCATCGCACAGGTCGCACCGGCCGAAACCCACGGCAGGTACTTCTGTTTGAGCTCCTCCGAGGCGAACTCGTTGAGCGTCTCGGCGCAGTCCTGCAAGCCCCAGATATTCTCGAAGCCGGCATCGGCGCGCGCCACCATCTCGTTGGTCATCACGAAGCAGAGCAGCGGGAAATTCAGGCCGTCGTACTTGCGCGGCAACGTCAGACCGCTCAGGCCGGCCTTGACGACCGCGTCCAGATTGCGCTGCGTGCCCTCGGCGTAGACCACATGGTCGTTCACCACCTTCGGCCCCTCGTGATCCACGCTCTCGGCGTTGGGGGCGATCACGTCGCCGCACACCTCGCCCGCGATCGCCAACACCTTGCGGTAGGAGTCCATGGCGTCTTCGAAATTCTGCGGCGCATAATCATAGGTGTCCTTCTCGGCGAATCCGCGCTCTTTCAGTTCCACGATCTTACGCATCAGCGGATGCTCGAGGTGGTACTGCAAATCCTTGTTATCTAAAAAGAAATTAGCCATTACTTCGAGTTTTGTTTGTAATACTTAATCATCTTGGGGATCACCTCGTTGACGTCGCCCGTAATGGCGAAATCGGCGATCTTGCAGATCGGCGCCTCCGCGTCGGTGTTGATCGAAATGATCATCGACGACTGATCCATGCCCGCCGTGTGCTGGATCTGGCCCGAAATACCGCAGGCGATGTAGAGTTTCGGACGCACGGTGACACCCGTCTGCCCCACCTGACGCGCATGTTCGGCGAAGCCCGCGTCGACGGCCGCACGGCTGGCGCCCACCTCGGCGCCCAGCACCTCGGCCAGTTCGTGCACGAGCTTGAAGTTCTCCTTCGAACCCATCCCGTAGCCGCCGGCCACGATCACGCCCGCACCCTTGATGTTGATTTTGCGCTCCTCGATCTGGCGGTCGATGATCTTCACCGCCAAATCCGTATCCTGCACCATCGGACGCCAGTCGATCGGCTTCACCTCGCCGGCGCCCGCTTTGGCGGCGTATTCCTTGCGCATCACGCCCTCGCGGACGGTCGCCATCTGCGGACGGTGGTCGGGATTGACGATCGTGGCGATGATGTTGCCGCCGAAGGCGGGACGAATCTGGTAGAGCAGGTTCTTATAGTCGGTCTTGGTCTTAGGATCGGTGTGGTCGCCGATCACGAGCTGCGTGCAGTCGGCTGTCAGACCGCTGTGCAGCGCCGACGACACGCGCGGCGCGAAATCACGGCCCACGGGCGTCGCACCGAACAGGGCGATCTGCGGCTTCTCCTGCCGGATCAGGCCGCACAGCACAGCCGTATGGGGCAGCGTGCGGAACGGCGCGAAGATCTCGTCGTCGGCCACCCAGACCGTGTCGGCGCCGTATTTGGCCAGCTCCTTCTCGATGCCGGCGACGCCGTGCCCCAGCACTACGGCTTCGAGCTTGACGCCCAGCTCGTCGGCCAGCTCCCGGCCCTTGGTCAGCAATTCCAGGCTCACGTCGGCGACCGCGCCGTTTTCGAGCTCGATATAGACAAATATGTTGTTCATAACAGAATATCCTCCGATCTTTAACCGAGCGTGTGGCTCGCAATGAGTTCAACCATCAGTGATTCGATATCGGCATCGGCCGCCGTGAGCCGCTTGGACTCCTTGGCCTGGAAAACGACGTTCTCGATCTTCTTGACCTTCGTCGGCGAGCCGACAAGCCCCAGCTGCGTCTCGTCGGGATCGACATCGGCCGCCGCCAGCTCGACGATCTGCAAATACGCTTTCGCCGAGGCCATCGCCGAAGCCATGCAGTCGGGAGCGGCCGCAATCTCGGACTTGGTCTGCGCGAACTTGTACTTCATCACGCGCTTGGCATTCTGCGGACGGCATTCGGGCGCTGAGCCGTTGACGGTCATCACCAGCGGCAGCGGGCATTCGACGATCTCCGTACCGTGTTCCAGACGGCGCTTGACAACCAGCGAGTCCGCCTTGATTTCGAGCAGCTCCTCGGCATAGGTCACCTGCGGCCAGCCCAGCTTCTCGGCCACCTGCGGCCCCACCTGCGCCGTATCGCCGTCGATCGCCTGACGACCTGCGACGATCACGTCGGGACAAATTTTGCGCAGCGCGCACGACAGCGCATAGGAGGTCGCCAGCGTATCGGCACCCGCGAACTTGCGGTCGGTCAGCAGATAACCGCCGTCGGCGCCGCGGAACATGGCGTCGCGGATGATGTCGGCTGCACGCGGGGGACCCATGGTCAGGATATGCACGGTCGAACCCTCCGTCTCGTCCTTCAAAGCGAGCGCCATTTCGAGGGCGTTCAAATCCTCGGGATTGAAGATTGCCGGCAGAGCGGCGCGGTTGACCGTCCCTTCGGGCGTCATCGCATCCTTACCCACGTTGCGGGTATCGGGCACCTGCTTTGCCAATACAACGATTTTCAACGCTTTTTTCATTCGTATAGTTTTAAGTTAGCATTGTATATTCACGAAAAACGGCAGGTTTCCCACCGGAAAACCCGCCGAAAATCCTATTGGAGCGTCCCCTCCTGCGCCTGCCGGATCATCGCCTGACCGGCCGAGATATAAACCTCGACGCGGCGGTTGGCCGCCCGGCCCTCGGCCGTATCGTTCGAGGCGACCGGCTCGGTATAGGCCTTGCCCTCGACTTTGAGGAAGCGGTTCGAGGCGATTCCTTTCGTCTCCAAATAGTTGCGAACGGCCTGCGCACGTTCGAGCGAAATACGCTCGTTGACCGCGAGCGTCCCCGTGCTGTCGGTATGGCCGAAAACGGTCACGTCCGTATCGGGATTCTGCAACAGGCTGATGGCGAACTTGTCGAGCGCAGCCTTCGCCGAAGCGTTGAGCGCCGTCCCGTTGGTCGGGAAGAGAATGCCCGTGTCGAAGGTTACCTTGATGGCGTCCAGCCCGTTGGTATCGGTCACCGTTTCGACTTCGGCCCCCTCGATAGCCGCCAATTCGGCCTTCTGCTTCTCCATCTTGCGGCCGATCAGCGCACCGGCCGTCGCGCCGAGCGCCAGCCCTACGCCGGCACCGATCGCAGCGCCCTTGCCGCCGCCGGCCAACGCACCGATACCGGCGCCGACGGCCGTGCCGCCTCCGCCGCCGATGAGGCCGCCTTTGAGCGTCCCCGACATCGACGCGCAGCCGCCGGCCACCATCATCGCCGCAGCGCACGTCACGCACAGCAAAGAGATTCGTCTCATAGAATATTCAATATTTTGATATCGTCAATACGTCTATCTACTGCCGAACGATCGTCTCGTCGCGGTCTGGCCCGACCGAAATGATCGCCACGGGCACGCCCGTCTCGCGTTCGATATATTCCACATAGGTCTTGAACTCGGCAGGAAAATCCTCGTAACGGCGCACCTGCTTCAAATCGGTTTTCCACCCCTTGAACTCACGGTAGACGGGTTTCACGTCGTCCTGAATGTCGTAGGGGAACTCCGTCACGCGACGGCCGTCGATCTCGTAGGCCTCGGCCACCTTGATCGTATCGAAATCGTTCATCACGTCGGCCTTCATCATGATGAGTTTCGTCACGCCGTCGACCATGATGGCATATTTGAGCGCCACCATATCGAGCCAGCCGCAACGACGCTTGCGCCCCGTCACCGCACCGAACTCATGACCGAGCCGGCACAGTGCCTCGCCCGTCTCGTCGAACAACTCCGTCGGGAAAGGCCCGCTGCCCACGCGCGTACAATAGGCCTTGAAGATGCCGTAGACCTCGCCGATACGGTTGGGGCCGATGCCGAGGCCCGTGCAGGCGCCCGCACAGATCGTATTCGAAGAGGTCACGAACGGGTACGAACCGAAATCGACGTCGAGCAGCGTACCCTGTGCGCCTTCGGCCAGAATGGCCTTGTCTTCGGCGAGGAAGCGGTTGATTTCGTGCTCGCTGTCGATGATGCGGAACTTTTTGAGGTATTCGATCCCCTCGAACCACTGTCGTTCCAGTTCGTCGATATCGTAGTTGTAACCCAGCGATTCGAGAATGTTCTCGTGACGCGCCTTGGCCACTTCGTAAATCTTCTTGAAGTCGAGGAAGATGTCGCCCACACGCACGCCGTTGCGGCTGATCTTGTCCGTATAGGTCGGGCCGATGCCCTTGCCCGTGGTGCCGATTTTCGAACTGCCCTTCGCCGCTTCGAACGCAGCGTCCAGCACGCGGTGCGTGGGCAGGATCAGGTGCGCCTTTTTCGAGATGTAGAGCCGCTCCGTCAGGTCGTGGCCGCTGCGGGCCAGTGCCTCGGCCTCCTCCTTGAAGAGGATCGGGTCGAGCACCACGCCGTTGCCAATCACGTTGACCTTATCGCCCTGAAATATACCCGAAGGGATCGAACGCAACACGTACTTCTCCCCGTTGAACTCCAATGTATGCCCGGCATTGGGGCCACCCTGAAAGCGGGCCACGACCTGATAATGGGGGGTCAACACATCGACCACTTTGCCTTTTCCTTCGTCGCCCCACTGCAAACCGAGAATGACATCGACTTTTTTCATCTCTTTTCCGTTATCTGTTTTATGCAAAAGACATTTTTTGCATTCAAAGATACGAATTATTCTCCGAAATACCCAATCCCGCTGCGGGACTTTTCAACAAATTGTCAAGAATCCGGAGTTGCCGGCGCTTTGCCGACGGGCACCCGCAACCCCCTCTCCCTGCAAAGCAAGGGCCGAAAAAGCCGGTCCGCCTCCATTCGGGTTCTCGGCGGTTCCGCCTGCGGAATCGGGCCGCCGCCCGCAGGGCGCACATCCGTTCGGAACGCCGTCTGCGGCGGCAATGAAAAACCCGACCGTCCTCTCGGAAAGTCGGGTAGCGCACCGGCAGCACCGGCCGTCAGATTTCCACGTCGTCGTCCGTCGCCTCCTCCGCCTGGGAGCTCTCCTCCTGGATGTCGTCGGCGCCCTTGATCTCGTCGTCGTAATACTCCTTCTCCTCCTCGTCTTCGGACAGATCGTCGATCTTTACGTCGATTTTAACGAGATAACTGATCTCGTCGGTATCATAAGGAACGGCATAGAAGAAATCGCCGTTCGGTTTATCGACACGAATCATCGCATCGGTAAAACCAAGCGGATATTTCTGCTTGATTTCCTCCTGTAATTCAGGAGAGAGATTGTGGAAACTCGCTACCAAATGTTTCTTATTCGCCATGGCTTTTACCATAAAACTCGTAAAATTTTGTGCAAGTATAAACAAAATTTGTATACCGCCCTTCATCTTCCGATTTTTTTTGCATTTTTTTTGATTTTTATGGATGTTCCAAACAAATTGTGTAATTTAGCGCGAACAATAATATATATGGGTATACTCGAACGCATACGCGAACTGCGCACGCAGCTCAACGATCATAACCGAAAATACTACGTCGAAAACGCACCGGAAATCTCGGATTTCGAATTCGACCGCCTGCTGCGCGAGTTGCAGGAACTCGAAGCGGCGCACCCCGAATACGCCGATCCCAACTCCCCCACCGTGCGCGTGGGCAGCGACATCACCTCGGAGTTCCGCAGCGTGCGGCACCGCTTCCCGATGCTGTCGCTGGGCAATACCTATTCGCTCGACGAGTTGCACGAATTCATCGAACGGGTCGAAAAGGAGGTGGGCGAAACGGAATTCGTCTGCGAACTGAAATTCGACGGTACGGCCATTTCGCTCACCTACGACCACGGCCGCCTGTCGCAGGCCGTGACACGCGGCGACGGCACCGCGGGCGACGACGTGACGGCCAACGTCCGCACGATCCGCAGCGTGCCGCTGGTGTTGTCGGGCGAGGGCTATCCCGATCTGTTCGAAATACGGGGAGAGATCCTGATGCCCTATGCGTCGTTCGACCGTCTCAACGCCGAGCGCGAAGCCGCCGGCGAGCCGCTCTTCGCCAATCCGCGCAACGCCGCCGCAGGGACGCTCAAACAGCTGTCGTCGGCCGTCGTGGCCCGCCGCGGCCTGGACTGCACGCTCTACCAGCTGGCGGGCGACGACCTGCCCTACGACTCGCATTGGGAAAACCTGCAAAAGGCACGCGAATGGGGATTCAAAATCTCGAACGAAATGCGCATCTGCCGGAGCATCGCGCAGGTCGACGAATTCATCGCCCATTGGGACGAAGCGCGCAGCCGGCTCCCCTTCCCCACGGACGGCGTAGTGGTGAAGGTCAACCGGTATGCCGACCGGCGGGCGCTGGGATCGACCGCCAAGGCCCCCCGCTGGGCCGTAGCCTACAAGTTCAAGGCCGAGCAGGCGCTCACCGAACTGCTGAGCGTCGACTTCCAGGTCGGGCGCACGGGCGCCGTCACTCCCGTGGCGAACCTCGCCCCCGTCCAACTGGCCGGAACGACCGTCAAACGCGCCACGCTGCACAACGCCGAACAGATCGCGCAACTCGACATCCGTCTCGGCGACAGGGTCTACGTCGAGAAGGGCGGCGAGATCATCCCCAAGATCACGGGCGTCGATTTCGCACAGCGCAAGGCCGACAGCCGTCCCTTCGAATACATCACCGTCTGTCCGGTCTGCGGCACGCCGCTGGTGCGTTACGAGGGCGAAGCGAAGTACTATTGCCCCAATCAGAACCACTGCGAGCCGCAGATTCTCGGACGCATCATCCACTTCATCCGCCGCAAGGCGATGGACATCGACGGATTGGGCGAGGAGACCGTCGAGCTGCTCTACCGCAACGGTCTGGTGCACGACGCCGCCGACCTCTACGACCTGCGGGCCGGACAGATCACCTCTCTGCCCCGCATGGGCGAGAAATCGGCCGAGAACATCATGGAGAGCATCCGCCGTTCGAAGCTGGTGCCCTTTCCGCGCGTGCTCTTCGCACTGGGCATCCGTTTCGTAGGCGAAACGACAGCCAAATACCTCGCCTCGCATTTCGGGTCGATGGACGCCGTGATGCGTGCCACGCGCGAAGAGTTGGTCGAAGCCGAGGAGGTGGGGCCGAAAGTCGCCGACGGCATTCTCGACTACTTCGCCGACGAGGGCAACCGGACGCTGATCGAACGGCTGCGCCGCGCCGGGCTGAAATTCGAGGCCGAGGCGCCTCGTCTCCGCTCCGACGCGCTGACAGGCAAGAGTTTCGTCATTTCGGGCAAGTTCTCGACGCACAGCCGCGACGAATTGAAGGAGTTGATCGAACTGCACGGCGGGCGCAACCTGGCCGCCGTGTCGGCCAATGTCGACTACATCGTGGCCGGTGAGAATATGGGCCCCGCCAAACTGAAAAAGGCCGAGAAACTGGGCATCCCGATCCTCACGGAGAAGGAGTTCCTCGCGCTGATCGCCGACGACGAACCCGCAGCGGCGACCTTCGCGGCGGAGGAACCTGAAACGCCCGCGCAGCCGACGCAGGGCGCATTGTTTTAACCGAAATACAAATCCCACGATATGAAGCCAAACCTTTTCCGCGGCGCAGGAGCCGCCATGATCACCCCCTTCACCGCCGACGGCCGCGTCGATTACGAAGCGCTCGGACGCATGATCGATTACGTCATCGAAGGCGGGGCCGACTATATCGTCGCACTCGGCACGACGGCCGAGACGCCGACGCTCTACATTCAGGAGCGCGCCGTCGTGGCCATGTTCATCGCCAATCAGATCCGCCACCGCGTGCCGCTGGTGATCGGCGTGGGCGGCAACTCGACCTCCGAGGTGCTCGACCAGCTGCGCGAGTTCGACCTGCGCGGCGCCGACGCCATCCTGAGCGTGACGCCCTACTACAACAAACCGTCGCAGGAGGGACTTTACCAACACTTCAAGGTCGTGTCGGAACACTCGCCGCTGCCGATCATCCTCTACAACATCGCAGGCCGCACGGGCGTCAACATGACCGCCGAGACGACGCTGCGCATCGCCGCCGATTTTCCCAACGTCATCGGTATCAAGGAGGCGTCGGGCAACATCGGCCAGATTCAGGAGATCATCGACCGCCGGCGCGAAGGGTTCCTCGTCCTGTCGGGCGACGACGGGATCGCCGTCGACGTGATGCGGCGCGGCGGCGACGGCGTGATCTCGGTGGCGGTCAACGCCTTCCCCCGACGCTTCATGGCGTGCATCGACCTGGCCAAGAGGGGCGATTTCGATGCGGCCGAAACGGCCTTCGCCCCGATGCACGAAGTCGTCGAAGCCCTCTTCGCCGAGGGAAACCCCACCGGCGTGAAATGCGCGCTGAGCATCCTGGGGCTGATCGGCAACCGCCTGCGCCTGCCGCTGGTCGCGGGTACTCCGGCGCTCGAAGCGCGCCTGCGGGAGTTGATCCGTACATACGATTTGCGCTGAAACGGCGTTTTCCGAAGAAATCGACGCATTATGAAACGACTTCTCATCCTGTGGCTGCTGCTGCCGTTGCTGTCGGCTGCGAAGGTTCCCGTGGAGAGCGACATCAAGGCCCGCATCGAAGATCCGGCCTCGGAACAGTACTATCCGAACCTCCGGCTGCGCTACGAGCAGGCCGACTCGACCCTCACGGCCGACGACTACCACTACCTCTACTACGGCTACGCCTACCAGCCGCAGTACCGCCCGTTGGAGACGAACCCCGCACTCGACCGTTTCTACGAAACGCTCGCACGGCTGAACGTCGACGCACCCGCCGACACCGACCTGCTGGCCGTCATCGAGGCCGGTACGGAGGCGTTGGAAGCCGATCCGTTCTCGCCGCAGGTGCTCAACTTTCTCTCGTTCGCCCACGCACAGCGGGGCGACACGGCACAGGCGGCCGCCTACCGCGACAAGATGAACCTCGTACTGGCGACAATCGAAAGTTCGGGCGACGGCCTGACGGAAGAGACCCCATGGCATATCCTGATGTACGCGCACGCCTTCGACCTGTTGGCCGCCAAGAACATTCCGGTGCGCGAGAGCTCGATCATCAGCCGCACGGTGGAGTACATCCCGCGCGTCAAGAAGGACGAAAAGGGAGTGAAAGGGTACTATTTCGACTACGGCCGCATCTATTGGAAAAAGCCCGAACAGGGGTATAAACGCGAACGCTCGTGGCAATTCAACAATCTCAAACCGTGGAAAAGCGACAAAAAATAAGGGGCCTCGCGCTGGGACTGCTCTGCGCCGCATTCGCATTGTCCGGCTGCGAGCGCTCCGAGGAAGAACCCCTCGCACTGCTCACGCTCGACAAGGAGCGGATCGTCTTCGATAATCCGGCCGAAGGCGAAACGGCACAGGCCGTGCTGCGCATCGAGGCCGACCGCCGTTGGAGCGTCGGTTTCATCGGGAACGGGCACGACTGCCGCGTGTCGGTCTTGTCGGGCGAAGCCGGCGTGCACGAACTGCGGATCGAAACCTCCGAGACCAACACGGGGCGCGACCTGCACAGACTGGGACAACTGACCGTCGCGCTCGACGACGGCTCGGCGAACCGGACCGTCGATCTGCAACAGCGTCCGCAGGCTGCACGTCAGACCTTGCTCATGTACTTCTGCGGCACCGATCTCTACTCCTATTATAAAAACAATCTGTCGGACGTCGCCAAGGCGCTCTCGCGGAATATCCTGCCGCTGGGCCGTATCGTGGCCTTCACGCAGCCCGCCGCCGGCGAAGGATACGTCGTGGAGTACCGTTACGACGAAGCGGCGAACGCCTGCGAACGCGACACGCTGATCCGCTATACGCCGCTGCCCGGGCGCACGACCGATCCTGCGGTCATGGAACGCATCCTCGGCGACATGGCGGCCGCCGCGCCCGCCGAACGTTTCGGGCTCCATCTGGCCTCCCACGCAAAGGGATGGTTGCCGGCATCGATCGAAAGTTCGTCATGGCTGCGCAGCAACGCCCGTCGCACCGACGATCTGTGGCGGAAGATACCCGGTGCGGCCGAAACCCGCTGGTTCGGCCATGACCGGGGGCGCTACATGGATATTTCGGAGCTTGCCGCCGCGATCGACGGCTCCGGCGTGCGGTTCGACTACCTGCTCTTCGACGCCTGTTTCATGTCGTCGGTCGAAGCACTCTACGATCTGCGCCGCGCGGCCGACTACATCGTCGCCTCGCCCTGCGAGGTCATGGCGCACGGATTCCCCTACGACACGGTGATTCCCTCGCTCTTCGCCGACGACGGCGCACGGTACGATCTGGCCGCGGCCTGCCGGAACGTCTACGAATACTACAACGCCGTCGACTCCTACAAATCGGGGTGCGCGACGCTCACGGTCTGCGATGAATTGGAGGGGCTGGCCACGGCCCTGCACGACATCAACGCCGGCGCCACGAAAGCCGTCGACGCGACGACGCTGCAAAGCTACGACGGAATGGAGACGCACCAGTTCTACGATCTGGAAGAGTACGCCCTGGCGCTGACAGCCGACGACGCTCGCGGTCAGGCGTTCGTGCAACAGATGGAACGCTGCTTCCCGCCCGAAGGACGGTTCCACACGGCGCAGTTCTTTTCGGTTTACAACAATCGCATGAACGACATCCGCTACTATTCGGGCGTAACGACCTATGCTCCGGCCGAGACCTACCGCAACGAGTGGCAACAGACCGCGTGGTATGCCGCGACGAAGAGATAACGACTCGGTATCCCGATACGAATTCACCCCTGCCGCAAACAGTGCGGCAGGGGTGAATTATTCCATTCAGCGGCCGCATCGAACGGCCTGTCATCCTCCGGCGACCTAAAACAACTTCTTGCGCGAGGTCGTCACCACGAAATCTTTCAGATAGAAGGGTTCGAAATAGGCCAGATCGGCGAAATCGCCCCCGTCGAAAGCCGTCTGCGCCAACCGCGCCAACCCGCGCGCCGAGGGGGCAACGTGCACCAGCACGGCGTCCGACAGCACATCGGCGCACTTCGCCGCACCGCTGCCGAAAATCACGAAAGGCCCTTTCGCCCGCCATGTGGAAAAACTCCCCGCATCGACCACCTCGGCCGACACCTCCGTGAGCGGCCGCCCCTGCGCGTCGAACAACTGCGTATAAACCTCCATGCGCCGCGCGTCGACCATGGGACACAACACGGCGCGCTCCCAATCCTCGACGGCGAGAATCCCCGCTTCGTAATCCTCGCGCGCCACCTCGCAGAGCGCATCGAGCGAACCGACGGCGACGAGCGGCTTGCGCAAACCGTAGCACAGTCCCTTGGCGAACGACACACCGATGCGCAGCCCCGTGTAGGAACCGGGCCCCTTGCCGACGGCTACGGCATCCAGATCGTCGGGATCGAGCCGGTTCTCTTTGAGAATTTCATCGACGAAAACGCCGACCTTGCGGGCGTGGTCGCGGCCTTCGTCGCTCTCGCGCAACGAAACCAGTTCGCCGTTTTCGGCGATCCCGACCGAACAGATGTCCGTGCCCGTTTCGATACATAAAATCAATGCCATATCTCTCGCTATAATACTTCGTAATGTTGCAGTGCACGCAGCACACCGTCGTCGTCGACCGTGGCGGTGACATAGTCGGCCGCCCGTTTGGCCGCGTCGACGGCGTTGCCCAACGCCACGCCGACACCCGCATGGCGGATCATCTCCACGTCGTTGCCGCCGTCGCCGAACGCCATCGAACGGCTCCGGTCGATGCCGTAATGCCTCAGAAAGACGTCCATGCCGCTCGCCTTCGTTACGCCGCGCATGTTGATGTCGGCCATGAGCGGACTCCAACGGCTCGACACGCACTCGGGAAATTCGCGCATGATCCGCTCCTCCTGTTCGGGCGACATGAAGACGCACATCTGACGGCAGGGCGTACGCTGCGCCACCTCGCGCAAATCGGCCACCGCAGGATCGAGCGGCATCCCCAACGCACCCAGAAACTCGCGCATCCCGTCGTTTACGCTACTGGCGACCATCCCCTCGTCGGTCAGCATCGAGACGGGAAATCCCTCGCGCATTCCCACATGCAGCATCCTGTCGAGAATCTCCATCGGGATCGGACGCTCGGCCAGCACCTCGCCGTCGGTCGTCAGGCAATGGCCGCCGTTGACCAGAATGTATCCGTCGAAAGTCAGCCCTTCGAGCGGCGGAAGGCTCCGCCGGTCGCGGCCCGTGGCGATAATCACCTTCGCCCCGCGTCCGCGCAGGCGGGCGAGCGCTTCGCGCGCCGATGCGGGCACCTCGTGCGTCTCGAAACTGCGCAGCGTACCGTCAATATCGAAAAAGAAGATTTCGTACATTTATTTAACGTTTATGGGTTTTCATCGCCTTGTCCATTTCACGGCGGGCGTCGTTCTCTTTGAGGTATTCGCGTTTGTCGTACGCCTTGCGGCCGCGCGCAAGCCCGATGACGATCTTCACCAATCCCCGCTCGTTGAGAAACATCCGAAGCCCCGCTATCGTCAGGCCGCGATCCTGCAACGACCGCTGCAACTTATTCAGTTCCTTGCGGTTGAGCAGCAGCTTGCGGTCACGTTTCGGGACATGGTTATTGCAGGTTCCCCAATGGTATTCGGCAATCGTGACATTGCGGATCCACAACTCGCCCTTGTCGAAATAGCAATAGCTGTCCACCATCGACGCCTTGCCCAGCCGCACGGACTTGATCTCGGTACCGACCAGCACGACGCCGGCGACGAACTCTTCGAGAATCTCGTAGTCGAACGTCGCCCGCTTGTTGCGGATATTTATCGTTTTATAATCGCCCATCTATCTCTCTGGCTTTGAAACGTGTAAAACTTATCTCTCGACTTCCCGCCCGTCGGCGGCGATTCCGGCACTCGGTTTGCACGTAAACGGGCGTAAGGCTGGGTGAAGGTAACTAATTCTTTTATCTTTGATATGTTTTACACATCTTTCTGTTTATTTTCTGTTTGCACACGGTATGCGTAGCGATACGTGTACGACCCAGCCTTACTTTTTTGACATTCTGCGAATGTAAAAAAGTAAAAAGTTATTTTTACATTCCTTCCCTCATGCTCCCTCCCTTTGACAAAGGGAGGGACTTTTATAGTCTTTTCTCCTACTTCTTTGACATTCTGCGAATGTAAAAAAGTCATTTTTACATTCCCTCCCTCATGCTCCCTCCCTTTGACAAAGGGAGGGACTTTTATAGTCTTTCCTCCTACTTCTTTGACATTCTGCGAATGTAAAAAAGTAAAAAAGTTATTTTTACATTCCTTCCCTCATCTCCCTCCCTTTACCTTCGCTGCGCTCGGTTTCTGCGGCGGCGCCTCGGCATCCCGCAAGCGGGTGCGCTCGGCTTGCACACAGTCGACAAAGGGGTGGGACTTTTAGAGCCTACGTGCTGCATCGGCAAAACGTCTCCTCTCATACCCCGCTCAGCGGGAAAATACGGCTCTCTGCGCCGTGCGGGCCGAAGTCTCCGCACGCGGAGGCCCGCCACACGGACGTGCTCCGCAGTCTTCGCCCCGTACGAATTCGCATAAAACCGCACTCCGCAAATCCATCACCCTCCGTTCAGTACGGTCGGAGAGCGGCTGCCTGCAACCGCTCGGTACGGCAAGCCGACCGCCCTGCCCGTGGCGTCCGGAATATCCTTCGCCGGCTGCGGAGTAAAACCGCAGCACCGGCCGGGAACTCTATCTTGCAAAAATAGTGACTTTTTCCGGATATCCAATCAAAATCCCCGCACGGACTATCCCATTTTCACAAGCCAATGCCCCGCATGGACGGCCAGCAGCCCCGACGCCACGCTCAACGAGACGTAGAACGCCAGCCCCGCCAGATCCGACTGGCGGACCAGCAGGAGATTCTCGTGGATAAAGGTCGAAAATGTCGTGAAACTGCCGCAGAACCCCACGATAAAGAGCAACCTGATCTCCTCCGACAGCACCCGGTAGTGCTCCAGCAGACCGTAGCAAACCCCGAGCAGCAGGCATCCGAGGATATTCACGCAAAAAGTTCCCAACGGCAGGGAGAGCCACTGGCTACCCTGCAACAACCGCGACACGCCGTAGCGCAATACGCCACCGGCGAAGCTGCCGCAGCCGATCAACAGCAATGTTTTCATCCAAACCGAAATTTCAGGGCAGGCATCATCAGCGTCCGCGAAGGGGACACGGTTTGGATCGGGCGGATACCATCGCCCGGCGTTATCGACATCGAACGAATCAGAGAATCGTCCGCTGCACCTTGTGCGAAATATTGGTTTTCTCGCAGTTGAGCGTATTGATGAGAGTCGTCGCCTCCAACTCCTCCTCCTCGGTAAGTTGCCCCGAAGCCAAACGCTGCATCTGCTCGTCGATCAGTTTCTTGATCGCGTTCGACTTGTAGAGGATCACCGCCTTCGGCACACCCTGCGCGAGAATCTCCTCGACGCTCTCGACATGAACCTCCTTCTGCTTCCAGAGCTTACTCGGCACGTAGTTGTCGTCCGACGTAAGGATGTCGACCGCCGCATTGCAGACCGCGGGATCGGGGTGATTGATGAACAGATGCGCCGGCACCTCCACCCCTTCGCCCAGTTCGGCGCGCTGCTCGCGGTAGGTATCCAGCATCTTCCGGTAGACCTCGGTCTGGAAATGGAGTTCCTGCGCATCGAGCGTCGACAGGATCACGTCGGCGACATTCATCTGGATGACGTCGCGCCCCTCCTTGAAGTCGAAATTACGGTGGCCGTATTTGAGCAGGTATTTCAACAGTTCCTTCTCCAACTCCTGCGTGGCGCTGCCGGCCGCGACGCCCTTCGTGAAATCGACCTGCGGCTCCGGCACGGCGGCCTGCTCCTCGCTCCGCTGCCGCATCTGCTGACGGCGGATGAAATCCGAAGCCTCGCGGCCGCCACCCGTCTGGACGACGCGCTTGCGCGCCACCTCCTCGACGAGCACCCGCTCGTCGATGTCCATCAGCCGCGCGCACTCCTTGACATAGACCGAACGCTGGATCGAATCGGGAATCTGCGTAATCGACTGCACCATGTCGCCGATGAGCGCCGCCCGCTTGATCGGGTCGTTCTGAGCGTCCTTCATCAGCAGCTGCGCCTTGAAGGTGATGAAATCGACCTCGTTGGCCTTGATGTACTCCTGCACCTCGGCAGCCGTGTGCGCGCGCGCGAAGGAGTCGGGGTCTTCGGGTTCGGGCAACAGCACCACGCGCACGTTCATCCCCTCGGCCAGGATCATGTCGATTCCGCGGATCGAGGCGTGGATACCCGCCGAATCGCCGTCGTAGATGACGGTGATGTTCTTCGTGAAGCGGTTCAGCAGCCGGATCTGATCGGTCGTGAGCGATGTACCCGACGACGACACGACATTCTCCACACCGGCCTGATGCATCGAGATCACGTCGGTATACCCCTCGACCATGATCGCATAGTCCTGCTGCTGGATCGCCTTCTTGGCGAAATAGAGGCCGTAGAGCTCGCGCTTCTTGCTGTATATCTCGCTCTCGGGGGAGTTCTGGTACTTGCCGACATTCTTGTTCGTTCCCAGAATGCGGCCGCCGAAGGCGACGATCCGCCCCGAAATGTTGTGCACGGGGAAGATCACCCGATCGTGGAAGCGGTCGAACAAATGCCCGTCGCGTTCACGTCTGATCGACAGTCCGGTCGAGAGGAGAAACTCCTCCTTGTATCCGGCAGCCAGGGCGGCGCTCGTCATCGCATCGCCCTTGGCCGAACAATAGCCCAATCCGAACTTCTGGATCGTGGCCTCCGTAAACCCGCGCTTCTGCCGGAAATAGCTCATGCCGACGCTTTGCCCCTCCGACGACTTACGCAGGTAGTCGGCGAAATAGTCATAGGCCCAGCCGTTGAGGGCGAACATCGATTCGCGGTTGTCGTTGCGGCGGATATCCTCCTCGGTGAGCTCCCGCTCCTGCACCTCGATGCCGTAGCGCTTGGCCACGGCTTTGAGCGCTTCGGGGTAAGAGATGCCCTCGTGCTCCATGACGAAGGTAACGGCGTTGCCCGCCTTGCCGCAGCCGAAGCACTTGAAAACACCTTTCGAAGGCGATACGACGAACGAGGGAGTCTTTTCGTTGTGGAAGGGACAGCACGCCTGATAGTTCACACCCTTGCGTTTGAGCGTGACGTAATCGCCGATGATTTCGACGATATCGGCTGCCGCATAGATGCGGTCTACGGTGGCGCGGTCGATGAGTCCCATGCTCGCAAAGTTACGAATAATTCGGCAGGCGGAACAACGTTTGCGGAATTAAATTCGATGCGCTCCGTTTCGGCTTCTGCGACAGCTGTTTCGCCGCCGCACGCAAACCGGCTGCCGCCGGACGGACAATATCGCCGGCAGGTTTCGCGTTGAAAAGGGCATTCCGGAAGCGGAATTATCCGTCGTTGCGGCCTCCGAATTCCGAATTTATCGTACCTTTGCATCTATGGATTTCAAACTCGTCTCGGAATACAAGCCCACGGGCGACCAGCCCGAAGCGATCGCGCAGCTCGTCGATTCGATCCGCCGCGGATCGAAACACAACACGCTGCTGGGCGTGACGGGTTCGGGCAAGACCTTCACGGCCGCCAACGTCATCGCCCAGATCAACAAACCGACTCTCGTATTGAGCCATAACAAGACCCTCGCGGCGCAGCTCTACGGAGAGTTCAAGAATTTCTTTCCCGAAAACGCAGTCGAATATTTCGTCTCCTACTACGACTACTACCAGCCGGAGGCCTACCTGCCGGCCACGGATACCTTCATCGAAAAAGACCTGTCGATCAACGACGAGATCGAAAAGATGCGTCTGCAAACCTGCGCGACGCTCCTTTCGGGCCGCCGGGACGTGATCGTCGTCTCGTCCGTCTCGTGCCTCTACGGCAGCGGCAACCCCGAAGACTTCCATGCGACGGCCGTCTCGTTCAAGGTCGGCGACATCGTCAGCTACAAGCAGTTCCTCTACAAACTGGTCGAAGCGCTCTACACCCGCACCGAACGCGACCTGCTGCCCGCGACGTTCCGCGTCAACGGCGACACGGTGGACATCATGGCCGCCTTCGGCGAATTCGGCAGCCAGTGCTACCGCGTGATGTTCTACGACAACGAAATCGAAGCGATCTGGATCGTCGATCCCGCGACGGGCGCCCGCATCCAGACGATCGACACGCTGACGATCTACCCCGCACGTCTCTTCGTCACCACGAAGGAGCGTATCAACGCTGCCGTACAGCAGATCTACCTCGATCTGGGCAAGCAGATCGAGTTCTTCGAACGCGAAGGGAGGACGATGGAAGCGCAGCGCATCAAGCAGCGGGTGGAATACGATTTGGAGATGATCAAGGAGCTGGGCTACTGTCCCGGCATCGAGAACTACTCGCGCTACCTCGACGGGCGCGCCGCCGGAACGCGCCCCTTCTGCCTGCTCGACTACTTCCCGAAGGACTATCTGCTGCTCATCGACGAGAGCCACGTGACGCTGCCGCAGGTACACGGCATGTTCGGCGGAGACCGGGCCCGCAAGGAAAATCTCGTGGAGTACGGATTCCGTCTGCCGGCGGCGAAGGACAACCGCCCGCTGCGCTTCGAGGAGTTCGAGCAGATGATGGGCACGACGGTCTACATCAGCGCCACACCCGCCGACTACGAGCTCATGAAGAGCGAAGGCGTGGTGGTCGAGCAGCTGATCCGCCCCACGGGGCTGGTCGATCCGCCGCTCGAAGTGCGCGTCACGGAGAACCAGATCGACGACCTGCTCGAAGAGATCGACAAGCGGGTGCGCGTCGAGGACAAGGTGCTCATCACCACCATCACCAAACGCATGGCCGAGGAGCTGTCGAAATATTTCGACCGCATCGGCGTGCGCAACCGCTACATCCATTCGGACATCGACACGCTGGAACGTATCCAGATCCTCGAAGACCTGCGCGCCGGCATGTTCGACGTGCTGATCGGCGTCAACCTGCTGCGCGAAGGGCTGGACCTGCCGGAGGTGGGGCTCGTCGCCATTCTCGACGCCGACAAGGAGGGGTTCCTGCGCAACGTGCGGTCAATCACCCAGATCGCGGGACGCGCCGCACGCCACGCCAACGGCAATGTGATCCTCTACGCCGACCACTGCACCGACTCGATGCGCTACGCCATCGTCGAGAGCAACCGCCGCCGCGAAAAGCAGGTACGCTACAACCTCGAACACGAGATGCTGCCGCGGCAGGCGCAGCGCAGCGGCACGGGACAGAGCACGCTGCTGGCTTCCCAGGGCGAAAAGATCCAGGAGGCGACGCCAGCCTTCTACCTGCCGGCGGAGGATCACTACATGCAGGCCGCCGACGTACAGGGAACCTACGTGGCAGGCGAAAACCTCGACACGCTGATCGCAAAGGCGAAGGAGGATATGGAACGAGCCGCCAAATCGCTCGATTTCCTCGCCGCAGCGAAGTACCGCGACCGCATGTACGAGTTGCAGAAACTGCGCGAGGAGAACCGCAACCGCTGAAACCGCGTCTGAAACCGCAAGCGGGCCTTAATCCGCCCTCTCACAAAGAAGGAGAATAGAAAACGGGAGGACGTCATTTCCCGGAGACATCCTCCCATCGCATTCCGAAATGTTATCTACCGAAAATACGGAACAATACCCGAACGAGCAAAACAGCGAAAAAAACGGCGAACGCCGCATTGTTCCAACAGTTCCAGCGGCGAACCTGCCGTTTGTCGATCGGCAGCCTCTTCCATCGTCCGCAGGGCAGCCGCAGCAAATAGACGAAGCGCACGATCAAAGCCGTAACGGGAACCATGCACCCCCACGACACCACATCGGCAAGCAACGAAGAAGCGGGCAGAAGAAACAGTACCGCCACGCACAACGCACCGACCGTTGCGAATCGCAGCACCCATAAGTCGTTGAAAGCGAGATCGAGTTTTTGCGCCCATTTACCTATATTCTCACTCATAGCACTCCCAATATTTCGCGCTGTATGCCGCAACGGTCAAGCCGATATAGATACATTGTGTCTCCTCCTCGGTCAATTCCGGCGAAGGATCGATATTCTCATAATAACAATTGACGATCGCAGACAGCTCCTTCGGAGCATTCCGTAATGGATTATTTTCTCAAGACTCAATCCTCGATCGCCCCGCGAAAGGTGAAATACCGTGCTGCAAGAAAACTGTATGCGGCCGAAAGGAGAGAGGTCGCGAGTTTCGCGGGTGTAGGCCAGATACCGACGACCTCCACGAACAGTTTCATGCATAGATAGTTGAGCAGGATCGCTCCGGCGACCGACAACGCATAGCGCAGCAGTTGCGTGCGCGTGCCGAGCGGCGACGCACGGAACGCCACGTTGCGATTGAGCCAGAAACCGGTGAAAAAGGTAATCGGAAAGACGAGGAACAGCGACGCGATCGGGGCAGACATGTAGACGAAGCCCAGATCGATCATCCGCCCTTCACCGATCAGAAAGTGATAGATCACGAAATACCACACCGCATCCAACGCCAGATTCATCCCGCCGCAAAAGGCGTAGCGGAACAACTGCCGCGAGACGACCCCTTCCAGCCGACACCAGTAGAACGCATCGACAGCACGGGTTACCAACGAAGCGGGAGAACTCATTTTTTCGCGTAAATCCACAAGTCGGGCCACGCCGAACGGTGTTCCCGCGCGAAACGCTCGCAGACGCCGCGATCCTGCGCGGCGAAGAGCGAGACCATGTACTTCGCACCGAAAGGATAGACCCCGACAGCCAGCGACGGCGCCTCGCGCAACAACTGCTCGCGGCACCGCGCAGCGTTCTCCTCGGTCGAAAATACACCGAAAACCACGTAACACCACCCCGACTGCATCCGTTCGGAGGCAGGCTGCGGTGTGGCGGCCGGTCGTGCGGATGTCGTCTGCGGGACTTCGGTTGATGCCGTGGCGACGGTCGGTTGTGCAGACGCCGCCTGCGGAATTTCGGCAGACGCCGTGGCGCCGGCCGGCCGGTCAGGGCCGGCAGCTCCGTCCGGTCCGGCCGCCGATTCTTCCGTACTCCGTTCGCCCCCCGTCGCAACGGCAGCGGCCGAAACGCCGTCCTCCGCCGATCCGGAAGAAGCTTTCGGCCTCTCGACGTTCGACTTCTCCGCCTGCGCCGCGAAACGCGATACGGATTTCGGGGCGAACTCGATATAACCGAACACGGCGACAGCCACGACAATCGCAGCAACGGCGATCGCCACCACGGCCCGATTCATACGGGGCTGCAAGGTCACGACCTCCTCGCCGGCCGGATTCAGTTGCGCGGCGAACGCCGGTTCGGAGGTAAACGCACGGTGGCGCAGGATTCCGATCCCTTCGAGCGTCAATACCTCGTCTTCGCGCGTCTTAGCCAGCCAACGCCCGAAAACGGCCTGCGCCTGCGCTTCGTCGCACCCTGCGGCGCGGCGGATCAATTCCACGAGCGAAACGCCCTCTTCCGACGGGCGGAAATCGATTTCGTTGCGGGGCGCCGCGATCTTCTGCCGCGACAGGCGGCGCGCACCGCGATGCGCCACATAGAGCATACCTACACCGGGAATTACGACGGAACGGTGATTCAGCAGCTCACCGGCAATGATCTTATTTACCTCTGCGACCATGGTGTTCTCTGTTTCGGCGAAAAGGCTATTTCCGCGCAGGTTTCGTTTTACGGCCGGGCGAAGCGGGCTTCGCCTCGACGGCAGGGCGCGACAACGCCCGCCAGATCATATAAATTCCGAAAAGGATGAAGGGGATACTCAACAACTGCCCCATGTTGAGCAGCATTCCCTGCTCGAAGGCCTCCTGATCCTCCTTGATGAACTCGATGAAAAAGCGTGTCAGGAAGACGCCGATAAGCCCCACGCCGAACAACAACCCCGGCCGGCGGACACCCGTGTCGCGGCGGTAATAGAGCCACCACAACACCCCGAACGTCACCACATAGCACAACGCTTCGTACAATTGCGTGGGATGCTGCACGGGAACCGCGTCGAGCGGCAGGTCGCGGTAGAGACGCACGAACTTGAAGCCCCACGACATATCGGTCACACTGCCGACGATCTCCGAATTGAACAGATTGCCGAAACGCACCGCCGCACCGCCGATCGCCACAGGGATCATGATGCGGTCGAGCGACCAGATGTAAGGCAGTTTGTTCCGGCGCGAAAAGAGCCACAACCCGATCAGAAGCCCCACGGCCGCACCGTGGCTCGCCATACCGCCGTTACGGATTTCGGTGATGATCGCCAGCGGATGCGCAAGATAGTGCTGCGGCTCGTAAAAAAGGCAGTGACCCAGCCGCGAACCGATGATCGTAGCCAGCGTGCCGTAAATGAAAATCGACTCCGAAACCGACGAAGGAAGCCCCTCGCGCTTGCAGAAATTATCGAAGAACTTGGCACCGACGAGAATCGCCAGCGCCCACATCAGCCCATAGTAACGGATATCCAACCCGCCGACGGAGAAAAGCACCGGGTTGAAATTCCATACGATGTACAACGGATTGAATACCATTTTATCGAAATTGGTTTACTTGATTTCGTTCGGGTCCGCCTTCTTGAGCGTGAAGGAGAAGGTACTGCCCACGCCCACTTCGCTGCGCAGCGTGATATGCTCGCCGTGCGCTTCGACGATATGTTTGACGATCGCCAGCCCCAGCCCCGTGCCGCCGTGTTCGCGCGACCGCCCCTTGTCGGTGCGGTAGAACCGTTCGAAGACACGCGGGATATCCTCCTTGGCGATGCCGACGCCCGAGTCCTCGACCTCGATCAGGATCTTGTCGAGCATGTCGCGGAAACGCACGCGCGTCTGGCCGCCCTCGCGGCCGTAGCAGATCGAGTTGGTCAGCAGGTTGACCATCACCTGCCCTACATAGTGCTTGTCGGCCAAGACCCAGAAGGGCGACGGCAGATCTTCGGCCCCCTTCACCAGCAGTTTGATGTGCCGCTCGCCGGCCTTCATCTCCAACTGGTCGGCGATCTCCTTCGTGAGCGCCACGACGTCGAACGGCTCCATTTTGAGCCGCGTCATGTCGCTTTCGAGTTTGGAGATCGTGTCGAGGTCGTTGACGATATTGATCAGCCGGTCGATGCTCTTTTCCGTGCGTTCGAGATACTTGCGGTTGATGAGTTCGTCTTCCAGTCCGCCGTCGAGCAGCGTCGAAATATACCCCTGAATATTGAAAATCGGGGTTTTCAATTCATGCGCCACATTGCCGAGATACTCCTTGCGGAACTTCTCCGTCTCTTTCAGGCGGGCGATCTCCATGTCGCTGGTCTCGGCCCATGCCGACAACTCTTCGGAGATGCTCTCCACGTGCTTGTCCTTCAACTCGTCGAGAATCTCGTGCGTATGCACGTTGCGCGAAAAGACGATCGAATAGATCGGTTTTAGCTTGTAAGCCACATATTTACGGATCACAAAGAGGGCGAACAGCGCCACGATCAGGAACGTCCCGACCGCCACGCACAAAACGACCCACCACGCCACATGGGCCAATGCCGTCGCCAGAGCGACGATCGCCGCCGCCAGCACCGCAACCAACAGCGAGGAGGCCTCTTTCGTCTTGATGTTCATCGTAACAAAAATTAAAGGTGAGACAAATCCGCACTCCGCCCCGTCGAAGGACGACCGTGCGTCAACGCTTCATGTAATTGCGCATCAGGCGGGCGATGTACTTGCCCACGATGTCGAATTCGAGATTCACCACCGAACCGACCCCGATGCGGCAGAAATTGGTATGCTCATAGGTATAAGGAATGATCGCCACACGGAAACCGTCGTCGCGCGAATCGCACACCGTGAGGCTCACTCCGTTGACGGCCACTGAACCCTTCTCGACCGTACAGTTGTCGCCCTGGGGTTCGTAGCGGAAGGTGAAATACCAGCTTCCCTCGGCATCCTCGACCGCCGTGCAGACGGCCGTCTGATCCACATGCCCCTGCACGATATGCCCGTCGAGCAGCGCATCGGGTTTCATCGACCGCTCGACGTTGATCAGATCGCCGACCTGCAACGCCCCCAGGTTGCTGCGCAGCAGCGTCTCCTTCATGGCCGTCACCGTGTAGGTATCCTCCGTAAGGTCTACGACGGTCAGGCACACGCCGTTGTGGGCGATGCTCTGGTCGATCTTCAATTCGCGGCAGAAATCGGCGCGCAGGATGAAATGCTTGTTCTGTCGTTCGCTGCGGACGGCCACCACGGTCGCCGTCTGCTCTATGATTCCGGAAAACATACGATCGTCAATACTTAAATTTAAATGGATTGTTAAAGTTAAGCATAATTTTTCAAACACCCAAACCCGAAGGGACGGAACAACTCCCCCAGCGGGACGAATCGTTTCGGATTCACACCGTCCGGAATCGCAGGACGAACCGACAACTGCCTAACAATTCAAGGTTTTGCGCCATAAGTCCGGCGAGGAAGACAACTATTGCGCCAGGATCGTATGGTAAACTTTTTCGATGAACGTTTCATAGTCATTCAAGATGACTCCCGGCTCCATCGGACCGAACTCAACCTCCGACAGCATGACCGAACAATCCTGATTTCGATAATAGCCCATATATCCATCTTCGGCTCGCAGGACCCGATCGGCAGTTCACCGTGCAGGACGGCGGGCCGCTTTTGGGCGAACCTCGTGCGTCTCAGGCAGGTCGCGACGGACAGTTATTCGCCCGAAGTTATTGGAGATGGTGCTGCGGACGGCCAACCGAGTCCGATCCGTTTGCGAAACCGGAAGGCATGTCGCTCAGTCGACGATAAGATGCGCTTTTACCCGATAAATTTTCTGTATATCCTTGCTTTTGACGACCATTTCGTCGAACCCGGCCTCGCACGAAGCCGTCAGCCGTACCGACTGTGCGCCGGCTTCCAGATGGAGCTGCCGCAGCGTCACGATCTTGCGCGTCACGACGACATACATGCCGCCGGGGATAACCGACTCCACATCGGACTCCTTCAGAAAAACCAGCGTTCCGGCAGGCAGCGTATCGCCCATCGCACGGCCGTAATAGTAGAGCGCGCAGTCGGCATCGTCGCCCATCGGCAGCACGACGTACCCGTCGGGACTCAACAGCTCCACGCCGCGGATCGACTTTTCGACATCAGCATTGAAAAAGGGTATCTGCGCGCCGCGGTCCTCGCTTCCCGAAACGAACATCTGGCCCCTGCCGGTCAACAGCCACAACAGGTCGATCTGCGGAAAATGCTGGACGATCCGTTCGCCGAGTTTCCGGGAGATGCCGTTGTGCCCCCGTTTGATCTGGTAAAGATTTTCACCGCGGGAGAGTCCGATATAACGGGCAAAATAATTCGTCGTCATGTTGGCCCATTTGACGACACTCTCGATTCTTTGCCAATTATTTTGATTTTCGTGCATTATTTCAAATTTTTTTTGCATCTTTGCATCATCATTTGGTCTCGTAGTTCAATGGATAGAATATAAGATTCCGGTTCTTACGATGTGGGTTCGATTCCCGCCGAGACTACTTTTTATCTTATTTTCAGTCACTAACCCCTTTCGATTCATTCTTATATTTTACTACAAAATTAATAACAAATTTCTATTCTCCAATAAAAAATAGCAAATTTAGGCAACTTGATATTGTAAAAGGGTTTTATCGATCTTCCGGTACCGGAAATGAATTCCGACAAAAAAATGCACAAATGTTTCCGAAAGGCGGAAACGGGAGCGAAATAGAAAAGTCCGGCAATGTTTCGACATCGCCGGACTTATTTTTACCGAAACCTTCTCAATAAGTCAGACGCACGCCCAACTGCAAAGACAAATTGACCGGCGAAACCGTCCGGGCCGTCCGCAACGCGGTTTCCGTCAGGTAATAGGAGACGCCCGGTTCGAAGTAGAGGGCCGTCCGCCGCGTAAAATCGTACTGCACACCCGCGTTGGCGGTCAACGACCATTGCAGCTCCTTTTCGGCGACGGACTCGGAGCCGAATTTCGCATAGAGGCACTTTTCGACCATTCCGCCGGCACCCAGATAGAGCTTCCAGTCGCCGCGCGACAGAAAATCCCAGTTGACACGCAGCGGAATACCCAGCATGTGAAGCGTCTGCGAGAACGACTCGTCATTCTGCGATACCCTGACATCCGAACGCAACAGCGAATAGACCAGACCGCTTTCGAGCGACAATCCGTATCCGAATTCCTTGCGAACGGAGATGCCGAAACTGAGCGGTTGCTTATGCCGGTAAAGATAATCGTCGTAACCGCGTTTCATTCGGAAAATGCCGCTCGAACTGAGCACATGAGAGGGCGAAGCCGAAGCCAACGGCGTCGCCCGCCCCGACGACACCTGCTGCGCCGTCGGCAATCCGGCGGCGAAAAGCCCCACCGACGTCCGCCGCTGCACCCGCTCCGGTTCGAAGGAACGCCGTGCGGCTTCCCCGGGAAGCGTGCGGGCGATCGTCCGCTCCGACGAACGCGAGGCGGCGGCCTTTGCGGCAGGTTGCGCCTCTTTCTCCTCGGCTACCGCTTCTTCCCCGGCCGCAGAGGGTTCCGCATCCGACGGTGCTGCGGCTTCCGTCTCGCTTCGGGACGACCGCACCTCCGCTAACGCATCGCCCGAGAGAGTCTGTACCGACCCGTCGGCCGCAACGATCGCAGCCGGCCGACTTTCGGCCAAAGCCTGCCGAACCTTCGCTACCAGCGGCGCCGGGGCTTCGGAGAGTGCCGTCAGCGCCTCGTTCCGCAACGGTTCGTCATCATATAAAAGCTGACCGTCCGCCGTCGTAAGTTCTCCGGCAAAGAACGTTGTTTGTCGATCACCGTCCACAACACCTTGATTTACGACAGTCTCACCTATTAATACGGCAATCGCTACGACGGCGGCGACGGCAGCTATTTTTTTCCAGGCGGGAGTGAAAGCCCTGCGCCGCCGGCCGGCAGCGGCCAAGTCGCGCTCCAGCGCCTCCCAGCCTCCTTCCGGCAACGACTCGTCGGCACCTCTCAACTTCTCCCGAACCGTTGCAATCCACCGTTCCTCCCGCTCCATCCTATTCCGTTTCATTTGTCCTTTACATACTCCTTAATGCGTCGCGCCAACAAGGCCTTTGCGCGAAACAGCTGCGACGACGAGGTTTTCTCACTGATTCCCAACCGCTCCGCAATCTCCCTATGGGAGAGCTCCTCGATACAATAGAGGTTGAAAACAGTCCTGTATCCGTCGGGCAGCTCGGCGATCAACCGTTTCAGATCGTCGTAGGGCAACCGCTCCATTTCGTCCGACGTCGGCTCTTCATAGCGTTCGGGCAGCCGGTCGACCGTAGTCGGATAGTGCAACCGCCGCTTCTGACGCAGCGCTTCGAGCGAAACGTTCACCGCGATCCGTTCCATCCACGCCCTCAAGGAACCCTCGCCGCGCCATGAAAAACGGTCGATTGCCGCGAACACCTTGATAAAACAGTCATGGAGCAGATCCTCGGCCGTCGCCCGATCCCCGACATAACGCAGGCAGATACCCAACAAACGTCCTCCGAAACGAGTATACAGCTCGCGGCGGGCATCGTTATCTCCGGCTTTACAACGCTCTGCGAGTATCCGTTCCTCCATGCTCATCGTTCGTCATATAATAAATGGTGTCCTCTCCCGAATACTGCATCCCCGTAAAAAAAATATTTTTTTATCTCTTTACGCAGTATTTCGTACTTTCGTGCGTTTATAGAAAGGAACAAATTTAGAAATAAAATAGCTAAACCCATGAAAAAGTTCAAATTATTTCTCCTCGCGGCGGTCGCGGTGCTGCCCGTGCTCCAGTCCTGCAACGACTCCGACGTAGAGGGCGCCGACAGCATGGCGCTCGTGACCATCCTCAATCCGGGCGGATTGAGCGGGACGTTCTATTTCAAGGCGGACAACGGACAGACGCTCTATCCTTCGCAATTCGCCGTACCTACCGGCGGCTACAATCCCGAAGACGGACAGCGCGCCTTCATCTATTACTCGCTGCTCGAAGAGAAGAGCCAACAGTACGACTACAACATCAAGCTCTACGGCATCAGCGAAATTCTCACCAAGGACGTCGAAGAGATGAATGACTCCAACGAAGCCGAGTTCGGCGACGAGCCGATCGAATTGGTGAAACTCAGCGGCGAGGACAGATTCGACTGCCTGATCAGCGCCGGATACTTCACCTGCTCCTTCCAGATCAAAGTCACCGGAAGCGAGAAACACAAGATCAGCTTGGTTCGAAGCGCTTCGGCGGACGATACCGAAGACCCCGACTACACGCTGCTCGAACTGCGCCACAAACCCGACGACATGGGATCGGACACTCCCGTAGCGAGATCCAGCATGGCTTCGTTCAAACTCAACTCCTACGATCCGGCCGTCACTCAGAAGAAAGGTCTCAAAATCCGCTATAAGGATTTCGACGGGAATCTGCGTACGGCGCTGATCGATTACACGGAATAGACACATCCCATCTCAATTAATAAATGATTCAACCGGAAGGTCTGTCCGCTGCGGCGGACAGGCCTTTTTTCTTTTGCGGGAAAAGTCCGCCGCATCGCCGCAAGGCGATGACGGCGTTTTTTGAAGCGGCGAATGCGGAGATTTTCCGAAAAATAAGTATATTTGTAACACGATTGCATGTTTCGGGTACCGGCAGCCGCAACCTGTTACAGTCAGGCCGCAGGCGGGGAAAGAAGGATCCGTAAATGCAGCCGCCGCTGCGAATGGCGGCGACCGGAAAATGAAAAACCGTACCGGAACTACCGGCATACCGGAACATACGATTACCCTTTGTAACCATGTCTACGATCCGAAACATAGAGAGCGATCTCGAATTCGAAAATAAAATCCGCCCGCAGGAGTTGCAGAATTTCGCCGGACAGGAGAAGATCGTCGAAAACCTGCGCATCTTCATCCAGGCGGCCCTCATGCGCGGCGATTCGCTCGACCACGTATTGCTGCACGGCCCTCCCGGACTGGGCAAGACCACACTGGCGAACATCATCGCCAACGAGATGCACTCCCAGCTCAAAGTCACCTCCGGCCCCGTTCTGGACAAGCCGGGCGATCTGGCGGGCCTGCTGACGAACCTCAATCCGGGCGACGTGCTCTTCATCGACGAAATCCACCGCCTGAGCCCCATTGTCGAGGAGTATCTCTATTCGGCCATGGAGGACTACAAGATCGACATCGTGCTCGACAAGGGTCCTTCCGCCCGTTCGATCCAGATCGAACTGGCGCCCTTCACGCTCATCGGCGCCACGACGCGCAGCGGCCTGCTGACCTCGCCGCTTCGCGCGCGTTTCGGCATCCAGTGCCATTTGGAGTACTACGACACCGCGGTGCTGTCGGGAATCGTGAAACGTTCGGCACGCATTCTCGACGTTTCGATCGACGACGACGCGGCGATCGAAATCGCCCGCCGTTCGCGCGGCACCCCCCGTATCGTCAACGCCCTGCTGCGCCGCGTGCGCGATTTCGCCATGGTCAAGGGCGAGGGGCACATCGACTTGGCGATCACGCGCATGGCACTCACAGCACTCAACATCGATGCGCGCGGGTTGGACCAGATGGACAACCGCATCCTCCAAACGATCATCGGCAAGTTCAACGGCGGCCCTGTCGGGCTGAATACGATCGCCACCGCCGTGGGCGAAGATGCCGGAACGATCGAGGAGGTCTACGAACCGTTCCTCATCATGGAGGGGTTCCTCAAACGCACCCCCCGCGGCCGCGAAGCCACCGAAACGGCGTTCCGGCACCTGGGACTCACGCCGCCGACGCTCGGCGACACGCTCTTCTGACGGGATTTCCCGACCGGAGTGCGGCATAAACTGGACCAAACCAACACTGAAACAGATATGTTACACCCCTCTCTTCCGTCTCGGACCGGCTTTCGTTCCACGATCGCCGGTCTGGCGTAGCGTGTATCCTCTGCGGCTGCTCTTCCAGAATCTACACCTCTCTTACCGAGGCGGGCGCCCCGCTTCCCGCCGACAGCGTCAGGCTCTTTACGGAAGATCTCCCGCGGCCCGCTTCGTCGCGCAAAATCGGAGAACTGACGATATCGAGTTCCTCGGAAAATGCCGACGAACGCAATCGGGAAGCAGTCGATCTGGCCGTCCGCGCGACCGCCGGCATCGGCGGCGACGCCCTCTCGGTCACGGAACAGAACGAAACCGCGACCTCCAACGGCACGACCTATACCCTGAGCGCCGACCTGCTCCGCATCGACGGCAGGGACACCTCCGCGACGATGCGGTTCGATCCGCCGCTGCGGCTCCGTTCGAAACATCCTGCCAAGGTTATCCGACGGATGAACGACCGACAGCGGAACCGCCTTCCCCGCCACCTGTTCTACGGCAGTGCCGGAGCGGGGTTCGTCGTCAGCGATCTCTACACGATCGACGGAGCGCCCTATGACGGGAGCACCGCCGGCATCGCCTACAACGCAGGCTACGACTATTGTTTCGCCCGCGGTTTCACGCTCGGACTCCGCTACGCCTGCTTTCGCATGAAAGCCGAACTCTCCATTCCCCACCCGATAGCGCCAATATCGAGCGTCCTACGGTGCAACATCGGCACCCACTACGCGGCACCCGAAGCGGGATATTCGTTTCGCGTCGGAAACAAGTTCATGTTCTCGGCACTCGCCGGCATCGGCTACGTCAACTACTTCGAGCGGATGGAAGGCACACGGTTCTCGCTCGACGGATTCGGTACGCACGGCATCGTGCGTGCGACGCTCCTCCTTTCGAAACGTCTCGACATCGGCGCCGAAGTCGGCGGTTACAGCTCCTACTTCACCTCTTCCGCGCTTGAAACGGCGGATTTCGACGGACACGCCGGAATAAAATATGTCAGTATCGCAATGGGTCTTCATCTCCATTTTTAAAAAACATCGTTTTATTTTTAATAAATCTATTTTAAAAACTAATATTTTTTATTAACTTGCGGGCGTGATAATTGTTTGACATACCGGTAAAATTTAGCTTATGGACACGAACGAATTGATGAAGGAAGCGCTCGCCTATCACGCCGAAGGAGGCCCCGGCAAAATCGAAATCCGGCCGACGAAACCCGACGCCACCCAGTACGATCTCTCGCTGGCCTACTCGCCCGGCGTGGCGGCGCCGTGTCTGGCCATCGCCGACGATCCGGCCAAGGCGTACGACTATACGATCAAGGGCAATCTGGTGGCGGTCATTACCAACGGAACCGCCGTACTGGGACTGGGCGACATCGGCCCGCTGGCCGCCAAACCGGTCATGGAGGGCAAATGCATGCTTTTCAAGCACTTCTCCGGAATCAACGCCTTCGACATCGAGATCGATACGACCGATCCGGAGGAGTTCATCGCCGCCGTCAAGCGAATCGCCCCCACCTTCGGCGGGATCAATCTCGAAGACATAAAAGCTCCCGAATGTTTCGAGATCGAACGGCGGCTCGTCGAGGAGCTGGACATTCCGGTCATGCACGACGACCAGCACGGAACGGCGATCATCGCCTCGGCAGCGCTCATCAACGCGATGTACCTGAGCGGGAAACGCATCGACGAGGCGCAGATCGTCGTCAACGGCGCCGGTGCGGCCGCCATCGCCTGTGCAAGGATGTTCCTCGCGCTCGGCGCGCGCCGCGACCAGATCACGATGTGCGACAGCCGGGGCGTAGTCACGACCCGCCGCACCGACCTCAACCCCGTCAAGCGCGAATTCGCGACCAGCCGGCCGGTCACGACGCTGCGCGAAGCGCTCGTCGGCGCAGACGTCTTCCTGGGCGTTTCGACGGCCGGCGTGCTCGACGCCGACATGGTGCGGTCGATGGCCGGCAACCCGCTGGTCATGGCGCTGGCGAATCCCGATCCCGAAATCTCCTACGACGAGGCCAAGGCGGCACGCCCCGACGTGATCGTCGCAACGGGCCGTACAGACTACCCCAATCAGGTGAACAACGTGCTGGGATTCCCCTACATCTTCCGCGGCGCACTCGACGTCCGCGCCCGCAAGATCAACGAAACGATGAAACTCGCCGCTGCGCACGCACTCGCGGAGCTGGCACGCGAGGAGGTTCCTGCGGAGCTGGCTGCCGCCTTCGGCGTCGACCGGCTCGAATTCGGCCCCGACTACCTGATCCCGAAACTGACGGACCCGCGCCTGCTCGGCCGCGTCGCCCCCGCCGTAGCCCGCGCGGCCGTCGAATCAGGCGTGGCGCAGCGCCGTCCCGACATCGAATAAACGCAAAGACGGGAAGTCTTCCTTCCGGAGAACTTCCCGTCTTTGTTTTCTTAATTCCTACTCGGCCGACAACCGCTGCCAGACCAGCCGTGAAATCTCGGCGATCAGCGCCGCGGTCTCCCCGTCCGAAAGCGCCGTTTCGGCGACGTAGACGCAGATCGCATACCCGCTGCCGTCGGGCAACTCGACATACCCCAGATCGTTGTCGGCGATCTTCACTCCCCGCGCATCCCGATCCGACGAACCGGTCTTGTGCCCGATCGTCGTCCCGTCGGGAAGTCCTGCCCGCAGTTTATTCATCCCCGTGGTCGTCGTGCACAACGTCTGCCAGAGAAAATCGCGGTATTCGGATGCGAACAGACTGTCGTGCCGAAACCGATCCAACAGCAGCGCCATCGCCTCCGGCGTCGCACGGTTGCGGCGCTGGGCATCCGGCGCCCCGCTCATCTCCCGCTCCGTCATCCGGAAATCGAGTCCTTCGGCGGGCAGCCCCTCCACGTAACGCTGCAATGCCCCGATGCCGCCGATCTCGCGGATCAGACGGTCGCAGGCGCAGTTGTCGCTTTCGGCCACCGTGTAACGCAGCAGTTCCCCGAACGAGAAACGTCCGCCCGCCGGATGCGCCTCGCGCAACGGCGACCACGTATCGGGCCACAGATCGTCGCCCGTCACTTCCAACTGCGCCGAAAGCGGCAGCCCCAGCGAGTCCAACCGCGCCGCTGCGGCCAGCGCCAGCGGAAATTTGAAGGTGCTCATCGCCGGCATCGGACGGTCGCCGCCGACCGAGGCGATCACCCTGCCCTCGCGCACGACGGCGATACCCACCTCGGCGTCGACACCGCGCACGGCCCGGCACAGATCGCGTTCCAACCCGTGCGGTGTAACGAACCACAGCGTCCCTGCCGCACCTGCTAAAAGCAAAAGAAGAAAAAATCGTTTCATCGGACCACAATAGAATCAAACCGACCGGACGAGCCGCGACAATTCGTCGAAGGTCATCGTCCGCACCTCGCAGGCACCGACTGCGGTCGGCAGCACCAGACGGATCGTATCGCCCTCGCTCTTTTTGTCCTTAGTCACGGCCGCGAGCAGCCGTTCGGCCGGCACCGGCGGTTCGGTCGCGAAGCCCAACGCCGCAAGCAGCCGCACGATGCGGTCGCACGCGGCCGGGGCCAGCAGCCCCAGCTTCACGGCCAGCCGTGCGGCGATCGCCATGCCGACGGCCACCGCCTCGCCGTGGATCATCTCGCGCGAGCATTTCTCGACGGCATGGCCGAACGTATGGCCCAGATTGAGTTTGCGCCGCTCGCCGTGTTCGCGTTCGTCGCGGCTCACGACCGCGGCTTTGAGCCGCACGGAGTGCACCACGACCTTATCCATGGTCTCCGGATCGGCGCACAGGCCGTCGAGTCCCGCCCGCTCGATCAGCCCGAAGAGCGGTTCGTCGCCGATGATCCCCGCCTTGACCGCCTCGGCCAGTCCTGCGCGAATCTCCCGCAGGGGAAGCGTCGCGAAGAGCGACGTGTCGCAGACGACGAATTGCGGCTGGGCGAAAACGCCCGCCATGTTCTTGTACCCGTCCAGATTGACGCCGTTCTTGCCGCCGACGCTCGCATCGACACACCCCAGCAGCGTCGTCGAGACGAACCCGAACGGAACGCCGCGCATGTAGACCGATGCCACGAAGCCCGTGACGTCGGTCACGATGCCCCCTCCGACCCCCAGCAGGAAGGTCGTGCGGTCGGCGCCGCGGCGGATCAGCTCGCGGCAGACCTCCTCGACGGTCTGCAACGTCTTGTGCTCCTCGCCCGGCTCCATGCAGATCGGGTCGCAGTCCTCGAACAGTTCGGGACGGCAACGGGCGACATTGCGGTCCGTCAGCACGATCACCCGCCCCTGCGGCAGCAGGCGCGGCAGCTCCTCGACGGTGCGCCCCACCACGACGCGGCTGCGTCCGGCTACTTGCAACGAATAACTCATCATCGAACAGATTTACCTGAATGAATACCTGAGCAAATGTAACACATTTTCCTGAGATTTTATTACCTTTGCCCCCGTAAATATCCCGAGTAACATATGCAAAAACTACGCAATATTGCGATTATCGCCCATGTAGACCACGGAAAGACTACATTGGTCGATAAGATGATCCTTGCAGGAAATCTCCTGCGCGACAACGCCCAGCAGAACGGCGAACTGATTATGGACAACAACGACCTGGAACGCGAGCGCGGCATCACGATCCTCTCGAAAAACGTTTCGGTCATCTATAAGGACTACAAAATCAATATCATCGACACGCCGGGACACGCCGACTTCGGCGGCGAAGTCGAGCGCGTGCTCAACATGTGCGACGGCGTGCTGCTGCTCGTCGACGCTTTCGAAGGCACCATGCCCCAGACCCGCTTCGTGTTGCAGAAGGCCCTCGCGCTGGGCAAGAAACCCATCGTGGTCATCAACAAAGTCGACAAACCCAACTGCCGCCCCGAAGTGGTCAACGAGCAGATTTTCGATCTGATGTTCACGCTCGACGCCACCGAGGAGCAGCTCGACTACAAGACGATCTACGGCTCGGCCAAACAGGGCTGGATGTCGCACGTATGGACAGAACGCACCGACTCGATCGCCCCGCTGCTCGATGCCATTATCGACGAGATTCCGGCACCCGCAACCGTCGAAGGGACGCCCCAGATGCTCATCACCTCGCTCGAATATTCGCCCTACGTGGGACGGATCGCCGTGGGCAAGGTGACGCGCGGCTCGCTCCGCACCGGCCAGAACGTCACGCTGGCCAAGCGCGACGGCGTGACGATGCAGAAGACCCGCATCCGCGATCTGATGATCTTCGAAGGGTTGGGCAAAAAGAAGGTCGAGGAGGTCGCCTGCGGCGAGATCTGCGCACTGGTAGGCATCGAAGGATTCGAGATCGGCGACACGATCTGCGACTACGAGAACCCCGAACCGCTGCCGCCCATCCAGATTGACGAACCCACGATGTCGATGCTCTTCACGATCAACAACTCGCCTTTCTTCGGCAAGGACGGCAAATACGTCACCTCGCGCCATATCAAGGAGCGGCTCGACCGCGAATTGGAAAAGAACCTCGCCCTGCGTGTCGAACCGGGACAGAACGCCGATTCGTTCGTCGTCTACGGCCGCGGCGTGCTGCACCTGTCGGTGCTGATCGAGACCATGCGCCGCGAAGGCTACGAGTTGCAGGTCGGCCAGCCGAAGGTGATCGTCAAGGAGATCGACGGGGTGAAATGCGAACCGATCGAAGAGATGAGCGTCGACTGCCCCGACGAATCGGCCGGCACGGTGATCGAACTGGCGACCAAGCGCAAAGGCACGCTCACGAACATGGAATCGGCCAACGGCCGCACGCGGCTCGAATTTTCGATCCCCTCGCGCGGGATCATCGGCCTGCGGTCGAACATGCTCACCGCCACGGCCGGCGAAGCGATCATGACACACCGGCTCAAAGATTTCGAACCTTGGACGGGCGAGATCGAAATGCGCACCAACGGCTCGCTCATCGCATCGGAGACGGGTACAGCCTATGCCTACTCGATCGACAAGTTGCAGGATCGCGGCCGCTTCTTCATCTCCCCCATGGATCAGGTCTACGAGGGAGAGGTCATCGGCGAGAGCACGCGCGCGGGAGACATCACGGTCAACGTCACCAAAGCCAAACAGCTGACCAACATGCGCGCTTCGGGTTCGGACGACAAGGCGTCGATCGCCCCGCCCAAGATCTTCTCGCTGGAAGAAGCGCTCGAATACATCAAGGAGGACGAATACGTCGAAGTGACGCCCCATGCCATGCGTCTGCGCAAGATTCTGCTGCACGAGGTCGACCGCAAACGCGCGTCGAAATAATCCGGAAGGGCGATGGATCACGTCACACTGTCGCTTGCCGTCGGCGCCGTCGCAGGCGCATTGGTCGCCATTCCGATGATCTTCCAGCGGTCGTCGGCACGGTCGTGCTTCTCGGCCTTCTTCGTCTACCTCTTCGCGGCAGTCCTCGTCTTCCACGGCCGTCTGCCCTACCTGCCGTGGTGGGCGCAGGGAATGGCCGTCGTCATGATGCTGACCGTTCCCCTGCTCTTCGCCTTTTCGGGCAAGGAGCGCAAGGCGATCCCCGTCGTGGTGTTCAATGCACTGCTCTTCGGTTTTCTGATCTCGGCGGCGGAGCGTTATCTCTGAAACGACCGAAATCGAACGGGCGGAACTTTTTCGGAAGGTTCCGCCCGTTCGATTTGCCGGACAGCCGCCTATTCCGGCCGCCGCAGCGTCGCATAGGAGAGAATATGCCACGTGAGTCCGACGGCGAGCAGCAGCAACCCCGCCTGCGCCCACCACCACGCACGCACGACTCCGAAGATGCAGTAGAGCAGCGTCGCCCAGATCAACGTGACGGAGATGATCTTCGCATGCAGCGGAATGGCGCGGTACTCCCTGAAATTGCGGACGTAGGCGCCCAGGCAGGGATGTGCCAGCAACCGGTCGTACAACCGCGGTGAAGAGCGGCAGAAGGCCCACGCCGCCAGCAACAAAAACGGCGTGGTGGGCAGCAGCGGCACGAAAATCCCGACGACACCCAGCACGAGCATCGCCCACCCGAACAGGATGTAGCCCGCCCGCGAGAGGCGGGAGCCGCCCGCAGGTTTGGCAGGGCGTGGAACACGCGGAGGAACAGTCGGAGATTTCACGCAGTAAAAATAACGCTTTTATCGATTCGTTCGTATCTTTGCCGGGAACGAACTGCCGTCCGGATTCGCGAAAGCGCGCCTCGGCAAATCCGTAAACAAGTTTGCTTTTACACTCGGCTTGCACGACTTTGCGGAGGACGAGCCTCCGCTTAGATAGGCGGCGCCTCGGCAAAACCGCAAACTTCGTTTGCTTTTGCGCTCGGCTTGCACTATCTTTGTATCCGGAAACATGCCAAAACGAACCCGTCACGAAATTAATCTTGCTGTATGGAGAAAAAAATAGGAATCGCCTGCGACCATGCGGGCTATGAAATGAAGGAGTTCCTGATCGGTTATCTGGGAACCAAGGGGTACGATGTCTACGACTTCGGCACCGACTCGCCCGAAGCGGTGGACTACGCGGATTTCGCGCATCCGCTGGCCGAAGCGATCGAAAAGGGCGAATTCGAGCGCGGCATCGCCCTCTGCGGTTCGGGCGAAGGAATGGCCATCACGCTCAACAAGCATCAGCGCATCCGCGCCGGTCTGGTGTGGCGCAAGGAGATCGCCGAACTTGTCAAAAAACACAACAACGCCAACGTCATCGTTCTGCCGGCACGCTTCATCACCAACGACGAAGCGATGGAGTTCATCGAGACCTACCTCACTACCGAGTTCGAGGGCGGCCGTCACGAACGCCGCATCGCCAAGATTCCCGTCAAGGGCCGCGAATAGATCGGCCCGCCCGGCATCGAGCTTGCTTCGCTACGGCACTCGCTGCGAAACGGATGCGGCCGCAAGGCCCCTACAACCGCTCCCTGTGGAGAAATACCCCGTCGAAAGGCGGGGTATAGTTTTGCGCCCGCACGGGATCGTCGAACAATCCGAAAAGAGCCGAGCCGCTGCCCGACATCGCGGCATAAACGGCGCCCGCCTTCAACAAACTCTCTTTGAGCACCGCCAACCGCGGATGTGCGGCGAAGACGTGCGGTTCGAAATCGTTCTTCACTCGCCCCTGCCAGGCGGTCACGGGCAGCCGCATCGACTCTTCGAGCGACTCGGCCGGTACCGCAGGCCGCACGCCTGCATACGCCTCGCGCGTGGAAACCGTCTCATCGGGCTTCACGATCAGCAGCGTATATCCTCCGAAAGCCGGCTTCACGGGCCGCATCACCTCGCCGCGGCCCGTGCAGAGCTGAGGAGCGTTGCGCACGAAAAAGGCCGTATCGCTGCCCAGTGCCGCCGCGCAGTCGATCAGCTCCGCCTCCGCAAGCCGCAGGCCGAACAATGCGTCGACCCCCTGCACGACCGCCGTCGCATCGGCCGAGCCGCCGCCCAGCCCGGCCCCGTAGGGCACACGCTTGTCGAGCACGATTCGTACGGGCCCCGCACCGTAGCGTTCGTGCATCAGCCGCCAGGCCCGCAGGCAGATATTGTCCTCCGACGGACAATCGACCGGCAACCCCCGCTGCACGAGTTCGGTTTCGATCGCAGGCTCGATCTCCAACCTGTCGTACAACTCCCTCACGGGCACCATTACCGTCGACACGTCGTGGAATCCATCGGCCCGACGGCGAAGCACGTCCAGCCCGATATTGATCTTGCAGTTGGCTCGTAATTTCATGCGTTGCGATTTTGTCGGCAAAATTACGATAAATTCCCGACACCGGAACCCGCACCCCCGAAATTCATCCCGTCTGTCGCGTTTTCAAGGCTCCTCTCCCGCACCCGTGACAGAACTCTATACAGCCATACTCGCGGACGGCATGTTAACCCGAAGAACGAATCTTTCAAAATCGGATTTAGCAGGCCTTTGATCCACCCAGTCGCACCGTGAAAAGCATGGAAGAATCCCGAACCTTCTCTTTGGACGTTTCCTGCGAACAGCAGTTTTCCACCTCTTGATGCCAAAAGGTGGCACCCGAAGCCCGCGCGGCGCCACGGGCACCGCAATACCTCAACAGGATGTAAGAGGTTTAGCAGGCCGCAAATCTGCACGGCCGCGCCGCAAGAAAAGCGATTGATTCCCACGCTTCGCTGTGTTCCGTTCGACATGGCGAAATCTGATTTTTTAACTCTCAATTTTTCTTTTTTAATTGCGGAGCTTCGTATCTTTGCCCTATGAAATTCCGTACCGAAATCGAAATCCTCCCCTACGACCGGCAACTCTCCTACGACGACCGCCTGCTGGCGCTCGGCTCGTGCTTCGCCACGGAGATCGGACGCCGGATGGCCGAAGCCAAATTCCGCATCGCAGTCAATCCTTCGGGCGTGCTGTTCAACCCGCTGTCGATCGTGCGCACCCTGCGGCGTTACCGCGACGGACGCCCCGTTGCGAAGGAGGAGTTGCAGCACGCCGACGGAAGGTGGTTCCACTACGATTTCCACGGTTCGCTGGCAGGCGACACGGCGGACGAAGCACTGACGCGCATCGACGACGCCGTCGCCGAAGGCGCCCGCGCACTGCACGAAGCGTCGGCCGTCCTGCTGACGCTGGGTACGGCATGGGTCTACGAACGCACGGATACGGGCGACGTAGTAGCCAACTGCCACCGGCAACCCGCCGAACGGTTCCGCCGTCGCAGACTTTCGGTCGAAGAAGTGGTCTCGGCGATCGAATCGGTTCTGCCGGACGAATCGAGCGGCAAACGAATCCTGCTCACCGTCAGCCCCGTCCGTCATCTGGGCGACGGACTGGCGGGCAACGCCGTAAGCAAGGCCGTGCTGCGGCTCGCGGCCGAGGAGCTGAGCGAACGCCATGCGCAGGTGGCCTACTTCCCCGCCTACGAAATTCTCTGCGACGACCTGCGCGACTACCGCTTCTACGCCGACGACCTGACGCATCCCTCGCCGCAGGCGGTCGCCTACGTCTGGGAACGTTTCTGCGAGGCGCTGCTCACGCCCGACGCACGGGCGCTGCTGCCCCGCATCGCCGAGATAACGGCCGCAGCACGGCACCGGCCGCTGCACCCCGCGTCGGAGGCCTACCGCGCCTTCTGCCGCCGCCAGCTGGAAGCCATCGAACGGCTGCCGGGAGTGGATTTCACCGAAGAAACGGCATTTTTTCGCAGCCGAATCGAAATTAATTCCTAAATTTGCCGTTCAATAGATGCTATGATGAAACTCCGCTATTTCCTCCCCTTTCTCGCTCTGTCCGCGACACTCCGCACGACGGCGGCCGAACCGCCGCGGCTGGTCGTACAGATCGTCGTCAGTTCGATGCGCGCCGAAGACCTGAACCGCTACGCCGACAACTTCTCCGACGAGGGTTTCCTGCGGCTCGTACGCGGCGGCACCTTCTATCCCGAGAGCCATTACGACTACCTGCATACCTCGACCCCCGTTTCGCTCGCCACGCTCACCACGGGAGCCAACCCTTCGGTACACGGCATCGTCGCCGAGCGGTGGATCGATTACGTGAACAACAACGTCGTGGAACTCATCAAGGACCGCTCAGCGATGGGCATCGACTGCGACGCCGGCATCGGCGACTGTTCGCCCCGCAATCTGGTGGCCCCGACGCTGGGCGAAAGCCTCCAACAGAGCTCGCCCAAGAGCCTCGTCGCCACCGTGGCGCTCGACCCCGCATCGGCCGTCGTGGCAGGCGGGTACACGCGCAACGTATTCTGGATGGACGCCCCGCGCGCCAACTGGATCACCTCGTCGTTCTATGCCGAAACGCTGCCTGTGTGGGCCCGAAAATACAACCTCAGCCGCGAGATTCTGGGATACATTCCCTTCGCGTGGGAACTGAAATACCCCCGCGAGCGCTACCGCAACTCGCAGAGCACGGTCATCGACCTCAACAAACCCGAACACCTGCGCCGCAAACGCCACCGTCTGACGTCGGTCGAGCCCGAAAAGCCTGCACCGAACGTCCCCTCCGGCATCGAACGGATGCTCTACACGCCCTCGGGCAACGCAGTCACGCTGGCTTTCGCCAAGCAGCTGCTCACGCAGATGCGGCTGGGCAAGGACACCGCACCCGATCTGCTGAACATCTGCCTGGATGCCCCGCGCCGCATCGCCGAGAGCTACGGCCCCGAATCGATCGAGGTGGAAGACATGTACTACCGGCTCGACGAGGAGCTGGCGCAGTTCCTGAACTACCTCTACGCGCAGATCGCGCCCGAAGAGGTGGTCGTGGTACTCACCTCCGACCACGGCACCAGTCCGTCGTACGACGCCGGCATCGTCGAACGCGACCGCTTCAACGCCGCTCAGTTCCAGGTGATCGTCAACAGTTTCCTCTGCGCCCAGCACGGGCCCGGGGAGTGGGTCGTCGACTACGAAGACAACAACCTCTACCTCAACCATACGCTCATCTACAACAAGGGGCTCGACCTGGCAGCCATCCAGAACGAGGCGGCGACCTTCGCCATGCAGTTCCGCGGCGTGTCGCACGCGCTGTCGTCGACGGCCATGCGGTCGAGCTACTTCGGCAGCGGCTACGGCGAGAAGATGCAGAACAGCTTCTATCCCCGCCGTTCGGGCGACGTGGTGGTCAACCTCATGCCCGGTTGCATCGAGGAGCGGCCGGACGTGCGGTCGAAATCGGGATCGATGTACGGCTACGACACTACCGTGCCGCTCGTCCTCTACGGCGGCGGCATCCCCGCCCGCAGAGTGGGACGCAGCGTCGACATGACCTCCGTCGCCCCGACGCTGGCCTACCTGCTCGACATTCCGGAGCCGGCCGCTTCGGAGGGCACGGTTTTGGAAGAATTCAGAAAATAGAAGATTCAACCAATGGATAAGATTCAGGACGAAATCATCGGCGAGTTCTCAGTCTTCGACGACTGGCTCGACAAATACGACTATCTGATCGAACTGAGCGACGCGCTGCCTCCGATCGACGCGGCGCACCGCACCGACCGCTACCTCATCAACGGCTGTCAGTCGCGGGTCTGGATCGACGCACGGCTCGAAGGGGGCAAGGTCTACTATACGGCCGACAGCGATGCCATCATCACCAAGGGCATCATCGCGCTGCTCATCCGCGTACTCAACGGCCGCACGCCGCAGGAGATTCTCGCAACCGACCTCTACTTCATCGACGCGATCGGGTTGAAGGAGAACCTCTCGCCCACACGGTCGAACGGGCTGCTGGCCATGCTCAACCAGATGCGGCTCTACGCGCTGGCGTTCGAAAAGGAGTCGGAAATGAAGCGCTGAGCCTCGGACGACGGCCGGTTTTCCGTTCTTCACCCATAAACACTGCAAAGCAATGACTCCCGAAGAGATACTCAAAGTCGAAAAGGACATCGTCCTTACGCTCAAAACCATTTACGACCCCGAAATCCCCGTCAACATCTACGACCTGGGGCTGATCTACGAAATCGACTATACGCCCGACGGCGCAGCCAACATCCGCATGACGCTCACGGCGCCCAACTGCCCGATGGCCGAACAACTCGTCGAGGACGTCAATCGGCAGGTAGCCAAGGTCGACGGGGTCAGAGAGGTCAACGTCATCCTCACGTTCGACCCCGTATGGGACAAAAGCATGATGTCCGAAGAGGCGCTGCTCGAACTCAACCTGCTGTAAGGCCATGACGGACGAGGAGCTGCGACGTGCCGAACACCGGCTGCTGGCCGGAGCCGCGACTTACGCCTGCGGCGGGTATATCGTGCGCCTCGACGCGCTGCACCGCAACGACCTCTACACGCGGCTGGCCTACGACCGGCTCGAACGCAAGTACGACGTCGTGCGCGAACTCTTCGCCGAGAGCGACAGTAACTGGAACCAGACCTTCTACGTCCTGCTGTTCCGCACGATCGGCGACGTGACCAACCGCGACGCATTCCTCACGCTGGCGCGGCGTGTAAGCTACCGCATGGTGCTGCGCGAACGAGCCTCGCTGCATGCCGTCGAGGCGATGCTTATCGGCGCTTCGGGATTGCTGGACAACTACCGCGACGACACCTACACCCGTTCACTGAAACAGGATTTCGACTACTTCTCCCGCAAATACGAAATCGCACCGATGACGGGCGCCGAATGGAATCTCCGCGACATCCGGCCGGCCAACCACCCGCTGTTGCGCATCGCCCAGTTGGCGGCGTTCCTCGCATCGAACGATTTCCTGATCGACCGCCTCGTCGAATGCCGCACGGCCGAGGAGGTGCGCCGCCTTTTTTCGGCCGAAGCTTCCGACTACTGGTACACCCACTACATTCCGGCGACACCCACTCGCGAGCTGCCCAAGCGCATCGGGAGGATGAAGTCCGACCTGTTGGGCATCAACCTCGTCTCCCTGATCCAGTACGCCTACGGTGCCTACAACGGCAACGAGCGGCTGCGCGAGCGGGCCTTCGCGCTGCTCGAAGCCATTCCCGCCGAGGAGAACCGCTTCATGCGCCGCTGGCGTCTCTACGATCTGCATCCGGCCAACGCCTTCCAGTCGCAGGCATTGCTGCAACTGGCCACCGAATACTGCGACCGGCGCCGCTGCGCGGAGTGTCCGGTGGGTCGCCGCCGGCTGGCAGCGCTCAGACAGTCCGTCCCCGCCGACGAATCCCTCAGCCGACATTGACGTTATGACCCTACGAATCGAAAACAAAAGTTGCATCGCCTGCGGAAAATGCGTGCAGGTATGCCCCGCCGGAATCATGGTGCGCAGCACGGACGGAAAAGGGATCGAAGCCGTACGGACCGACCGCTGTATCGGCTGCGGGCACTGCGTCGACGTGTGTCCCACCGGTTCGGTGATCCACAGCGACTTCCCGCCGCAGCGCGTACACACCGTCGATACCAGCCGTCTACCCGCACCGGAGCAGGTTTTGGAGCTGATCCGCTCGCGGCGCTCGAACCGCGCGCTGACGCCGCGCCCCATACCCGACGAAGCCCTGCAACGGATCGTCGAAGCGGCACGCTACGCCCCCACGGCCTCGAACTCCCGGCAGGTCTCCTTCACGCTCGTCACCGAGCCCGAACAACTGCGCCGCATCGCCGACTTCACCGTCGGCGTCTTCGCCTCGACGGCACGCAAACTGCTGCATCCGGTGGTACGGACGTTGCTCAAACCTTTGCGTCCCGACCTCTACCGTTATGCCGCGCGCTTCGCCGAGATCGAACGCGAACACGAAGCCGGCAATGACCCGATCTTACGCAGGGCGACTGCCCTGCTCATCATCCATACGCCCGCTTCCAACCGATTCGGATGCGAGGATGCGAATCTGGCCTACCAGAACGCATCGCTGATGGCCGAGTCGCTGGGCGTGAGCCAGATTTACATGGGATTCGTCCTCACGGCCGCCCGCATGGGCAGGAAAAATGCGTTCGCACGGATCGCCGGCATAACGGGCCGCCCGCAGGCGATCATGGCGCTGGGCATACCCGCGTTCCGCTATTCGAAATACACGGAGAGGTGACGGCCAGGCCATGCAATCCTCTCATTTTCAAACAACGGCGCAACCGACTCCCTGAACGGCCGCACGGATGCAGCCGCAGGCGTTCCGACCGGGAAGGCCCCGAGCCTGTCCCGCCCGATATGCTGCGGCAAACGGGGAAAAGCGCCGGAGCGGCATTTCAAAACCGACTGTTCGCCAATCCGATCCCGTTTTTTTCTCAATCTCGCATTTTTATATTATCTTTGTTGTTCTAAGATCGAAAATCAATAAAACAGACTCATCCGTATGGATATTGTAACCGGTATAATCAAACTCCTGTTCGGTTCGAAGGCGGACAAAGACCGCAAGGCCATCGAACCCTATGTCAACAAAATCAAGGAGGTCTACCCCTCCATCGCCGCACTTTCGAACGACGAACTCCGCGGCCGGAGCCAGGCGCTGATGAAGCAGATCGCCGATTTCATCGCCCCCGACGAGGAGCGCATCGTCACCCTAAAAGCGCAGCTGGAACGCGCCGAAACCGCACTCGAAGAGAAAGAGAAGATTTCGAAGGAGATCGACGAGATCACCAAACGCATCGACGAGAAGATCGAACAAAAGCTCGACGAAATCCTGCCCGAAGCGTTCGCCATCATGAAGGATACGGCGCGTCGTTTCGCCGAGAACGAAACGGTCACGGTCACGGCCAACGATTTCGACCGGCAGCTGGCCGCCTCGAAGGATTTCGTCACGATCGACGGCGACAAGGCCGTCTACGCCACCCACTGGCTCGCGGGCGGCAACGACGTCAAATGGGACATGGTGCACTACGACGTGCAGCTCTTCGGCGGCGTGGTGCTCCACAAGGGCAAGATCGCCGAGATGGCCACGGGCGAAGGAAAGACCCTCGTGGCGACGCTCCCCGTATTCCTCAACGCACTGGCACGCAAGGGCGTGCACATGGTGACGGTCAACAACTACCTGGCCAAGCGCGACTCCGAATGGATGGGCCCGATGTACGAATTCCACGGACTGTCGGTGGCCTGCATCGACGATACGCAGCCCAATTCCGCCGCCCGGCGGCAAGCCTACATGGCCGACATCACCTTCGGCACGAACAACGAATACGGCTTCGACTATCTGCGCGACAACATGGCCTCGTCGCCCAAAGACCTCGTGCAGCGCAAGCATCACTACGCCATCGTCGACGAGGTCGACTCGGTGCTCATCGACGACGCCCGCACGCCGCTGATCATCTCCGGTCCCGTCCCCAAGGGCGACGACCAGCTCTACGAGCAGTACCGCCCCGCCATCGAGAATCTCTACAATCTCCAAAAGAATCTGGTGACGGGACTCGTGGCCGAGGCCAAGCAGCTGATGGCCGACGGCAAGACGGAAGAGGGCGGCATCAAGCTGTACCGCGCCCACAAAGGTCTGCCCAAGTACAAGCCGCTCATCAAGTTCCTCTCGGAGCAGGGCATCAAGGCGCAGATGCAGAAGACCGAGAACATCTACATGCAGGACAACAACCGCCGTATGCCCGAAATCACCGACGACCTCTTCTTCGTCATCGACGAGAAGCTCAACTCGGTGGAGCTGACCGACAAGGGACACGAGGCGCTGTCGAAATACTTCAATGAAGACGGATTCTTCGTGATGCCCGACATCGGCGCCGAAGTGGCCGAGATCGAAAAGGGCGAAGGGACAGTCGAGGAGAAGGCGCAGAAGCGCGACGCGCTCATCAACGACTACGCTGTCAAATCGGAGCGTGTGCACACGGTGCACCAGCTGCTCAAAGCCTACGCCATGTTCGAGAAGGACATCGAATACGTCGTGATGGACAACAAGGTGAAGATCGTCGACGAGCAGACGGGCCGTATTCTCGACGGCCGCCGCTATTCGGACGGCCTGCACCAGGCCATCGAAGCCAAGGAGCGCGTGAAGGTCGAAGCGGCGACGCAGACCTTCGCCACGATCACCTTGCAGAACTATTTCCGCATGTATCACAAGCTGGCCGGTATGACCGGTACGGCCGAGACGGAGGCTTCGGAGTTCTGGAGCATCTACAAGCTCGACGTCGTGGTCATCCCGACCAACAAACCGATCCTGCGCGACGACCGCGAAGATCTGATCTACAAGACCAAGCGCGAGAAATACAACGCCGTGATCGACGAAATCGTGCGGCTGGTCGAAGCGGGCCGTCCGGTACTCGTCGGTACGACGTCGGTCGAGATTTCGGAGTTGCTGAGCCGTATGCTCAAACTGCGCGGGATCAAACACAACGTCCTGAACGCCAAGCAGCACCAGCTGGAAGCGCAGATCGTGGCCGAAGCCGGCCGTACGGGACAGGTGACCATCGCCACCAACATGGCGGGCCGCGGTACCGACATCAAGCTGTCGCCCGAAGTGAAGGCGGCCGGCGGTCTTGCGATTATCGGCACCGAGCGCCACGAAAGCCGTCGCGTCGACCGCCAGCTGCGCGGCCGCGCCGGCCGACAGGGCGATCCGGGTTCGTCGCAGTTCTTCGTCTCGCTCGAAGACGACCTGATGCGTCTGTTCGGCTCGGGCCGTATCGCCACATGGATGGACCGCATGGGCCTCAAAGAGGGTGAGGTGATTCAGGCCGGCATGATGACCAAGGCGATCGAACGCGCGCAGAAGAAGGTCGAGGAGAACAACTTCGGCATCCGCAAGCGGCTGCTCGAATACGACGACGTGATGAACTCGCAGCGCGAGGTGATCTACACGCGCCGCCGCCACGCCCTCTACGGCGAACGCATCGAAATCGACCTGAACAACATCATGTACGACTTCGCCGAAGCGTTCCTGCAAGCGCACGAAGGCGCCGAGTTCGAAGATCTCACCTACGAAATGATCCACGAAGCGGCCATCCAACCCACGTTCGATGCCGAGACCTTCGCCAAGGCCAAGCACGACGAACAGGTGGAGCTGATCGTCGCCGATCTGAAAGCCGCCTACGCACGCCGTGCCAAGCTCATCGCCGATACGGTGCGCCCCGTCATGGAACGCATCTACGAAGACCGCAAGGATCAGCTCGACAGCAACATCTACTTCCCGATCACGGACGGGCACCTGGGCTACAACGTTCCGGTCAACCTGCTGCGCTGCAAGGAGACGGACGGTGCCGAAATCTTCCGCGTCTTCTCGAAGGTGGTGATGTTCACCACCATCGACGACGCATGGCGCGAGCACCTGCGCGAAATGGACGACCTGCGCCAGAGCGTTCAGAACGCCACCTACGAGCAGAAGGACCCGCTGCTGATCTACAAGTTCGAATCGTTCGGACTCTTCTCGAAGATGCTCGAAAAGATCAACCGCGACGTACTCTCCACGCTCAACAAGGCCTACATTCCCGTCCGCGAGCAAAACGCCGAAGCCGTGCAGCGCGAACGTCAGGAACGCGCCAAGGTCGACGTCAACAAATTGCAGGCCTCGCGGATGCAGGCCGCTGCGCAGGCCGGTCAGGGCGAACGCGGCCCCACGGCTCCGATCCACGTCGAAAAGAAGGTCGGCCGCAACGACCCCTGCCCCTGCGGATCGGGCAAGAAATTCAAGAACTGCCACGGAAGAGGACTTTAAACCGCACCCGATTGCGAAGAGGTTAAAGACGGAAAACGCCTTTAACCTCTTCGTTTCGAAACGAACCGACATTTTATGGGATACAAGGAAGAGAAACAGCGCCAGCTCGACCGCCGCTACCTGCGTATGGCGCGCATCTGGGCGGAGAACTCCTACTGCGTCCGCCGCAAGGTGGGAGCGCTGATCGTCAAGGACAAGATGATCATCTCGGACGGTTACAACGGCACTCCCTCCGGGTTCGAAAACATCTGCGAGGACGAAACCGGCAAGACCAAATCCTACGTGCTCCACGCCGAAGCCAACGCCATCACGAAGGTGGCCAAAAGCGCCAACAACTGCGACGGCTCGACGCTCTACATCACCGCTGCGCCCTGCATCGAGTGTTCGAAACTCATCATTCAGGCCGGCATACGGCGCGTGGTCTACTGCGACGAATACCGTTCGGAGGAGGGGCTCGACCTGCTGCGCAAGGTGGGAATCGAGTGCGTGCAGATCGACGACATCGGAGCCTGACACCGGCAAACCGACGCATGAAACGGATCGTCATCATGGGCGCCACCTCGGGCATCGGGCTCGAAACGGCCAAACGCTGCATCGCCGCCGGCTGGCGCGTCGGGGCGGCCGGACGGCGCTCGGAGGAGTTGGAACGGTTGCGCGGACTCGCCCCGCAGCAGGTCGAGACCGAAGCGATCGACGTCACGGACGATGCGGCTCCCGCAGCGCTCGAACGGCTCATCGAGCGGCTCGGCGGCATGGATGTCTACTTCCACGTGGCTGGCGTCGGCAGCCAGAACCCGCAGCTCGATCCTACGGTCGAACTCCACACCGTCCGCACCAACGTCGAAGGATTCACCCGCATGACGACGGCGGCCTACGGCTATTTCGCCGCACACGGCGGCGGCCGCATCGCTGTCGTAAGTTCAATCGCCGGTACGCGGGGACTGGGCGTGGCCGCGGCATACTCCGCTTCGAAGCGGTTCCAGAATACCTACATCGATTCACTGGCCCAGCTGGCACGGATGCAGGGATCGAAGATCCGCTTCACGGACATCCGTCCGGGATTCGTCGCCACCGCTCTGCTCCGAAATGCGGATTACCCGATGCTCATGCGCCCCGAGAAGGTCGCCGAGACGCTGTTCCGTGCTTTGGAATGCGGCAAACGCCGCATAGTGATCGACCACCGCTACGCCCTGCTGGTGCGGCTCTGGCGACTGATCCCGCAGGGAGTGTGGGAGCGGCTGCCGATCCGCAGCAGGGATTGAACCGCGATACGAAATTCGTTCGTACCGTCGCTTTCCGTCCGCAGCCAGCAACGGTTCGGAGTGCCACTGACACGAGGAGCGGCCCTCTGTATGCCGGGTGGTCGACATTCAACCACCCCTCATCTTTGAATAAAAATACGGGTGCCGTTCCTTTGAACGGCACCCGTCAGTACATGAAACGAATACGGCATCATCCCCTGCCGCAACCGTTTCAGAACGGCAGATCGTCGGGATCTTCGGCCGGCGGAACGACCGGAGCGGCGGCGGGCTGCACGGGCTGTGCCGCGGGTTGCGCATACCCGCCCGCCTGCGATGCGGGCGCGGCATATCCGCCCTGAACCCCGCCCTGCGGCTGATAACCGCCCTGTCCGGCAGATTGTCCGCCGGCAGGATTGTCGGATCGCTTGCCGAGCAGTTTCATGTCCGACGCGATGATCTCGGTCGTATAGCGTTTCTGGTTCTCCTTGTCCATCCATTCGCGCGTGCGCAGGCTGCCCTCGATATAGAGCTGGCTGCCCTTGCGCACGAAACGATCCACTACATCCGCAAGGCCGCGCCACAAAATGACCGTATGCCATTCGGTATGCTCAGTCGATTCGTTGGTCTGACGATTGAATATCCGTTCGGTCGTCGCCAGACGCACCCGGGCGACCTTCACGCCGCTCTCGATCGCGCGCACCTCGGGATCGATCCCGACGTTGCCCACCAATATCACCTTATTAATCATGATCTCGATTATTTACTTAATATAAATTTATACCTCTTTGAGCAGTTCCATGAAAAGCCGCGCCATCTTTACGCCCGCCTTTTTTCCCTGGCGCTGTACATCCTCATGGTCGCCGATCTCGTCGCTCAGGCCGCAGTTGGTAATCACCGAAACGCCGAAGACGGGCAGCGACATGTGGCGTGCGACGATCACTTCGGGTACGGTCGACATACCGGCGGCATCGCCGCCGATCGCCTTGAAATAGCGGTATTCGGCCTGAGTCTCGAACGTAGGGCCCGTGCCGCCGACGTAGACGCCGTACTGCAACTTGATCCCCTCGCGTTCGGCGATGGCCGTCGCCTTGGCGCGCAGTTCGCGGTCGTAACAGTTGTGCATGTCCGGAAAGCGGGGCCCCAGCTCGGCGATGTTGGGGCCGATGAGCGGATTGGGCATCAGATTGATATGGTCGGTGATGATCATCAGGTCGCCCGTACGGAACGACGGATTGATGCCGCCCGAAGCGTTCGATACGAACAGGCAGCGGATTCCCAACTGTTTGAGCACCCGCACGGGAAAGGTCACCTGCTGCATGGTGTAGCCCTCGTAGTAATGGAACCGGCCCTGCATGGCCACGACACGGCGGCCGTCGATCCGGCCGAAAATCAGGCGCCCCTTGTGCCCCTCGACCGTCGAAACGGGGAAATTGGGAATATCCTTGTACTCGATCGCGTACTCCACCTCGATATTGTCGGCGAAATCGCCCAGACCCGTACCGAGAACGATCCCCACCTCGGGGGTAAACTGCCCGACCTTCGCACGGATGAATGCGGCGGTCTCAAGAATCTGATTTAACATCTTTTTCAAGGTTTTGAAGAAAATCCGTTGCCGAATCGTCTATGAATGAAATGTTTATCGGTTGGTAAAACAATCTGCTGCGAATCTCGGCGGGCACCTTGCCGCGCCCCGCAAGTTTGACGGCGTCCTTCTCGGTCGTGAGCACCATTGCAGCCGGATGCTGTGCGATAAGCCCCGCCAGCGTCTTCAAATCCTTCACCCGATAGACGTGATGGTCTTCGAATCGCAGCTCCCCGACCACGCGATAGCACGCTGAGGCGCCGCGCACGAACTGTGCCGGATTGCCGATTCCCGACATCAGGATCACCTCCGTACCCGGATCGAAGCCCTCGGCCGGAGCCTCCCCGAAGACGGGCTGCGGGCGGAACGCCTCCATGCGGGTGAAATAGATGTTCTGGTAGGCGGCTTCGATCAGCACCTTGCGCATGATGCGCCGGTCGAGCGGATTCATCTCCTCGGGACATTTGGTCACGATGAAATAGTGGGCGCGGTGCAACTGCCCGGGCACGTCGCGCAGCGAGCCGAGCGGAAGCATCCGATCCTCCTGCACGGGGCGTGTGGCGTCGATCAGCACGACGTTGATCTTCGCCTCTACATAACGGTGCTGGAAACCGTCGTCCATGACGATCAGATCCACCTCGGGATGCTCGGTGCGGATGCGGCGGATACCGTCCGCCCGCCGTTCGCACACCACGACGCACACATCGGGAAATTTGCGTTTGATCTGCAACGGTTCGTCGCCCACGTCGCGGTAATGATCCGTCGCCGCAACCTCGCGGTAACCCTTCGTGCGACGGCCGTAACCGCGCGACAGCAATGCCACGCGATGCGTCTGCGACATGTAGTCGACGATCATTTCGGCCAGCGGAGTCTTGCCCGTACCGCCGACGGTGATGTTGCCGATGCAGATGACCGGAATGTCGAACTTCTCGCTATGCAGAATCCCCCAATCGAACAACTGATGACGGAACAGAACCGCCATCTTGTAAAGCCATGAAGCAGGATACAGCAGGAATTTGAACATTACTCTCGGTGCACAATCTCTCGATTTTCAAAGGTAGCAAAAAGAATCGGATCCCCCAAACAATAAGCGCCAAAACCATCCGGGAAAGGATTTATGCCGCAATATTCGACAGGATTCGATCGTTTCCCGGGTAACTTCGGCTTCGCCTTGGCCGCTTCCGTTTCCACAGAATCGACGGTATCTTTTTCGACGAAATGACGATGGCGAAACGTCGAAAAACAGAGCGAGAGAAATTCATCCCTCGCTCTCGGCAACTCCGTCACTCCCTATAACAACAGATCCATCTGCGGAAGCGGTTTGTTCTCATTATTCGGATCACCGGCAATACGCGAGACACACTTGATATTCGGATGGCCGAGCCACTTGTCATTCACCTGGTATGCCGAACAACATATCTGACGCACCACGAACTCCGAGGTGGGATTGTCCAGAACGACCGTAAATTCTATGACTCTCTGAGACGCATCGAACGCCTGATTGTATGTGACGGTTTCGCCGCTCAAAGGGAGGGTTTCGGTTTTTAACTCAAAACTCGGAACCGGCTTGAAAACATCTCCGTCCTTGTATTCGATGCGCCAATATTTCGCACCATAGTTGCCAGGGTTGTAGGTATAAACGATACGAAGCCGCGTGCCCTCGGCAAATTCGTGACCTCCCGTCGTTGCGAACTGCCAGTAATCTCCGGCCATGGGCCCGCTCATCACCGGCTGGCCTCCGTTCGAAACATCGAGCGTACTCAAACCGGCAGCGTCTTCCGGCCATTCGGTCTTATCGACCTGGACATAACTCAATCGACCCGCACCCTCTTCGTTGGCCTCGAAATAACCCCTTTCACCGGGTTCGTTGTCATATCGGTAGACTCCGAGTTCATCCTGTCCCGTCCATGTTTCACAACCGCCGTCGGCAACCGTTCGTTCACGACTGAAATACCACTTCGCCAGCACGGTATGCGGTTCGTCCCCGTCTTCGCCGGCAGGCTTTTCGAAATACGACAGATCGGTAACGACATAGGGATGTTCGCACGCCTCGTGAGCCGCGGTCTGACAAACGAGCGCATCGGTTTCCGAGATCGCGGACGGACGATACGCATTACCGACAACGCTCCGGCCCATGATCTTTTCGAACCACAAGCACCCTGCCGTATAGCGGCCGATCGTATAGTTGAGATGCCAACCGTCGCGGGTAACGTTGTCGCCGAAATAAGACGTTCTGACATTCTGAATCGCATCCATACTGTTCATAACCAGACCTATTTCAGGATGAGCGGCTACGACCTCCTTCGTCGCGCCGCATATCATCTCGTACATTTTCGCCTGATCGTAACCATAATAGCTGAATTTAACGCCGGTGTAGCCCTCTTTCGCCGCCCACGGGGCATGATATACGAGTCGGGCATCGGGACATTTCGACCGCACGTAATTCAACAGATTCGTAAGATCGGGCTCCATCGAATGAGTCGTACCTTCGTACGTCGTATCGTAAAACCCGTGGAATCCCCTACCTTCCTGAACACTGACAAACGTCCAGTCCTCGTCTGCCAACGCCGTCGACAGTTTTACGGAAGAGGTTTTGGTCATAACGCCATCCACAATCTTACGATAACTGTAAGCCGCCGCATCCGATGCGGCATTCGCAGCATGAGTTTCCAGAGGACATCCGCCGATATACATATTTCCGATGACCACCTTTTGCCCCACGGCCTCGAAGAGCCCATACAACTCCTGCTCGACCGCATCGGCCGAGAAACTGTTGCCGATAGCAAGGATTTTGACGGTTTCGGGGAGCACCGGAACCTCCGGTTCGGAATCGCCGCTCCCCGAAGGAGCGGCCGCAGCCTCTTCGGCATTGGTGCAATTCACGAAAATCAATGCAAATGCAATGGACATCAAACGACATATCCGGCTCATTTTTCCCATATAATTAGATAGTTTCAAGTTGATATTCATCCAATTCCGATGCCCGTTCCAGACCAAGGGTCCGATTCTCCGGCCAGCTTTGACGAAACCGACAACGTCGATTCCGGATAACCGGACATCTCGAACCACACGGTATTCCGAGATCGTTTTCACCGTCCGATCTTCCCTAGCGGAACTCGATATCCATTGTAAAATTACAGAATAAAATCAGAAAATACATAGAATATTTCATCTTTAATTGGTGTTCATCCGTTATTCTATCCCTAAACTCACCGACAACCGACACAACAGGTCGCATAAGACAAAGGAGGCCCTCTTTTATCCGCGACAAACAATATTTATCGCTATTTCGCCGTTTTTTTATAACTTTGTAACATGATGGAACGACTGATGAAATTCGCGGCGCTGGGCGTCGCATGGATCGCCTGGGGCTGCGGTTCGGGCAACACCGCCGCTTCGGACGACGCAGAGACCGAAGAAGAGATCGTCGAGCAAAATCTGCTCTACGGCATCCCTGCCGACGACTACCGCATCGAACACGGCGAAATCGCCCCGGGAGAAACGATGGGACGTATCCTGAACCGCTACGGAGTAGGCGCAGCGACCGTCGACCGGCTCGACCGCGCAGCCAAAACCGACTTCCCGCTCGACGGCATCCGTGCCGGCAATCCCTACACGGTCTTCATCCACGAAGACTCGCTCAACACCCCGCATCTGGACTATCTGGTCTACGAACGCAACGCATCCCAATACGTCGTTTTCGGTCTCCACAGCGTCGATTCGGTCAGCGTCACGCTCGGCGAAAAACCCGTCAGCGTCCGCCGTCAGAAGAAACAGGCCACGATCGACAGTTCGCTGTGGGGCGCCATCATGCGCGAGCAGATGCCCTATGCGTTGGCCGCCGAACTGGAAGAGATCTACCAATGGAGCATCGACTTCTTCGGCATCCAGAAAGGCGACGCCTTCACGGTGGTCTACGACGAGCGGATCATCGACACGACGGCCGTCGGCATCGGGCGCGTCTGGGGCGCCAAATTCACCCATGCCGGCAAGGACTACTACGCCATTCCGTTCCGTCAGAACAACCGCATCCAATACTGGGACGTCAACGGCGGCAGTCTGCGCAAGCAACTGCTCAAAGCGCCGCTCAAATATTCGCGCATCAGTTCCCGTTTCTCCAACGCACGCCTGCACCCGATCTACAAGGTCTACCGTCCCCACCACGGTGTCGACTACGCCGCGCCGAAGGGGACTCCCGTCCGTGCCGTAGCCGACGGCGTGGTAACCTTCAAAGGCTGGGGCGGCGGCGGCGGAAATACCCTGAAAATCAAGCACCCGGGCAATATGATGAGCGGTTACCTGCACCTGAGCCGTTTCGCCAAGGGTATCGCGCAGGGGTCGCGCGTGTCGCAGGGCCAACTGATCGGATACGTGGGCAGCACCGGCGCTTCGACCGGCCCGCACCTCGATTTCCGGCTTTGGCGCAACGGCAAGCCGATCGATCCGCTCAAAGCGCCCTCCGAGCCTGCCGAACCCATCGCGGCGCAGAACCGTGCGGCCTTCGAGTTCGTGCGCGACCGCATCGTGGCCGAACTCGACGGCGAAGTGAGCGACTCGCTGCGCATCACGCAACTCGACTCCATTCGCATCGGGCAATGAGCGCACGGCAACAGCAACCTACGGAGGTCGACGAACGGATCGCACGGTTCCTCGGACGGCATCATGTGCTGACGCTGGCCACGGCAGCCGACGGAACGCCCTACTGCGCCAATGCGTTCTACGCCTACGACAAGGGACGCAACCGGCTGGTCTTCACCTCCGACCTCTCAACCCGCCACGCGCGGGAGATGCTCGCCGAGCGACGGGTCGCCGCCTCGGTCGTGCTCGAAACGCGGATCGTGGGAAAGGTACAGGGTTTGCAGCTCTGCGGCACGGTCGCACGCGGCGACGAGGAGGACAAACGGCGTTATCTGCACCGGTTCCCCTATGCGGCGCTGGCGGAACTGACGCTGTGGGCGCTTGTGCCCGATTACCTCAAATTCACGGACAACACGCTCGGATTCGGAAAAAAACTGATATGGAAAGCATAACATCGCACATAGGGGTCGTCGTCGTCGCCGGCGGCAGCGGCTCGCGCATGGGCGGCAACCTGCCCAAACAATTCATGCTGCTCGACGGCCAGCCCATACTGGCCCGCACGATCAACAACTTCGCGGAGGCGCTGCCCGGCGCCGAGATCGTCGTCGTCCTGCCAGCCGACTACATCGACTTTTGGCAGGACTACGCCCGCCGTTTCGACGTCGCCGAACACCGCACGACGGCCGGCGGCGCCGAGCGCTTCCACTCCGTTGCGAACGGCATCGCCGCACTCTCCGATGCGTGCGACCTGATCGCCGTGCAGGATGGCGTGCGTCCGCTGGCGACGCACGAGGCTATCCGGCGGATCGCCCGAACGGCAGAGCGGGAAGGTTCGGCCATTCCCGTCGTACAGCCGGTCGATTCGTTTCGCATCGTGACGGCGGAAGGAGCGTCGCATCCCGTGGAACGGGCGACGCTGCGCATCGTCCAGACTCCCCAATTCTTCCGCGCCGAACTGCTCCGCAGAGCCTATGCCTGCGCCTACGATCCCGCCTTCACCGACGACGCGACGGTCGTCGAAGCCGCAGGCGGCGTTCTGCGGCTCGTCGAAGGCGAGACGACGAACCTGAAAATCACCACCCGCGACGATCTGGCCGTCGCAGAGGCCATCCTCGCCCGCCGCACGGAAGCATGAAACGGGTCTTCAAATACCGGTTCAGCCGCCGGACGCTCTACCTCAGCGCGTTCTACATCCTCGTGCTGGCACTCATCGGACTGGGGCTACATTCGCTCTACATCGGAGGCTACCTCTCGGCATGGTTCGTCTCGCTCGTGGTCGCCCTTTTCGCGCTGATGTCGCTCTCTATCCCGCGCAAGATCGTGGTCAAGAAGGCCACGGTCGAGATCCTGTGTCTGCTCGACATGACCGAGATCCCGCGGATGGAGATCGCCTCCGTACAACGGGTCGACCCGCGGCAGATGCGGTGGGTCGTTCCTCTGTTCGGCGGATACGGATTCTTCGGTTATTACGGTTATTATTTCGACCTGAAAACGTTCGAGAAAGTGGTCGTCTACGCTTCGGAGTGGAAGAATCTGGTGGAGATCGTCGACATCTACGAACAACGCTACTACGTTTCGTGCACCCAGGCCGACGAACTCGTCGCCCTGCTGCAATCCGAATGAAAAAGAGCGCCCGTCCGCCGAGCACTCTTTTCTATTTCCGGTCTCTTCGCACCTATTCCAGTTCGAGTATCTCCATCAGCCGGTTCGCCAGATCGGAGTTCTCCATCACGCCGTTGATGCGCTCGGCGCCCGTACCGTAAAGATAGACGGGAACCATGACGGCCGTATGGCTTTTCGAGCCGTATTTATACAGCACGCCGCTCTCGGACTTCGTGAAATCGGCATTGCCGCTCGGCAACGTCAGACCGCCCGTTTCGTGGTCGGCCGTAACGACGAGCAGCGTCCCCGGATGCGCATCGACGTACTCCATGGCCACGCGCACCGCCCGATCGAAATCGCGCATCTCCGCGAGAATTCCCTCCGAGTCGTTACGGTGCGACACGTAGTCGATCATCGACCCCTCGACCACGAGCATGAAGCCTTCGTCCCGCTCCGCAGCGTCGTTCGACAGAATCTCCAACGCCTTCCCGACGGCGCGGGGAAGATAGTCGCCGCGCCCCTTGTGTGCATAGGGCATGTGCTTGGATGCGAACAGCCCGATGACCTTGCCCGACGTGATCGTATCGGCGGCCGCAAGGGTGTCGATCACACGGTATCCCTTCGTCCGCAACCGATCGACGAGCGTCGTTCCGTCCGCCCGGCGTGCGGTGAAATAGCGCTTCCCGCCGCCGAACGCCACATCGACGCCACTCTCGACCAGCTGTTCGGCGATCGGTTCGAGCGTCCGCCTATAAACCTGATGCGCATAAAAGGCTCCCGGCGTGGCATGGGGCAGGTAGCAGGTCACGACCAGCCCCGTCGCCATTCCCCGCCGCACGGCCTTCGCCATCATCGACTCGACGGCCGTACTGTCGGGCAGAACGCCCAGCATACTGTTGTTGGTCTTGTGGCCCGTGGCCAGCGCCGTGCCGGCCGCGGCGGAATCGGTCACCCTGTTGTTCCGCGAATAGCTCTTGATGAGCGCCACGTTCTCGGCCCGCATGAACGAGACGGGATTGTCGTACCCCTCGGCGATCTGCAACATCGTCACATGGGCCAGCCCCATACCGTCGCCGATCATGTAGATCAGATTCCGCACCGTATCGCACTCCGCGACGCAGGCGGCCTGCCGCACAGGATTTTTCGCGCCGCCGCGCTTTACGCGACGAGCGTCCGCAGGCGTCGCCAGCAACAGCACGGCAGCCGCGAACACGCCCAAGCATCGTTTCCAATCGTCCATCTTCCGAATCTTTTTCAAACGACAAAAATAGCCACAATCAACGGATAATACAATCTTTTTTATTACTTTTACGAAAAATTCGAGCGACTATGAACGTGAAAATAGCCCCCGACTGGCAGGAACTGCTGGCCCCCGAATTCGAAAAACCCTACTTCGCGCAACTCGTCGACTTCGTTCGCAACGAATACGCCACACAGCGCATCTATCCGCGCGGCAGCAACATCTTCCGCGCCTTCGACAAGTGCCCGTTCGAGAAACTCAAAGTGGTCATCATCGGCCAAGACCCCTATCACGGCGAGGGGCAGGCCAACGGACTCTGTTTTTCGGTGAACGACGGTATTCCCTTTCCCCCGTCGTTGCAGAACATCTTTCAGGAGATATCGACCGACATCGGTACGCCCGTTCCTTCGACCGGCAACCTCGACCGGTGGGCCGAACAGGGCGTCCTGCTGCTCAATTCGGTACTGACCGTGCGGGCCCATCAGGCCGCTTCGCACGCCGGACGCGGGTGGGAAACCTTCACCGATGCCGTCGTCCGTGCCATCGCCGAGCGCAAAACGGGGATCGTCTACATGCTCTGGGGCAGTTACGCCCAGCGCAAAGGCGCGATCGCCAGCCCGCTGAACAACTGCATACTGAAAGCCGTCCACCCCTCTCCGCTTTCGGTCTACCGCGGATTCTTCGGCTGCCGGCACTTCTCGCAGGCCAACGAATATCTCCTGAGCCACGGAAAAGAGCCGATCGTCTGGTAGCAGCGCAGGATTACCACGGCTTTCGCATATCTGCGGCTTCGGCTCGCGGAGACTCCGTTTCGATAAGCGTAAAATTCGCTTTGCACGCGGTTTATTCGTACTTTGGCTGCGCCGTAGATACTCCACTCGGCAAAATGCAAACGAGTTTGCTTTTGCCCTCGCTTATTCGTATCTTTGACTTCGTCGAAGATACTCTCGTTCGGCAATGTTCAAATAAATTTGACATTGCACTCACTTATTCGTATCTTTGTCTTCGGATAAACTCCTGACGGAAGAGGCGATCACCGCACCCCGCCTGTACTCGAACCCAGGCCCGATGTGCGGCGCGTACGGCCCTCGCAGGAAAACTCACATTTTAACCGACCGTTATGAAAGGCCTGAAATTTCTGATGACGCTCTGCTCGATAGCGCTCGTCGTATTCATTTTCCTCACGCTGTGGAAATTCATGACCGGCGGCTTCATCTTCGCCGCCGTCGGAGCGGTGGCGTCGGTGGTATTGTTCGCCATACTGACCGTACTGCGGCGCCAGTTGCGGATCATGAAGATCATGAACACCGAGGATTTCGAGTAGCACGCCATCCGCCCGAACCGACGGAGGACGTCGTCCGCACGGCATCCCTCGTTCTCGCCGGGAACATACGGAGGGCCGCCCCGATCGGGGCGGCCCTCCGTATCGTAAGGATGCGGCACAGCGTCACATCATCTGTTCGATATTCCAGACGAAGGCGCGCGAACCCTGCATCTTCGTCTGTGAATCCAGTTTGCGGAAGGCGTCGAGCAGCGGGGCTACCTTCTCGTCCTCGACGATCATCAGCATCGAAGAGTTCATCGAAGGCCACGCATGGGTTCCGTAATGCGGTTCGCCGTCGAACGACCCGCGGCCCATCGTGAGTTCCCATTTGGTGAACCCGCGTACGCCGAGATCGTCCAGAATCTCCTGCATGGGATCGGTCAATGCCTGGTTGTAAGATACAAATACGGCTTTCATGATTTTTCGTATGGTTTATGCGTTCAACGATACTTGTCTGGCAGCGGCCTGCTTCTGCTGCGCCTTGCGAATCCGACGGTTGACGAAAACCGAGTAGAGAACCGGCACGACGAGCAGCGTCAGCAGCGTCGAGCAGGTGAGACCGCCGATCACGGCGATACCCATCGGCTGCCAGGTCTCCGAACCCTCGCCCGTACCGAGCGCCAGCGGCAACATGCCGAGGATGGTGGTGAACGACGTCATCAGCACCGGACGCAGACGGCTCTTGCCGCCGGCCACTACCGCATCGAAGACGCTCGATCCGCGTTCGACGAGCAGGTTGGTATAGTCCACCAGCACGATACCGTTCTTCGTCACGATACCCACGAGCATGATCGCACCGATCAGCGCGATGATCGACAGCGGCGTCCCGGTCAGCCACAGCGCGAGGAATGTCCCCGTGAAGGCCAGCGGAATGGTGAACATGATGATGAAGGGAAACACCAGCGACTCGAACTGCGTGGCCATGACGATGTAGACCAGAATCACGATCAACACGAACAGCGTCAGCAGGTCGCCGAACGCATCGCCCTGATCCTCGACCGTACCGCCCAGATCGAGACTCATGCCGTCGGGCAGCGGATATTCGTCCAGAATGGCGTTGATCTGCGGCACGACCGTACCCAGCGCCACGCCGTCGCCCAGCGAAGCCTTGACGTAGATCACACGCTGGCGATTCTCGCGTTCGATCGACGGCGAGGCGAACTCCTCGACCACCGTCGCCACCTCCTTCAACTTCACGGGCTGCCCGTCGGCCCCGTAGAGTACGATGTTCTCCACATCCTGAATACTCGTCCGGAACGGTTCGCCGTAGCGCACCACGATGTCGTACTCGTCGCCGTCCTCACGGTATTTCGACGCATCCAGACCGTTGATCCGGTTACGCACCGCCTGCGAGGCCGTCGCGGAATTCATGCCGTAGTAGGCCAGCTTGTCGCGGTCGAAAACCACGTTATACTCCGGACGCAGGTCGTCGCGCGAGAGCTGCGCATCGCGCAGACCGGGTATCTGCGAAAGTTTGGATTTCAGATCGTTGGCCACGTCGTTGGTCTGGTTTATATCATGTCCGTAGACTTTGACCTGAACGTAGGACGAACCGCTCATCGAGCCCTGATTGCCGCCCGGCGTGACCTCGTAGCGGTCGATTTCGGGAATCCGGTCGAAATCCTGACGCAGCAGGTCGGAAATCTGGTAGATCGAACGATCGCGCTCACCCGAACGCGGCAGACGCAGATTGTAGTTGATGATGTGCGACCCCGTGGTCTGCATGGCCGAGAAGGCGTCGTCGCCCGAACTTGCGCCGGCCGAAGCCGAAATCAGGAGCACTTCGGGATACTTCGTCCGGATGACGCTGTCGATCTCGCGGGCGATCCGCGCCGTATACTCCACGCTCACGTTCTGTTGCAGACGCACCGTAGCTGCAATACGCCCGTTGTCCGCAGGCGGGAAGAACTCGAACGGCACCCGCGACAGCAGCAGCAACGAGGCGCAGAAGACGACGAGCACCGCCCCCAGCGTCCAGCGACGATGGTTCAGCACCGTAGCCAGCATACGTGCGTAGGCGCCGTCGAGCCACGTGAGCGCCCGATCGATCGGCTTGTAGACGATGCCGAGACCCTTGTAGTCGTGTTCGCCGCCCTCCTTGTGCAGGATGTAGGCCGACAACATCGGGGTCAGCGAAATGGCCGCCGCCGTCGAAACGCTCACCACGATCGACACGATCCAGCCCAACTCGCGGAACATGATGCCCGAAAGACCCGACACCAGCGTCAGCGGCAGGAATACGGCCACCGTCACCAGCGTGGTGGCGATTACCGACAGCCACACCTCGTTGGTGGCGTAGATCGCGGCCTCTTTCGGCTGCGAACCGCGTTCGATATGGGTCGTGATATTTTCCAGCACCACGATGGCATCGTCCACCACCATGCCGATGGCGATCGACAGCGACGACAGCGAAATGATGTTGAGCGTCGATCCGACGGCATAGAGGTAGATGAACGAACAGATCAGCGAGACGGGAATCGTCAGACAGATGATGAACGTCGCCCGCCAGCGGCCCAAAAAGATCATCACCACGAGCACCACGAAAATGAAGGCGTACATGATCGTCTCCGACAGCGACCCGATCGCGTCGGTGATCTCCTGCGAACCCTCGTAGATCAGCTCGATGTCGACGTCGCCCGGCAGCGAGGCGGCGATCGCCGGCAGACGCCTCTGCACCTCGTGCACGATGTCGACGGTATTGGCGCCCGACTGTTTCTGGATGATTACGCGCACGCCCAGCTGGCCGTTCACGCGCTCGTCCATCGTCGCCTTTTCGAGCGTATCGCGGATCTCGGCCACGTCGTTCAGCAGCACCTTGCGGCCGTTGCGGTTCGAAAGCACCACCTTGCCCAACTGCGTCGAGGCGTCGGAGAACTCGCCGTCGGCCTTGATATTGAAGGTGTTGTTGCCGATATCGATCGTACCGCTCGGGATGTTGACGTTCTCGGCGGCGATGATGCTGCCGATCTGCTCGACCGACAACCCGTAGGCTTCGATCTTCTTGGGATCGACATTGACCTGCACCTCGCGTTCGGGAACGCCCATGACCGACACCGATCCCACGCCGTTGATGCGGTTGAGGTCGTTGACCAGCTTGTCGTCGAGAATCTTGTTCAGCGCCGGATAGCTCTCATCGGCCGTGACGGCGAGCATCATGACCGGAATCATCGACGACGAGAACTTGAATATCGTCGGGTAATCCACGTCGTCGGGCAGCAGCGACTGCGTACGGCTCACGGCATCGCGGATGTCATTGGCCGCCTCCGTCAGATCGGAGCCGTACTCGAATTCGAGCGTAATCATCGAGAAGTTGTCCGACGACTTCGAAGTCATCTTCTTGAGGTTCTCCACCGTGTTGAGGTTGTCCTCCAACACACGGGTGATATTGGTCTCGATATCGGCCGCATTGGCACCCGCATAGGACGTAATGACGGCGATCTGCGGGATCTCGATATCGGGATATTGATCGACGGCGAGGTTGTTCAGCGAAAATAGGCCGAAGACGATGACGCCGACGAAGATCAGAATGGTCGAAATCGGTTTTCGAACCGCTGTTTCGTATATTTTCATGTTCGATTCGTGCTAAAATTACTCTTTCACCTCCACTTCGACGCCGTCGGCCAGTCGTGAAAGCGCCGTCACGGCGATCTGTTCGCCATCGGCGACACCCGACAGAATGTCCACGTCGCTGCCGATCTGGCGGCCGACCTTCACGCTGCGGCGTTCGGCCTTGCCGTCCTCGACCACATAGAGGTAACGCTCGGACGAACCCACCTGTTTCAGCACGGCCACGTCGGGCACCATGATCCCCTCCTTGTCGCCCATGTTGAAGGTCGAACGGGCGAACATGCCCGGACGCAGCTTCTCGTTGCCGTTGGGAACGGTCACCTCGACGGTGAAGGTACGCGTCGAAGCGTCGAGCGCCGGATAGATCAGCGACACCTTGCCCGCGAACACTTCGCCGGGAAAAATATCGGTGCGGATCTCGACAGGCATCCCCAGCTTCACGGCGGGATAGTACTGCTCCTGAATGTTGGCGATGATCTTCAACGGATTGATCTGCATGACGTGCAGCACCGGCGTCCCCGTGAACAGGTTGCCCGCTTCGTAGTTGCGCGCCGTCACGACGCCCGCAATGGGCGAACGCATCTCGATGTTCTTTTTCAGGTTGTCGAGCACCTCCTTCTGCACGTCGAGCGCAGCCTTGGTCTGTTCGAGCTGCTGCGCCGAGATGCCGCCGGCCTCATAGACCGGAACCAGCCGGTTGTAGTCGTCGAGCGCAGTCTGGTACTGCAACCGCTGCTGGTTGTACTGCGTCGGATCGAGCGTCACGAGCAGCTGCCCCGCCTTCACGCGCGAACCCACGTCGACCAGAATCCGGTCGATATGCACGCCCGAAACCGCAGGGGTAATATCGTTCTCCTTATAAGGCTCGATCTCGGAGGTATAGACCTCGTTCTGTTCGATCACCCGAAGCGCGGCGGGCACCGTCTTCGTCAACACTTTCTCGTCGGAGGCCGTCGATTCGGCCTGTTTCTTGCCCGTGCAGGATGCAGCCATAGCCGCCGCAACCAACATCACCAAAACTCTTTTCATACTTCTCTATCCGTTATATTCTTATTTTCAACTTTCGAACCGTCAGTTTCCGCCTACCTCCCTGCCGACGATCCGATCGTAGTCGGCCTGCGCGGAGAGGTAGTCGTAGATCGCCTGCGAATAATTCAAATGCGCCTGCGTACGGTTGAGCTGTGCCGAATTGAGTTCGAGAATCGTGCCTGCGCCCGCACGGAACCGCGTGTCGGAGATGTGGTAGGCTTTGTCGGCCTGTGCCATCGTCCGCGCCTGCGCCAGCATCATCTCGCGCGCCGTCAGCAGGTTGTTGATCGCCGACTCCACGGCGACCGTCGTCTGGCGCTGCGCATAGTCGCGCTGCAAATCGAGCTGCTCGATCTGATTCTTCACCTGACGGGACTTATAGCTGTTCTTCAACCCTGAAAAGATCGGAATCGAGATCTGGACACCGACCGAAATCGGATGCGTCCAGAAATACTTGCTGCTGTTCAGATCGGCCACGGCCTCGCCCGTACCCGCTTCGGCACCCCCGCTCACCATTTTGCGGAAATCCTCCATGTCGTTACCGGTAATGGTCGCCGAACCGAACGCCGCGACGGTCGGGATACGGGCGGCATTGGTCGTTTTCAACTGGTAGCGGAGCATTTCGGCCTGAATATCCAATGCGCGCAGATCGCTGTTCCGCGACACGTCGGTCGAGAGCGTTTCGCCGCCCGCGAGAACGACGTCTTTCATCTCGTCAAGGTTGCCGACCAGCTCGATCGACAACGCCTCGGGAACCGACAGGTACATTTTGAGTTGCAGCATGGCCATCCGAATCGAATTCTTCGTCTGCGTAATGGTCGGAAGCAGATTGCTCAGCTCCACCTGCGCCGTCAGGTAGTCGTACTCCGAGGCCACGCCCTGTTCGAACTTCACCTTCGTATCGTCCACCGTGCGCTGGATCGTCGCACGCGACTCTTCGAGCGTCGCCAGCGACTGTTCGGCCAGCAGGATGTTGTAGAAGGCCTTTTTCACCTCGGCCACCAGCGTAATGCGCGACGACCGCGCCGCCTCGACGGCCGATGCGATCTGCGTGCGGTTCAGCTTCAACGTCCGATAGACTGCCGGCGCGAAGAGCGGCACCGAGAGGCTGGCCGTACCGGTAAAGGTATTGTCGGCGCCGAACGAGATACCGCCGCGCATCGTCGACTTTTCGATCGCGCGGGTGTACTCCCCGCTCGCCGACAGCGACGGCAGCAGATTGCCGCGCGTCTCCTTCTTCACGTAATCGTAGCGCTCCACGTCGAGATCGGCCACCTTGATCGTGGGGTTCTCGCTGAGGGCCATCTGGATCGCGTCGTCCAGCGTCAACCGGAGCTGCGCCGAGGCACTTCCCGCTGCAAACGCACCGAAAGTCAGTGCTAAAATCAATCGCTTCATACCCGTTCTTCTCATCTGTAAGTTATTTCTTTCCGTTCTGTTTTTCGAGGAAATCGTCGATCAGGCGCATCCCCTTTTCGGTCGAAATACCCCGCAGGAAATTCACGACCAGAAACACCAGCGCCTCGTTCGTCGACATGTTGTGCGACAGCAACACGTCCTTGCGCACGATCAACCCCTCGACCGAATAACGCAGCAGCGTAATGGCCAGATCGAAGTTGACGATTCCCTGGAAATAGCCTTCTTCCACGCCGCGCGACAGTGCGATCTTGAACTGCTCCAACCCGTCCCGGTTGCGGCGTTCGGCGACGAGCCGCTCGTAGACTTTGGGATAGAAGCGCCGCAGGTTGCTTTGCAGCCGGTGGCTTATCTCCGCCTTATCCATTACGTCGCCGAAGACCAGCAGCATCGCTTCGAGCACGTTCTTCGCCTGTGCACCCAACTCGGCGTGCCGCCGGTCCTGCTCGCGCACATAATAGCTCAGACACTGGTAGAGCAACTCCTCCTTGTCGCCGAACTGTTCGTAAATCGTCCGTTTCGAGACGCCTATATGACGGGCGATATCGTCCATCCGCACCGCCTTGATGCCTTGTCCGACAAACATTTCGGCCGCCAATTGAATAATGGTCTCACGTTGCATACTCATCTCCTCACTGGTACGGCAGCAAAGGTAGACAAGAAAACTAAAAAAACAAAAATAGTTTTCTCTTTTTTGCGATGAATTTCCCGGAAGAACTCTCCGATTCGGCTTATTTCAGGATCAATATGCTATATTTCAGATATTTAAAAAAAGATCAAAACCATATTTTCACGTCGCACTATCAGATATTATATCTGCGACAACTCGCTCTTCATACCACGTCCAGCCGCCTAAAAGGAGCTTCTGAAAAGACACGACCCCGAACGAAAGAATTCCATCAGGCAATTCATCCCCGCCCAACCCTGTCTCCGTTATTCCGCCCCGTATACAGACACAGGCTCCGGCGGGCGGTGAAGCGTCATCCGGAACGACGATATACCGCAAAAAAGGAGTATGAAAAATCGGGAAACGGCAGCGGTCGCATCACACGCACGGCGAACCGCAGGCGAGACATCCGGCACCTCCTGTCCGACAGGCAGGTATGGCCGGAAACCCGCCGAGAAAGAATACCGGCCGGATTGCGGCGGCCCGGCACAACGGGGTTCGCTCGCGCCTGCCGACCGTCGCCGGCAACGGCTGAGGGGCTGGAAACGGCAGTGGTCACGCCTCGCGGCGAAGTTCGTCGTCGTAGAGTTCGTCGAACCGCACACGCAACTGCCGGTCGTCGCGGATAACGGCACGCAACTCGTCCAGACGGGAGGCGTTTTCCGATTCGGGCAGCCACAGACGCAAATACCCGCCTTCGCCGTACTTCGTCCGCAGATGTTCGGCAAAACGGGCGAACTGCCCCTCCCGATCGAGTTCGGGAGCGTGTTCCAACCCGTACTGCACCGTCCGCCGCAATGTCGTTTCACAGTCGATCACCCGATCGGCTTCGGCCACGATACGGCCATAGATCGTTCGGGGCGGACGTCCCGACGACGCGCGGTGATCCTCCGCCGCCTCGGCGATCGTCGCCACCTCCGCCTCCGTGAACCAGCGCCGCAGGTTCCGATCCCCGCGCACGATGCGCGCCGACGCCTCGTGGTGCCGCTCGCGCCCCTCCCGCAGCCCCGTATCGTGGTAGGCCGCCACGGCATAGACCATATCGGGATTCACCTCGTAATATCGAGCCAAACGCAGGCTCGCAGCGATCACCGTCAGCGCATGGTCGCGCCGGTGCGCCCGATCGAACGCATCGTAACGAGGCAGAATCTCGCGTTCGACATACCGGATCAACTCTTCATTCACATTCATCTCCGCAAAAGTAGAAAAAAAGAGCGTCGTTCCGCGCGGGAACGACGCAAATCCGCCGACGGAATCCGGTTACTCCGCTTTCGGAGTCTCCGGCTCCGACGGCTCGGCAGCGGCGGCAGGCGCCGCGGATTCGACCGGAGCGGCGATCTGCTTGGGATTGGGGCCGTACTTGTTCTCGCCCGCCTGCGAATCGAAACACATCCAGACGATCATCCAGACGGCAGTGATCATCAGCACTGCGAATCCGACCCCCGTCAACGCCATTCCGCTGCCCTTTCCGCCCAGCATCAGCACGCTGCCGATCATCATCAGGATCGTACAGACGAACGCCACGCCGTAGTAGCCGGCCAGCCACCAGCCGCTGCGACCGATATCGTGCAGACGGCGTACCACCACTGTCAATGTCGGCAGAAAAACGAAGAGCCCGTAAAGCGTCGTCAGATAGCGCGGCGACGTCGGATTGTCGGGAGTCGCCCCGAAAAGCAGAATATCGAGCAGCATCGTCACGACCACGAAAACCACATTGAACAACGTGAACATCCAGTACTCCTTGCGGCGCGCACGTCCCTCGAAAGTCACATACTTCCTAATACAAGTCAACCACCATTTCATAAACTATCGATTTTAAGTTAAACGATCCGTAACACACTCCGCATCCCCTGCGTCCGCCGCCGGAACCTCCGCCGTGGGATCGGCGCCATACCGATTCTCCCCTTTCTCGGAACCGATGCACATCGCCGCGATACCTGCCGCCGACAACAGCGCCAATGCCAGCAGCATCGGCCGCACTACGATCCAGATCGCCGCAGCCGACTGCTGTCCAGACAGACCTTCCAAAGCACCGTCCTCGGCAAATTGCATATACGATGTCGACATCCAATAAAAGCAGACCCAATAAAGCGCATAGTAGCCCACCAGCCATTTGCCGCTCAGCCCGATGTCGTGCAGCCGACGCACCCGCACGGCCAACCCGGGCAGGAAGGTGGCGAGCATCCAGCCGTACACGAGCAGGAGCGACCCGGCGACAGCCAACGTATAGGCCGTCGCATGCTCCGCCGCATCCCCGCCTTCGGCAACGCTCTTATAGATCACTGCTCCGAGCAGGACGAGACCGACCGCCAGAAGCAACAGATAGACGAGCGTGTTGAACAGCGTAAACATCCAGAACTCCCGCCGGCGGGCGCGCCCGCGGAAATTGACGTAATTACGCATACATTTGAGCCACCATTTCATCGCACAAGAGGATTTGTTTTCAACCGTTGCCGTCCGGCCGCCGATCTCCGCCGCGGCCCGGAACCGTCGGGATTCATTCCCGCCATGTACAAATATAGAGAAAAAATCGCAGAACCGTCACCGCCTTCCTCGAAAAAGCAAAAAAGACCGGATTTCCGGGATTGTTCAGATTTTCGGCTGGTTACGAACGTCAGTCCGCACATCCTCAGCCCGTTCCACCCTGCACCGCCTCCCCTGCACAGCCAGACCGTCGCCCGCACGCGCACAAGGAAGTGCGACGACCGCCTGCAACAAAAACAGCAGACCCGAAGGTCTGCCGTTTTCACGTATATATCGCGTGTACCGCACGGAGTCCTATGCGTCTGTCGTGACGCTCTCGAGTTTCTTCATCATCGAGAACATAAAGACCGCAGAGAGGAGACAGAGGACGATGAATACCGTCCAGACGGCCCACAGAGGAATTCCGCCCCAAAGGAACCCGCCGACGGCTACGAGCAGATTGCCGATGGCCGTAGCACCGAACCAGCCACCCATCATCATCCCCTTATATTGGGGAGGCGCCACTTTCGAGACGAACGAAATACCCATCGGTGAAAGCAACAGTTCGGCGAAAGTCAACACGAGATAGGTCGAGATGAGCCAGTTCGACGAGACGAGCGGCACTTGCTCGCCAGCCTCCACAGCCGCTTCCTGCGCATCGGGCGTGAGCAATCCGAGCGAACCGACGGCCATGATGGCGAACCCCGCCGAAGCCACCAGCATCCCGTAGGCGATCTTACGCGGCGCCGAAGGTTCCTTGCCCCTGCGGGCCAGTGCCGAGAAGATAGCTATCGAAACCGGCGTGAGCGCTACGACATAGAAAGGATTGAACTGCTGGAAGATCGGGGCCGAAACGGCAACAGGCCCGTTCAGATTCAGATATTTATAATAGAGGACAGCCACCACGCCCGCCACGATGCTGCCGGCAACGACGCGGCCTCGGGTCGTCTCGGACTGAAAGAGCGAGAAGAGAGCGTAGACCCCGATGATGATCAGCACGAGGTTCCACACGCTGAAAAACATGCTCTGGAAACCCTCCGAGCTCTTTTCGTTGAACTCATTGGCGAAGTAGGTCAGTGTCAGCCCATTCTGGTGGAAAGCCATCCAGAAGAAAATCACCACGGCGAAAACGAGGCAGAGGGCGATGATACGCTGGCGCATCTCGCCAGCCGAAAGTTTTTTCTCCGCCACGGCCTTCTCGCCGCTCTTGCTCTTGCCGCCCTCGATGTGGCGGAAGGAGGAGCGGAAGGTGTAATAAATCCCCATTGAGATGATAAGCGCCACGCACGCCACGGCGAACGAGAAGTGGTAGGCGTCGTTCGACGAGAACCCGAGGCTCGTCTCAGCCCACTCCTTGATCTCGACGGCGGCCGTCGGAGCGAAAAGGGCCCCCACGTTGATGGCCATGTAGAAGATCGAAAAAGCCTCGTCGCGCTTCGAGGCATACTTCGGATCGTCGTAGAGATTGCCGACCATCACTTGCAGGTTGCCCTTGAAAAGCCCTGTGCCGACACTGATGAAAATCAAGGCTGCCAACATGCCGATCATCGCCAGCGTGTCGCTGCCAAGCGGAAGCGAGAGCAACAGATAGCCGGCAAACATCACGGTAATACCGATGGTCACCATCTTTCCGTAGCCGAACTTGTCGGCCAGAACACCGCCGACGAGCGGCATGAAATAGACGAGGCCGAGGAACGTACTGTAAATGGCTCCCGCCACACCGGCCTCCAAACCGAAGTTGGCACGCAGGAAGAGCGCGAAGACGGCCAGCATGGTGTAGTAGCCGAACCGCTCGCCGGTATTGGCAAGCGCCAGCGCGTACAGCCCTTTGGGTTGTCCTTTAAACATAGAGCGGATTATTTTTGGGTTATTTGAATCTCGTGCGGAATTTTCATTGCCGACAAATATAGCAAAAAATTCGGAAAAAGAGACCTCCGCAGGCGAAAAAAGCACGACCGGATTCACCATGCCGCCCTTGTTACGAACGGGATGCGACCCCGCAGGGCAGGACGGCGGCCTACCCGATTCCGTTCGTCGGCGATCTTCCGGAAGGTCGCCCGTACGAACGGAATCCCGTCGGAATCCGACGGATCCGGAGCGGGAGACCGGCTCGTTCGGATTCGATCCGGACGGACACGCAGGTTTCGGACGCCGCACCTTTCGACCGTTTCCAGCCGAATCGACCATTTATCCGGCACTATCGCCCTCCAATCCGGAATCGAGTTCCAAACCGATGCCTAACTTACCTGCGGCATATGCCGTAAAATCATTAATTTTTCACATTATGTGTTATTCCAATCACCATCATCGCTTTCGCGACAAGGCGATCCAGCAATTCGATGCGCTTTTCTACGAGAAGGGCAACCTGCGCCGCTGTCACTACCGGATCTGGTACGACCTTGCACACCGCATCTGGGGAATTTCCTACAAGAGCTACCTCAGCGCGCTGCGCAAGGACGTGAGCGACGTCCCCGACATGCCGCCGCAGGCATCCGAAGCGTTGAAGGCTCTGATCGGATCGCTGTTGCACAACGCACCGGAGTGGAAACGCAAACGCTATGTCCATCGGCGGCGACTCCCCGAAGCACTCGCCGGGCAGGAACGTCCCCGCAATCGGACCGCAGCGCTCGAACCCTTCCGACGATAATCCGTCCGCAGCCCCGGCCTTTGAAGGCCGGGGTTGTTCGCAACGGTACCGCGAACCTTCGGTGCGGACGACGACCGCCTGCCGGCGTTTTCCGCACGCCGAACCGGAACTTTCCGTTCCGGAAGGCCGGAATCGCAAATTTTTTGTATATTTGGGGAATAACCGTACCACGAAAACGTCGCCTTATGGAAAACTCACACCGTCTGAAAATGGTCGAACGCGACGAATGGCTCCGTCCCGTCGAAGGGCAACTCCTCGCCCGTCACGAAGCCTACGAGAAGCGGCTCGACGAGATACGCCGCACGGCGGGATCGCTCGTTGACTACGCCAACGGCCACCGGTATTTCGGCTGGCAATACGACTCAACGCTCGAAGGGTGGTGGTTCCGCGAATGGCTGCCCGGCGCCTGCGACGTTTACCTGTTCGGCGACTTCAACGGCTGGCAACGCACCGAACTGCGTCTGGACAAAGACGCTCAAGGGGTGTGGAGCATCTTCCTGCCCGAGGCCATGTACGGCCACCGGCTCCGGCACGGATCGCTCTACAAGATCCACGTCCACGGCCGCAACGGCTGGCTCGACCGGATTCCGGCCTACGCCACGCGCGTAGTGCAGGACGAGCGGACGAAGGACTTCACGGCGCAGTTCTGGATTCCGCGTCCCTTCGACTGGTCGGACGACACGTTCGACATCGCCCGCCATGACGAACTGCTCATCTACGAAGCCCACGTAGGCATGGCGCAGGAACGGCCCGGCGTGGGCACCTACCGCGAATTCGCCGACCGGATTCTGCCCGTCATCGCGCGCGACGGCTACAACACCGTGCAGTTGATGGCCGTAGCCGAGCACCCCTACTACGGTTCGTTCGGCTACCACGTATCGAGCCTTTTCGCACCGTCGTCGCGCTTCGGAACGCCCGAAGAACTGAAAGGATTGATTCGCCGCGCACACGAGCTGGGCCTGGCCGTCATCATGGATCTCGTCCACTCGCACTATGTCCGCAACCTCAACGAAGGAATCAACGAACTGGACGGCACCGACCACCTCTACTCGCCCGCAGGCCCCGCCGGCGACCAGCCGCACTGGGACTCGAAACTCTTCGACTACGGAAAACCGCAGGTCGAACATTTCCTGCTGTCGAACATCAAATACTGGCTCGAAGAGTACCGTTTCGACGGGTTCCGCTTCGACGGCGTCACGTCGATGCTCTATCACCACCACGGCTACGTCGCCTTCGACAGCCGCGACCGCTATTTCGACGAAGGGGTCAACGAAGGGGCGATCACCTATCTCTCGCTGGCCAACCGGCTCGCCCACGACCTGCGTCCCTCCTGCGTCACGATCGCCGAAGACGTGAGCGGAATGCCGGGCATCTGCTTCCCGCAGGAGGAGGGAGGCGTCGGGTTCGACTACCGGCTCGGCATGGCGATTCCCGACTACTGGATCAAGCAGATCGAAGAGGTACCCGACGAACAGTGGGACATCCGCGAGATGTGGTCGGTGATGACCGACCGCCTGCCGGGCGTCAAGACCGTCGCCTACGCCGAATCGCACGACCAGGCCCTCGTGGGCGACAAGACGATCGCCTTCCGGCTCATGGACAAGGAGATGTACACCCACATGGATCGTGCGTCGGAAAACCTCACGATCGACCGCGGCATGGCGCTGCACAAGATGATCCGGCTAATGACCGTCTCGACCGGCGGCGACGCCTATCTCAACTTCATGGGCAACGAATTCGGACACCCCGAATGGATCGACTTCCCGCGCGAAGGCAACGGCTGGAGCTACGCTCACGCCCGCCGGCAGTGGTCGCTCGCCGAGGACGGTCTGCTGCGTTACTCGTGGCTGGGGGCATTCGACCGGGCAATGCTCGCGCTGGTCAAACGCTACGGCATATTGCGCGACGGCTATCCCTACTGCCTGCAAATGGACGACCGCAACCAGACGATCGCCTTTTCGCACGGGCGGCTCGTCTTCGTCTTCAACTGGCATCCGGCAGCATCGATCCCCGACTACCGCTGCCGAGTGCGCGAAGCCGGACGCTACGAGTTGATCCTCTCGACCGACGAACGCCGTTTCGGCGGCACCGAACGCGCCCGCATCGGCAGCGAACACTTCTCTTCACCCGCAGACAACGGCGACGGCACGACCTCGCCCGCGATCAGCATCTACAACACCTCGCGCACGGCGGCGGTATATCTGCTCCAATAAGATATCGATTCGCGCGTCGGGCGGCAACCGCACCCGTACGGCGAATTGCTCTCACAAGCGGATTCAGCCCTCAACGATGAAATCCACGCCCGCCCTGCGGGCCTGCGAATGCTGGAATTGCCGCCGAATACGGTAGATACGCCCCTCCTTGCGCAGCCGCGCACCGGTCTGCCGGAAGCGGAACGCGACACCCGCATCGACGCACTGTCGCCTCAGGTCGAGTACCCAATCGAAATCGCACACACGCGCGTCATCGCCCGACTCGCCCCCGCACGACACCGAATCGATCCGCCCCTCGGCGAGGTAGCGGCTCAGGTCGAGGCGTTCGAGCAGCGGTTCGCAGATCACCTCGCGGCGGCACAACGGCAGCGAGAGGTAGATCGGCAGCCGATAGTCGGCGCGCTCCTGCGTCTCGCAGGTACAGCACAGCACCACGTGCGGCCAGCCTTCGCCCCAGTCCGCCGGCAGGCAGGCCGCGACGCGATCGATGCGCTTGGTAATCATCAGGAAGGTACAGTCGCTCCGCTCGCGGATCATCGCCCACGCTTCGCCGCGCCACGCGTCGGCCTCCTCGATGAAAAAATCGGAGGTGAAACAGGTATAGACCGTCTGGCCGGGAGGAATCTTGTAACGTCCCGTCCGGTCGCGCCGCACGGGAAGGTCGAAGGCCGCCGTCCTGCGCACCTGCGAAGCATCCTGCTCCCACCGCGCATCCTGACGGTAGACATAGCAGCGACGGCATCCCTCGCTCACTTTGCGGCACCCGTGCCACAGATTCCAGCCGGCCATAAAACAGGGAATCGTCCGGAGCCGAACGGCCCCGGGAACCTCAGACGCGCACCTTGACGATCACCTTGCGGATCGTCCCCTCGCCCACCATCGGGGCGTGCGCATCTTCGGGAAAAAGCAGCGTGAACTGGCCGGGCGTCACCTCGTAGTAGGTCTGCGGCACGTCGTCGTAAAACCGGATGTCCTTCTGCACGTCGAACGCGCCGAGCGGACGGGTCACACGGTCGCGCTGGCTCCACCCGAAGGCCTCGCGTTCGCCCCTTACGAGCACCTGAATGTCGAGGTAACGGTCATGAATTTCCAGCTTGGCGTCGGCCGGTCGTTTCAGATCGACGTCCATCACGTTGATGAAGACATCGTCGCCGTCGATCGCGTGCCGGCCCGCCGGCAACGCGCCGAGATCGGTGGAGAGCAGGTAGTCGAACGCCTTTTCGAGGCGGGGATTGAGTGCGTAGTAACGCGCACGGTTTTCGAGCGAATCCAGTATCATTGTCGTTGCGAATTGTATTTGAGCCGGACGAAAACGGGGTGGTGATCCGAAAACTCGACGGACGGCACCTCGTACGAAAGCACCTCGAAATCGTCGGAAACCAGCACGTAGTCGATGCGGAACGTATTGTAGAATCCCCGATAGGTATGCGAGAATCCCCGTCCCTTCTCGCGGAAAGCATCCTGCAATCCGCGCGACATGAGGCGGTAGGTGTAGGACAGGGGCGTATCGTTGAAATCGCCGCACACGATACGTGCGTGGGGTGTGGCCGCGATCAGCTGCGACAGCGAGTCGACCTGATGCGAACGCGAGATGCTGTTGTAACGCAGACGGCTCAGGATGCTGTGCAGTTTCTCGTGGCTGGCCGTATCGGTCAGAAAACGGTAGTTCATCAGGTAGTCGCTGTCGGAAGATTTGATATGGGTCGAACGCAGGTGGTTGCAGAAGACACGCACCGTATCGCGGTCGAGGCGCAGATCGGCCCAGACGGCCGTCGCACGGGTCGTATCGACATCGTTGACACAGTCGACGGCGCCCGAAGCGAGGATACGCAGTTTCGAATAGACGGCAAGCGCGACGCCGGCCGTCCCCTCGCCGTCGCGCGAATAGACCGCCCGACGGTATCCCGGGGCGATCAGCGAATCGAAACGCATCGTCGCACCGCGTGCCAGGTCGCTGAACTCCTCGATACAGAGAATATCGGGATCGTATCGGTTCACGAACGCCGCCAGCGAATCGACCGTGCTCCTGCCGTCGTCGCCGTAGAACATCCGCACGTTGTAGGCCATGACCTTCAACGCCGAGCGGTCGTAGACCGGTTCACCGTAGTGGCGCAGCGTATCGATCTTATAATAAAGCGATATTTTCGGCACCCCCAGGAGCAGCAGCACGAGCATCGGCGAAGCATAGCCCCACCGCCAGCGGATCACCCAGTAGAGGAAGAGCACGAGCCCCGATACATAGATCACCGGCGCGACGAGCCCCAGCACGGAAAAGACCCACGACGCATCGGGCGAAACATAGGGCGCCAGATACATGAAGAGCAACAGCAGCGCCACCAGCGCCGTCACCACCGCGAATGCCGCGTCGAGCAGCCAGACGAAGAGGCCGCGCTGCCGGCCGGGACGGCCGCTGTCGGAATCGTATACCCAGCGCTCCATGGCTCCGAATCAGAAACGGATGATTCCCTTGCGGCGCCAGTAATAGAGCAGTCCCAGTCCCCACAGCATACCGCCGATATGGGCGAAATGCGCAACTCCGGGATCGCGTCCGGTCCATCCCAACAACAGTTCGATCGCCGCATAGATAATAACGAACCACTTGGCTTTGAGCGGAATGGGCGGGATAAGCAGCATGATGATCGAATTGGGCCACAGCACACCGAAAGCCAACAGCAATCCCATTACGGCGCCCGATGCTCCCAGCAACTGAATGCCGAACTCGCCCGTCAGCCCCGCCACTCCCATCTGCACCAGCGCGGCCCCCACGCCGCAGACCATGTAGTAAATCAGAAAGCGCTTCGAGCCGAGCGCGTATTCCAGCGTACGGCCGAACATCCACAGTGCGAACATATTGAAAAACAGATGTTCCAGGCTGGCATGAAGAAACATGTAGGTGACGAACTGGTAGGAGTGGTAATAGGGGCTCCCGAACCAGTAGAGCACGCCGTACTGTCCCATAAACTGATTGAGCGAGGGGATGAGCCAGACTCCCAAAAACGCGAGGCAGTTGATGATTATCAGGTTCTTCACCACCGGAGGCGTCGAGAAATAACTGCTGTTCATTGTTTTTCGTTGTTTTACGGACATCGGACACATCCTCCGACGTCGCCTATTCGTTCACAAAGGTAGCGTTTTTCCCGCAAACGGCGCATATTCTACCGAAGTTTCGCACGCAACTCGTCGAGCGTGATTTCGGCCAGAATCGGCTTCCCCGCAGGCGAGAAACAGCGGTCGCCCGCCTCCTGCAATCGTTCGAGCAGCCGCTCGGCCTCCTCCTGCGAAGTACAGCTCCCCATGGGACGCGCCCCGCTGCGGGCCAGTTCGGCGGCGATCCGCTGTCTGCGCAGGTCGGCCGCCGATACATGCGCAAAGGTCTGCAACAGCTGGTAAATCAGCTCGTCGATCGTATCCGACGGCATATCGGCCGGCGTCCCCTTCACGTCTATCGCCCCGTCGCCCACGCGTTCGATGTCGAATCCGACGGCGGCGAACTCGGCGGCATACTGGCCGAGCAACTCGTATTCGTCGTGCGATAGCACCAGCCGTTCGGGGAACAGCAACTGCTCGCTCACGGCCGAGCCGTTGGTGAGCATCAACAGATAGTATTCGTAAAGCAGCCGCTCCTGCGCCCGCTTCAAATCGACGACCACGAGCACACCGCCCAGCATCGCCACGACGTATCCGGGCGCCACCGGCGTCACGCCGCGGAACTCCGCCGCAGGCGTCTCGATCAACCGCTGTTGTACGGCCGCATCCTCCGAAGAGACGTATTCCAGCACGCTCCGCTGCGCGTCGTCCTCCGCGACGACCGCTCCGCCGCCCAGCGACGACGGCACGTCGGCCATTCCCGCGAACGGGACGGCTGCATCGTCCGGCGCGACCGCCGACGAGGGCACCTCGTCGTACCCACCCTCCCGATCGGAAAGGAGATATTCCCCCACCGGATCGAACGCAGGGTGCGGCGCCGCACCTCTGCGCGACGCCCCGACATCCCCTCCTGCGGCCGGACGGCCGCCGCGGGGTGTCGGCCCCGGAAACTCCGTGAAATCCTCGCCGGGGAACTCCTCGACATCCCCGCACTGCTCATCGGCCCCTTCGGCGACATACCCCTCGGCAAAGGGATTGTAATGTTCGTTGACCATCGCCGCCGGTTCGTCGTAGACGGCGCCCTGCCGCGCCACGGGAATCTCGATGCGCCCCTCGGCCGTGAAATCCATCATCGGCACGGCGCCGGTCTTGCCCAGCGTGTTGCGCACGGCGGCGTGGATGATCTCCCACACGGCCTCCTTGTCGTCGAACTTCACCTCGATTTTCTGGGGATGGACATTGACGTCGATCCGTTCGGGGTCGATCGTAAGGAAGAGGAAATAGGAGGGGAAACAGGTATCGGGAATCAGCTTTTCATAAGCTTTCAGCACCGCCTTGCGCAAGTACTGGTCGCTGAAATAGCGTCCGTTGACGAAGAAGTACTGCTCGGCATTGCTCTTTTTGGCCGCCGCCGGACGCCCCACGAACCCGTCGACACGAACGATCGACGTGTCGGCCGCAACCTCCAGCAGATTGGGTTTGATATGGCGACCCACCACGTCGACGATCCGCCCGGCCAGCGAAGTCGGTTGCAGACGGTATACGGGAACATCATTGTCGTACAACTCGAACGCCACGGCGGGATTGCACAGCGCCACGCGCTGGAATTCGGCCTTGATCTGTTTCGAAGACGCGGTGCTCTTCTCCAAAAACCGCCGTCGCGCCGGTACGTTGTAAAACAGGTTGCGCACGTAGAACTGCGATCCCGCGGGACACATCACCGGCTCCTGGCTCTGGAACTTGCCGCCGTTGACCGACGTCTGCGTACCCACCTCGTCGCCCTCCTGCCGCGTGCGCAGTTCGACCTGTGCGACGGCCGCGATCGAAGCGAGCGCCTCGCCGCGGAAACCGAACGTATGGAGCGCATAGATGTCCTCGACCGAAGCGATCTTGCTCGTGGCATGACGGTCGAAGGCCATGCGGGCATCCATCGGCGACATGCCGCATCCGTCGTCGACGATCTGGATCAACTCGCGGCCGCCGTCGCGCGCATTGACCGTCACGGTATGCGCACCGGCGTCGATCGCATTCTCCATCATCTCCTTCACCACCGACGACGGACGGTTGACCACTTCGCCTGCGGCGATCTGGTTGGCTACGACGTCGGGCAGGAGTTTGATTCGGTCGGCCATACGCTCCTATCGCCCCTCGTAGTCGTTAGGTACCACCGTGATCGGCATCTGCTGCCACTCCACGTCGCTGATGCCCGACTGGTCGAGGTCGGAGACGGCAGCCCGCGATTCGACCGCAGCCGGGACAGCCGGCGCCACACCCCGCCGCATCATCGACGTCAACTTGGGATAGATCACCACGAAGAAGAGCAAAAGCACCACGATGCCCGTGAGCAGCACACCGAAACGCCGCTTCGAACGCGTGCTGCGCTCCGCCTCGCGCCGTGCGGCACGCGCCGTGCGGGCCGTGCGCACATACTGCCCGGGCACATACTCGTGCTTGGCATGCTCGGGACTCTCGCCGAGCAGCTCGGCACGACGCTGCGCCCGACGCTCCTCTTCGGGATCGTAGTAACGCGGAATATAGTTGAACTTGTTGGCGTGTTTCTTAAAGGGCGAAAAACCTAACATGGCGACTCGTGTTTTGGGCGAAGTTACGAATTTTTACTGGAAAAAGTTCTTCATCCGCTCGAAGATGTTCTGGTTCTTGACCGATTCCGCCTTTGCGAACGACGGTTGCCCGGCCAACTGTTCGACAAGGCGCTTCTCCTCGGCGGAGAGTTTGGCCGGAACGGTGATGTCGACTACCACCAGCAAATCGCCCGTCCCGTAGCCGTTGACGTCGGGCAGTCCCTTCCCGCGCAGACGGAGGACCTTGCCGGCGTGCGTACCGGGGTCGATCTTGATCTTCACACGGCCGTCGACCGTAGGAATCTCCACCGAACCGCCGAGCAATGCCGTCGGAACGGTAATATTGAGGTTGTGGATCAGATCGTTGCCGTCGCGTACCAGTTCGGGGTTGCGCTCCTCGTCGATCACTACCAGCAGATCGCCGTTCACGCCGCCCTGACGCGCGGCATTGCCTTTGCCGGCAACGGTCAGCACCATTCCTTCGCCCACGCCGGCCGGAATGCGTATCTCGACGACCTCCTCGCCGCGCACGACGCCTTCGCCGCCGCACTTGTCGCACTTGGAGGTGATGACCTTGCCCGTACCGCCGCAGGTAGGGCAGACGCTCTGCGTCTGCATCCGTCCGAAAAAGGTATTCTCCACGCGGGTCACGTACCCCGATCCGTTACAAGTCGGGCAGGTCGAATAGGCGTTGGAATCCTTGGCGCCCGATCCGCCGCATTTGTCGCAGGCGACGAGCTTCGAAATCTTGAGCTTCTTGGTGGTTCCTTTGGCGATTTCGGCCAACGTCAGTTTCACGCGCACGCGCAGATCGGAACCCTTGTTGACCCGCTGGCTGCGCTGCCCGCGGCCGCTCCCCGAAAAGCCCGAAAAGCCGCCGCTGAAATGACCGCCGAAAATATCGCCGAACTGCGAGAAGATGTCCTCCATCGAGAATCCGCCGCCCGAAAAGCCGCCGAATCCGCCGCCGGCACCCGCCGCACCGCTCATTCCCGCATGACCGAACTGGTCGTAACGGGCGCGCTTGTCGGGGTTCGACAACACGTCGTATGCCTCGGCGGCCTCCTTGAATTTCTCCTCGGCCTCCTTGTCTCCCGGATTCTTGTCGGGATGATACTTGATGGCCGCCTTGCGGTAGGCCTTCTTTATCTCATCGGCGTTGGCGTTCTTCCCGACGCCCAACACCTCGTAATAATCGCGTTTTTCTGCCATAATCTTCGGATTCTACCCCGATTCCATTCTTCATTTATCCAGTTTCGACGGCGCGGCCTACTCGCCTACGACGACCTTCGCGAAACGAAGCACCTTGTCACGCAACCGATAGCCTTTCTGCACCACGTCGACAATCTTGCCGCGCTGCTCTTCGCCGGCCTGAAATCGCGCCACCGCCTCGTGGTGATCGGTGTCCAGTTCGAGCCCCTTGGCTTCGATCTCGCTCACGCCGCACGAGCGGAGCACTTCGTGAAACTTCTGCGCGATCAACCCGACGCCTGCGCGCAGCGCCTCGATGTCGTCGCTTCCCGCCATCGCCTCCACCGCACGATCCATATCGTCGGCCACGGGCAGCATCGCCTTGATTACGTCCGCCCCGCCCCGTTCGACCAACTCCATCTTCTCGCGCAGCGTACGCTTGCGATAGTTGTCGAATTCGGCCTGCAAACGCAGGTATTTGTCCTGCCATTCGGCGATCCGACGCTCCAATTCGGGCGCCAGCTGCTCGCTGCCGCCCGCTTCGACACCCGACTCCTCGCCGGTCTCGCCCGAAGCGGCACCGTCCGACGGTCCCTCGTCGCCCGTCGGCGTCGCGTCTGTCATTGTGTCAGTAGCCACGCCGTCGTCGCCTGACACATTGGCGCACGGCTGGCCGTCGCACGAAGGGTATCCTTCGCCCGGAGCAAAGCCCTCGTCACCGCCAATCGCCTCATTGTAAATCTCTTCCTTTTTCATATCTCTTTGTTTTGTATTTCGGTTCTTCTCTATCGCGCAAATTGTATACCAAGCGCCGGCTACCCCAGAATGAAGATCGCCGGACGCCTGTTCAGCTCCGGCAGCCGCGACCGCCGCCAGTCGGCGACGCTGCGCGTGAGGATCGTCTCCCCCGGTGCGGTAAGGTCGCAGGCGACGGTCAGCATCGTCTGCGGCGCGCAGAGCTGCAAGAGTTGTTCGGCCAGCTTCACGTTGCGGTAAGGCGTCTCGATGAAGAGCTGCGCCTGTCCCTCGCGGGCGCGCCGCTCGAAAGCGCGGATCGCCCGCGCCCGTTCGTCGGGTTTGACGGGCAGGTAGCCGTTGAAGGCGAACGACTGCCCGTTGAGTCCCGAAGCCATCATCGCCAGCAGAATCGACGAAGGGCCCACCAGCGGCACGACGCGGATGCCGCGCCGGTGGCACAACGCCACCACCAGCGCCCCCGGATCGGCCACGCCCGGCACGCCCGCCTCCGAGATGACGCCTGCCGAACGGCCCGCCGCAATCGGCGCCACCAGCTCCTCCACCTCGCAGCCTGCGACCGTATGCTCGTTCAGCTCCCTGAACTCCAACTCCTCGATCGGCCTTCCCAACTTCGCCTTCGACAGAAAACGCCGCGCCGAACGGGTATTTTCGACGATGAAGTAATCCAGCGAGGCCATCACCGCACGGTTGGCGGCAGGCAGCACGTCCCACACGTCGCCCTCTTCGGCGATCGGACAGGGAATCAGGTAGAGCGTTCCGGGCATGACAGACGACTATTCTTTGAGATAAATCCGTTTCACGCGGCCTGCGACCGACGTGAGTATTTCATAGGGAATCGTGCCGAGCACCTCGGCCATCGCCTCGGGCGTATTGCCCGCCGCAGGCGAGAAGACCACCGCTTCGTCACCCTCGGCGACCCCGTCGATGTCGGTGACGTCGATCATGCAGCTGTCCATGCAGACGCGCCCCACGATCGGCGCCGGCCGGCCCTTCACACGCATCGACCAGGCACCGCAACCCAGATGGCGATCCAGTCCGTCGGCATAGCCGATCGGCACGGTGGCCGTCACCGTCGGCCGCGACAACACCCCCGCACGGCCGTAGCCCACCGTCTCCGTCGGAGCCAGCCGCTTGATCTGCACGATGCGGGTGCGCAGCGTCGAGACGGGACGCAGCGCCGCGTTGTGCTCGAATCCGAAGCCGTAAAGCCCCAGCCCCAGCCGGCACATGTCGTACTGCGCTTCGGGAAAACGCTCGATCGCGGCCGAATTGGCCGTATGACGCAGGACGGGATAGGGCAACGCCTCCGCGATGCGGCTGCTCATGCGGTCGAAACGCGCGATCTGCAACCGCGTGAAATCGTCCTGCGCGGGATCGTCCGACGTACAGAAGTGCGCGAAGACGCTCGCCACACGCACCGTCCGCCCGCAACGGGCGAGCGCATCGAGCAGCGCAGGCAACTCCTCCTCCACGAAGCCCAGACGATGCATTCCCGTATCGAGCTTGACGTGGATCGGATAACGCTGTTCGCCGTAACGTTCGACCGCCGCAGCGAACTCATGGAGCGACCGCAGGCTGTAAATCTCCGGTTCGAGCCGGTTGGCCGCCATCGCGTCGAAACTGTCGGCATCGGCGTTGAGTACCACGACGGGCATCGTGATGCCCCGCTCGCGCAACAACACACCCTCGTCGGCGAACGCCACGGCCAGATAGTCGACGCCCTGATGTTGCAACAGCTGCGCAACCTCGAAATCGCCGGCTCCGTAGCTCGCGGCCTTGACCATCGCCACGAGCCGCACGCCCGGCCGCAAATGCGACCGGAAATAGTTCAGGTTGTGGGTCATGGCATCCAGATCGACTTCGAGCACCGTCGTGTGGCTCTTGCGCGAGAGCGCATGTTCCAGCTTCTCGAACCGGCTGTCGCGGTTGCCTTTGAGCAACACGGCGCGTCCCGCGATGTCGGCGCGGTCGATGCGCCGCAGATAGTCGTCGGTCGAGGCATAGAAGGCCTTGTCGCAGACGAAACGCTCCGCCTGCGCCTGCAACTTCGGGCCGATGCCGACGAATCGCCCCACGCCCGCCGCCGCGACCATCGCCGCCACGCGCGCATAGAGTTCGTCGTCGTCCATACCGCTTTGCAGGATGTCGGACAGGATCAGCGTCGTGGGCCGTCCCGCCGCCACGCCGTGCAGATAGTCCAGCGCGATGGCCAGCGAATTGATGTCGGAATTGTAGGCGTCGTCGACCAGCAGCGAGTCGTTGATCCCCTCTTTCACTTCGAGCCGCATCGCAACGCGCTGCAACCGCCCGAAATCGGGAGCCGGCTCCCCCGCCACCCGCCAGAAGGCCGCCACCAGCTGCGAATTGCGCTCCGAAGCCGCGTCGGCCAGTCCGCCGCCCGCCTCCGCCGCCGCATCGTGGAGTTCGTGCCCCGCGGCATAGACCTCGCGCAGCATCGAAGTCAGCGGCTCGTAGGCGCTGTGATAGATGATTTTCGGTGCATGAAGCGCCAGCAACAGTTTCTCGGCGCACTTCTCCTCCACCGACGCGAAATGCTCCTGATGCGCGTCGCCCAGCGAAGTGAAAAGCACGACGTCGGGGGAGATCATCCGTTCCAGCCGGGCCATTTCGCCCGGCTGCGAGATACCCGCCTCGATCAGCGCGAACCGTTCGTCGCCCTCGATCATCAGCAGCGACAACGCCGCACCCAGCTGCGAATTGTAGCTGCGCGGCGAGCGGAACAGCTTCACGCCGTCGGGCGCCGTCTGGGCGATCCACTCCTTGACGACCGTCTTGCCGTTCGAACCGGTGATCCCCACCACCGTACCGCCGAAACGGCGGCGCCAGTCGGCGGCCAGCCGTTGCAGGGCGTCGATCGCATTGCCGACGACGACATACCCCGCCCCGTCGCGCTCGTCGAGCGGACGTTCGACCAGAAACGCCCGCACACCGCGGGCATACATCCCGTCGACGAAATCGTGCGAATCGTGCCGCGCGCCGCACATTGCGACGAAGAGCGGCGCAGCCGGCATACCGCAACTCCGGCTGTCGGTCACCACCTCCGTCACGCGCCGGTTCTCACCGGTGAAGGTTCCCCCGCAGATACGGGCTATTTCGCTTAACGTATAGTTCATCTTTCCTCCGTTTCTCTCTCTGTCCGCCGGAGACGACCGTACGGCCGCTCCGCCGTCGGCATCCCGTCCGCACGGCTCATTCGCTCCCGAACGTGACGACCGTAATGCCCGCGCCGCCGCGGTCGGCATGTTCGTCGGCGACGCCGGCGATGTCCGGCACCGTGCGCAGGTAACGGCGGATCTCCTCTTTGAGCGCCCCCGTCCCCTTGCCGTGGAGGATCGTCACCGAACCGACACCCACCATCAGCGCATCGTCGATGAAGTTCTGCACGGCCTCGACCGCTTCCGAAGCACGCATCCCCCGCACGTCGATATGATCCTTGAAATTGAGTTTTCGCGCCGCCACGTCGACCGACACCACCGTACGCGCCGTCACGGGACGCGTCGCCTCGCGGTATTCACTGTTCGACACCACGCGCAAACGTTTGCGATCGACCGTCGTCAACAACTGGCCGAAGGCCACCTGCACCTTGTCGCCTTTGAGCGACTGCACCACGCCGGGCGTCTGCTGCCCTTCAAGCACCACCTTCGAGCCGACCTCGATTTCGCGCGGCGGCGCGACGACGGGCTGCGCGTCGCCCGCCGCAACGGGCTGGCGGCGACGCTCCTCGCGGCGTTCGCGGCGGCGCCGCAACTTCTCCATTTCGCGTTCGATGCGGGCCGCCTTCTCCGTGTCGACGGCATCCGCCTGCTCGACCCGCTCCTTGAAGGCGTCGAGATCGCGCCGGATGAACCGCGTCATTTCACGCTCGGCCTGCGCCTCGCGGATCTCCTTGATCGTCTGCTCGATGCGACGGTTGGCCTCAGCCATTAACTCCCGCGCTTCGGCCTTGGCCGCACGCAGAATCTCGCTCCGCTCCTGACGGATACGCGCCAGTTGCGCGGCATAGCTCTGTTCCAGCTCCTCGATCTTGCGGTCGGTCAGGCGGATGCGGTCGCGCTTCTGCTCCCAGTAGCGTTTGTCGCGGGCGATCTCGCGCAGCTGCCGTTCGAGGTTGATATGATCCGAACCCGCCTTGTCGCTCGCCGCACGGATGATCTCCTCCGGAAGGCCGATCTTGCGGGCGATCTCCACGGCGAACGAACTGCCGGGCTTGCCGATTTCGAGTTTGAACAGCGGACGGATCCGCTGCACGTCGAAGAGCATCGCGCCGTTGGCGACCCCTTCGGCGTTCGAGGCGAAATATTTGATGTTGGCGTAGTGCGTCGTCACGACCCCGTAACAGCCGCGTTCGAGCAGCCGTTCGAGAATCGCCTCGGCGATGGCGCCGCCGATCGTCGGCTCGGTACCCGAACCGAACTCGTCGATGAGCACCAGCGTGCGGTCGGAGGCGCCGGCCAGCATGTTTTTCATGTTGCGCAGGTGCGACGAATAGGTCGACAGGTCGTCGTCGATCGACTGTTCGTCGCCGATGTCGATGAAGATCGACCGGAAGACGGGCAGCTCCGAGACCTCCGATGCCGGAACGGGATAGCCGCACTGGAACAGGTACTGCATGAGTCCCGTCGTTTTCAGGCAGACCGACTTGCCGCCCGCGTTGGGGCCCGAAATCACGAGGATATGTTTGCGGCGGTCCAGCGCAAGATCGAGCGGCACGACCTCGCGGCCCTGCGCCCGCAGCGTCTGCTGCAACAGCGGATGGCGCGCCGTGCGCAGTTCCAGCCGGTCGTCCGTCGAAAGGATCGGCTTGCCGGCGTCGTTGGCAAGCGCCCAGCGCGCCTTGGCGCGAATCATGTCGACAGACGAAAGGTAGTCGCCCGCATCGGCGATCGCCTCCGCATCGGGACGGATCGACTCGGTGAAGGCGCTCAGCACCTTGACTACCTCGCGCCGCTCGGCATACTCCAACTCTTTGAGCTCGTTGTTGATCTCGACCACCTCGACCGGCTCGACATAGAACGTCCGGCCCGTGGCCGACTCGTCGTGGATGAAACCCTGCAATTTGCGTTTATTGGCCGCTGCGACGGGAATCACCGACCGCCCGTCACGCACCGACAGCACGGCGTCGGCATCGACGATACCGGCTTGCTTGGCGCGCTGCAACACCTGCTGCAACCGCTTGGCGGCCTGCCCCTCGCGTTCGCGGATGGCGCGGCGCACCTGCTGCAATTCGGGCGAAGCGCTGTCCTTCACCTCGCCGCGGTCGTCGAGAATAGCGTCGATCGCCCGCACGATTTCGGGAAAGAGCGTCACGCGGCGGCTCAACTCCCAAAGGCGCGGATAGCGTGCCCCGCCCCGCCCCAGGATGAACTCCGCGATCGCCCCGACGGTAACGAGCGCCTTGCGCAGCTGATCCGCTTCGGCAGCGAGCAGATAACTCCCTTCGACCCGGATTTTAGCCACCAGCGGCGCAGGATCGGGATAGTCGCCGTCGGGAAAGTCGCGTTCGAGCATCAGCAGCGAACGCATTTCGTTCATCAGCGACAGGCGGCGTTCGATCTCATCGGCCGAGGTCGAAAAACCCTCCTCCGCCAGCTTCGCTTTCGCCGAAGGGGTGGAACAGAGCGCCGTCACCTGCTCGCGGATGCGGTCGAAACCTATTTTCTCTTCGAAATTCGCAGGATAAATCATCGTCCGATAGCCTCTTGTAACGACAGCACCGCGCTATCGGGCCGCCGGCAGCGAGTCGCCCGCCGAGATCGCCGCCTCTTTCGTTTTCACCTTCTCGCCCTTGTCCTTGCGACCGAAGAGCGAGAAATGAACATACCGTTTGGGGTGAGCCTTCAAATCTTCGAGCAACGCCGCCAGATTGGCGCTCGCCGTCTCCAACGACTCGTAGAGCCGCGGATCGTTCATCAATCGGCCCACCGTGCCTTTCCCCTCGTTGATGCGGGCCACGGTCCGATTCAATTCGCCCAGCGTCGTGCGCAGGCCGAGCGACAGCGAATCGATGTCGGCCTCGGTCAGCTGCTGCGAGAACCGGTCCAGATTGGCGATCATCGACGAGAAGCGCTCGGAGTTCTCGCCCAGCGCGGTCGAAAACTTGCCGATGTTGTCGATCGCCGTCCGCAAACTGCCCTTTTCGGCCGCCAGCACGGCGTCCATATTGCCCGAAATCGAGTTCAGGTGCGTCAGCGTCCCGTCGATATTTCCCTTGTTGTCTTTCAGCACGGCGTTGACGCTTTCGAGCGTGACCGACAGGTTGTCCATCACCCGCGTCAGACGCTCCTTCACGTCGGCCAGTTCGGTTCCGGCCGCCGCCAGCATGTCGCGCGTCTCGGCCGCCACGAGCGTGTCGCCCTTCGACAACAGCTGCGGGCTGTCGCCCATCTCGATGGCGATCGCCTTGCCGCCCATGAAACCGTCGCTGTAAATACGCGCCTTGGAGTCGCGCGGAATCCGGAAGGAGCGCCGCACGGTGAGCTGCAACACGACGTCGCGGCTCACCGAAGGATCGAAGCCGATCGCGGTGACCGTCCCGACCTTCACGCCCTGAATGGTGACGGGCGTGGCGGTCTGAATCCCGCTGATCTCCGGATAAGCCACATAATAGGGAATGTTGCGGCTGAAAATATCGATGCCGCTCAGAAAGCGGATGCCGCCCCACAGGCAGCCCAGCATGACGACGGCGAACACGCCTATCTTTACCTCTCGTCTCATAATTCGGAATGTTTATCGGGCGATCGCATCGCCTTCGTAACGCACGATGTAAGCGTCGCCGAAGCTCTTCTTCACCTGCGACAGCGCACGCTTGGCTTCGGCCTGCGTCGCGTAACGACCCACACAATACTTATAACGGTAGCGGCCCGCGGAACGCAGCTCGATCACCTTGTTCTTGTAGCTCTTGAATTGCCAGTCATTGGATTTCAGACGCTTGGTGCTGGCAAGAATCTGAATCGTATAGCCGCTCGACGGCTTCTTCGCAGCAGCGGCCTTCGCAGGCTGCGGAGCGGGTTCGGACACAACGGGCGCCGGTTCGACCGGCGCCTGCGTCGTGGCGTCGTCGCACTCTTCGACCAATTGCATTCCCCGTACGAAATTCACATAGTCCTTCACGGCGTTGAACAGCGAACGGGCGATCTCGTTCTGCCCCTTCTCGGAACACATGTAGCGCAGTTCTTCGGGATTGGACATGAAACCGATTTCGGTCAGCACACCCGGCATGTTGGTCGCATAGAGTACTTTGAGCAGTTGGGGTTTGGTCTTGCGCACGTACCGCCCCGCCTGCTTGTAGTTCTTCTCCAACAGCCGCGCCATCGCCTCGCTGTACTCGCCGTAGGTAAAACGCAGATTGGAGATATAGGCCCGCACGATCGCCGCCGTGCGCTGGTCGCTCATGTCGATGAACTCCTCCTTGTTGTTGGCGAAGAGCACCTCGTCGTTGATGCGCTGTTCGAGCGGGCTTTCGCCCATGATGAGCGTCTCGACGCCCCGCGCCGCCGCGGTGGGCGCCGCGTTGGTGTGGATCGAAAAGAACAGGTCGCCCTCGGCCTTGTTGGCGATGTCGGCCCGCGCCTGCAAATCCTTGGTCAGCGACTCGGAAAACTGCTTGTCGGTCTTGCGGGTGTAGACCACCTTCACTTCGGGAAGTTCCCGCTCGATGAGCGCGCCCAGTTTGAGCGCCACTTTCAGGTTGAGATCCTTCTCGTAGATTCCGCGATAGTGCGCTCCGGGAAATTTCGGCCCGCCGTGGCCCGCATCGATGACGATAACCCGTACCCCGCGCGCAATATTTTCCGCTCCGGCTCCGTTCGCACTCAGTGCGAAGCATACGCAAAGCGATATGATGAAAACCAGACGCCGCATGGCAAAAGTGGGATTAACTATGGTGTTTCTCTAATTTTTTACCTATCTTTGTCGGATGCAAAATCGGCCTCAGACAATCACGAAGGCCCGATTCCGGCGGTTTTGCCGACTCGTCGGCAAAGGTATGAATTTTTTTGGAATTTTGAAGCGATTTTCATTAAAATATCTCGCTGCGGCGTTCGTCGTCGTTCTCTTCACGGAGATGGTTTTCGGCTTTGCCCCCCACGCCGCGATACAACGTCCCGCAGAGACGGACGTCGCCGTTGCCGACAGCGGATCGACCGACAACGACCGCAGGGCGCAGCGCCTCTCGCGGCGCGAACGCCGCCGCATGAAGCAGGCCGCCGAAGCCCAGGAGCCGCCCGTCGTCTCCGATACGCTCGTGTTGCAGGCGGATTCGCTCCTGCCGCCCGACTCGCTGCGGGTGCCGTCCGATTCGCTCCAACGCGACACCACGCGCCGCAAAAAGGAGGGCGGAGCCTTCCTCGAAGACATCATGAACGGCAAGAACACCGACTCGCTGGTCTACGACATCCGCAACAAGATGGTCTACATCTACAACGAGGGCGACATCAACTACCAGGACATGAACCTCAAAGCCGACTTCATGCGCGTCAACATGGACACCCGGGAGATTTACGCCTACGGGAAGCCCGACACGCTGGAAGGGCAGCCCACGGTCACCCGCCCCGAATTCACCGAAGGTTCGGCCTCGCCCTACAAGATGGACACCATCACCTACAATTTCAAGTCGGGCAAGGCCAAGATCAAGGGCGTGGCGACGCAGGAGGGCGACGGATGGCTCATCGGCGGCAGCGTGAAGAAGATGCCCGACAACAACATCAACATCCAGGGCGGCAAATACACCACCTGCGACCAAACGGATCACCCCCACTTCTATCTGGCCATGACCAAGGCGAAGGTGATTCCGGGCAAGAAGGTGGTCACCGGCCCCGCCTACCTGGTCATGGAGGACGTACCGATCTATTTCCTCGGTATTCCGGAGGGCTTCTTCCCGATCAGTTCGGGCCCCAAGTCGGGATTCCTGATGCCGACCTACGGCGAGGACGGCCAGCGCGGCTTCTTCTTCCGCGATTTCGGTTACTACTTCACCCTCAGCCAACACATGGACCTCGCCCTCACGGCGGGCATCTACACGCTCGGATCGTGGGAGGGAGCCGCCGCATCGCGCTACATCAAACGCTACAAGTACACGGGCAACCTCAACGCCCAGTTCTCGAGCATCCGCACCGGCGAGAAGGGCGAACCCGACTTCCTCAAACAGAACACCTTCCGCCTGCAATGGACGCACTCGCAGGATCCGAAGGCCAACCCGGGCTCCACCTTCTCCGCATCGGTCAACTTCGCCACGAGCGGTTACTCCAAATACGCGGCCACGACGCTCAACGACATTCTCCAGACGCAGACCAACTCGACGATCTCCTACTCGAAGAACTGGGCGGGAACCCCTTTCTCGCTCTCGATGAACATGGCCGTGTCGCAGAACTCGCAGAACTCCACGATCTCGATGACGCTGCCCAACATCGTCTTCAACGTCTCGCGCTTCTACCCCTTCAAACGGCGCGAGGCGCAGGGCAAGGCACGGTGGTACGAGAAGATTTCGATGCAGTATACGGGCAAGATGACCAACACCGTCTCCACGACCGAGTCGGAGGTCTTCACCAAACAGACGCTCGAAAACATGCGCAACGGCATCGAGCACTCGATACCCGTCACGGCCTCGTTCAACCTCTTCAACTACATCAACGTCTCGCCGTCGTTCAACTATACCGAGAAGTGGTATTTCAAGAAGCAGGAGCGCGAATGGAGTCCCGTGACCAACGAAGTGCGCTACCTCGATCCCGAATACGGATTCTATCGGCTCTACAACTACACCACCTCGGTGAGCGCCTCGACGACGCTCTACGGCATGTATCAGTTCAAGAAAAAGACCAGCAAGATACAGGCGATCCGGCACACGCTCACCCCGTCGTTCGGCTTTTCGTACGCCCCCGACTTCTCGGATCAGAAATACGGCTACTACAAAACCGTACAGACCGATTCCACCGGCAAGTTCCAGGTCTATTCGCCCTTCGCCGACAATGCCTACGGCGTTCCCAGTTCGGGCCGCAGCATGTCGATGAACTTCTCGCTGTCGCAGACGCTCGAGATGAAGGTGCTCTCCAAGCGCGACACGTCGGGCATCAAGAAGATCAAGCTGATCGACAACCTGTCGGTCAGCGCCTCGTACAACTTCCTGGCCGACTCGATGAAGCTCTCGACCATTCCCATCCAGTTCCGCACGACGGTCTTCGGCACGAACTTCGGCATCCAGCTCAACGCCACGCTCGACCCGTACAGGGTCACCCCCGAAGGACGGCGCATCGACAAACTCTTCTTTCCGGGACGTATCGTTTCGACGGGCTGGTCGTTCGGTTATACCTTCAAATCGCGGCAGGATAACTCCACGCCCGCGATCAACGACATCAACAGCGTCCCGCCCGAATACGCCAACCCCTTCTACGACCCCTACGGCATCCTCGACCCTGTGCTGCGAAGGCAGTACATGGCGCAGTCGTACTACGACTTCTCGCTGCCGTGGAACCTCGGCTTCAACTACACGGTCTCCTACTCGATCAACTACGTCAACAACGGTACGACGGGCTACCGCAAGAACATCACGCAGAACATCGGGTTCAACGGCAGCGTCAACCTCACGCCCAAGATGGGCATCACGTTCCAGGGCGGTTACGACATCAAGGAGAACAAGCTGACCACCTCGTCGGTCAGCATCTCGCGCGACCTCCACTG